>CAZKQK010000004.1:0-3927 GCA_964554865.1 uncultured Luteolibacter sp. | reverse complement strand
GCGCGTTGGTGTCCTGGAACTCGTCCACGGTCACCAACGCGCTCCAGATGCAGCTTCTCCAGCAGCTCGTCGGCCCGCCGCATCATGTCTGCGTGGTGGGCGATGACGACCAGTCGATCTACGGCTGGCGCGGCGCGGAGGTGGCGAACATCCTGCAGTTCGAGAATTTCTTCCCGGACCCCACCGTGATCCGGCTGGAGGAAAACTACCGCTCCACCCACGCGGTGCTGCACACCGCCAACAGCCTGATCCGCCACAACCGCGGACGGCGCGGGAAAATCCTGCGCTCCACCCGCATGGGCGGCGACAAGGTGCGCATCGTCGCCATGCCCGGCGATGACGAGGAGGCGGAATTCATCGCCGAGGAAATCCTGGCCGGCCGCAGCGCCGTGGGACGCACCTGGGAGGACTTCGCCGTGCTGTTCCGCACCAACGGCCAGAGCCGCAAGCTCGAACTCGCGCTGCGCGAACGCAAGATCCCCTACCGCATGGTGGGCGCGCAGAGTTTCTACGACCGCCGCGAGGTGCGGGACGTGCTCGCCTACACACAGCTCCTCGCCTCCCCGGAGGCGGATGTGCCGCTCTTGCGCATCCTCAACGCGCCGAACCGCGGCATCGGTCAGTCCACCGCCGTGCTCGCCACCGATTGGAGCCGCGAGCACCACGAATCGGTCTGGCAGGTGCTGTGCGATCCGCGTTTCACCGAGACGCTCGGCGCGAAGACCCGCGGCTGCATCGAATCGTTCGTCGCCCTCATCGCCGGAGCCAAGAACCGCATCGACCTCGCCGGGGAAAACGCCGCGGACGTGTTGGACGGGCTTCTAACAGAGATCGAATACCTTGAATGGATCGGCCGCGGCTGCAAGACCGAGAACGAGAAACAGCAGCGCGGCGAGGGCATCCGGATGGTGATCGACTCGCTGCGCGCCCACCTCGCCAAGGGCAGGAAACTCCAGGCTTTCCTCGATGACAGCGCGCTGGCATCGGACCGCGAGGACGACGATCTGGAGAAGAAACAGGGAGCCACACTCATCACCCTGCACGCCTCGAAGGGACTGGAGTTTCCCATCGTTTTCCTCGTCGGACTGGAAGAGGGGTTCCTCCCCCACTCGCGCAGTGTGGCGGAGGGCACCAAGGACGAGGAGCGCCGCCTGCTCTACGTGGGCATCACCCGCGCGCAGGACCAACTGACCATGACCTACTGCACCAAGCGCGTGAAGTGGGGCCAGGAAACCGGCTGCCAGCCGAGTTCCTTCATCGGCGAACTCGATGGCGAGCATCTCGATCACACCAGCTACGACGACATCCTCGGCGCGGAGGCCTCACCGGACGATCTGGACAGCTTCTTCGGCAACCTCAAGGGCATGCTCGGCGGACTGTGAATCCGTCCGGGCCTTGCTCCGTCCCGGTGGCGCGCATCGCGCTGATCCAGCTCAGTTCCCTGAGCATCTCATGGCGCCCTCTTGTGTTCAGGACGCATATAAAAACAAGAACCAGCGTAACCGTGAAAAAGATGTATCTACGGCGTGCCGCGAGCATGGCGATCAAGAGGGCGACATGAACCAAATAACCCAATCATACCAATCCAAAACGCACGGCAATTAGGGAAACGTCGCACTAGGGTAAATGGGCAAGGTGCGTCCGGAGGAGAAACGACCTTGCTGTCGTTTCTGGCCATTGAGCCGCGAGTGAATTGCCGCTTTCCAGGCGCTTTTCATTCGCGGAGGAGGCACAGCAAGGTGCCCCCTCCCCATCATGTCCGGTTTTTGAAACATCACAAAACCGGATTGGACGGAAGGCGAAGATAGAGCATGGGGATTCCCAACGCACCTTTCGGTGTCGGCGGGCAAGGCCCCGGCATTCTCTTCCTGCGCGCGATTTTGCCGGTTTCGCCGTTCCCGAAAACCGGCTGCGGATCACAACCGGTAATACTCCTCCCAACCCTTGCGCGGCGGTGGGCCGTCAAGCAAAGCGGCGGCGGTTTTGTCGCCGGCGATGGTGTTGGTGGCGCGGTCGAACCTGATCGGGCGGTTGAGCCATTGGGCGAGCACGCCGAGGTTCATCACCTGGCTGAGCGGGCCGCTGATCGCGAAGTTCGAGCGGCAGGTTTCCTCGCCCTTGGCGGCCTTGAGGAAGTTGGCGAAGTGGTTGGACGGGCTCCTTGGCACCTTGGGCAGGGAACCTGCCATGTCCTTGGCCTTGGACTCCGGGATGATCTTGAGCTGGGTGCCGTGGCTGCCGCCCTTGAAGGTGAGATCCTTGCCATAGATCACCTTGCCGGGTGGCAGTTCCTTGGTGTCGATGGAACCGCTGGATGGCGGCGGGATGTCACCGTCCACCACGGCCTCGCCGAACTGGTCGGGCAGGATCGGGCGGTTGGCCTGTCCGTCCATCCATGTCATCTCGACCGGCGGCATCGATCCGCGCGCGGGGAACTTGAAGACCAGGGTGGATTCCTGCGGGAAGATGTGTTTGTCATGCCCCTTGATCATCACCGGGTCCACCACCTCGGGCAGGCCGAGCTTGAGAAACTCGTGGGCGGTATCGAAGATATGGGCGCCCCAGTCGCCGAGAGCGCCCATGCCGAGTTCATACCAGCAGCGCCACTGGCCGTTGACGTAGTTCTTGTTGAAATCGCGCTCGGGAGTGGCGGCGAGCCAGGTGTCCCAATCGAGTGTGTCCGGGATGGTGCCCTTGCCCTTTTCCAGCATGGTGGCGGAGGTTTCACCGTGCCAGCGGCGCTTCGAGTTCATGAACGCGGTGATGCGGGTGACGTCCCTGATCACGCCGGCATCGGTCCAGGCCTTGAATTGGAAATAGTTTCCTTCCGAGTGCCCCTGGTTGCCCATCTGCGCGGCCACCTTGTATTTCCGCTCCGCCTCGATGAGCAGTTGGTTCTCGCGGAAGGTGCGGCCGAGCGGCTTCTCGACGTAAACGTGCTTGCCGAGCGACATCGCGAGGATCGCGATCGGGAAGTGGGAAAAATCCGGCGTGCAGATGCATACCGCGTCGATCTCACGGCCCATCTTGTCGAACATCTCGCGGAAATCCTTGAACTGTTTCGCCTTCGGATGCGCGCCGAGGGTTTTGCGGGTGTGGCCGGCGCCGAGGTCCGTATCGCACAGCGCGACGATGTTCGCGAGCTTGGTCTTCGCGAATTCGGCGATGACCTGCTCGCCGCGGTTGCCGATGCCGATGCAGGCGAGGTTGACCTTTTCCGAAGGGCCGATCCTGCGCGGCGCGGCGTTCAACCAGGCGGGGGCGATGGCGGTGGTGGCTCCGGCGGCCAGGGCCTGGCGAAGGAAACGGCGGCGGTCGATAAACGGTGTCATGTGCTGGGTGTGCGGTTGATGATGGACAAAAAAAAACCGGGCCCGAAAACCGGGCAATGGGTTTGCCGGTCCGGAGACTGCCTGAACGGAACGGCTTTTCCAGTGCGAATGTTACGGAAAAATGCTCCCGCAGGGCGACTGGACGACCGGCCGCTTTCCGGAAATCGGATTTGTCGCACAGGAATGCCGATGATTTGCGCGGATAATTTCCTTGCCGTCCCTTGCTACGTGACATGGAATCCCCCGTCCACTCCGGTGGATGGGGACTAAACAACCTCTCATAGAGCGGTCGGCATCGACCGCAACCGATGCCGCCAAACCGACCGAAAGGCCGGGGAGGCGGCGGCGCATGTCCAGGCCGCCACCTTCGGGGAACGGCTAAAGGCCGTTGCGGTCGACTCTGTGCGACTTGTTTACTCCCCGTCCACCAGGAAGGACCACATTCAATCTTCCTTCCCATGAAAGCGATACCATCCCTCATACTGACTTTCCTCGCCGTATCTGCATTCGCCCGTTCACAGGACGGACCATCCGGCGATCCCCCCGATCCCGGCGCGGTCATCGCCACCGCCCGCATCCTCGGCCCCATCGCGGA
>CAZKQK010000003.1:0-93084 GCA_964554865.1 uncultured Luteolibacter sp. | reverse complement strand
GAACCCCCGACCTCATCCTTACCAAGGATGCGCTCTACCCCTGAGCTACACGAGCGATATGAGATGGGTTGCGCCACCTTCGACCCGACAAAAACACCGCGGCCGTCCCGTAAAAGGAAGAGACTGGTCGCGGCACCCCTGACAGGTTGTGGGGAAGAGCGGGCGGACGTTAACAAAGCCGACCACTCTGTCAAAAAAAAACTCGATGAAAAGAAAAATTCTTCGGATGCCCTGAAAATGGGGGATTTTTCCCATGGTTGCGAGCCCCAACCTTTCCGTCCGCGTCTCATCGGGCTGAAACCGGGGAAAGCGCCGCAAACCAGTGGAGCGGCTGATTCGGCATCCGTCATAGGGCGGACGAACAGAACCCGCCGATCCGAGCGGCAGTCGCCCGGCCGGCCTCACGGACCGAGTCGGGTTGAACGGTCTCCAACCCTCTCGGAGAGCAAATGCGAAAACCGCCGGATCGCCAGGCAGGCGCCGGTTTCCACATCCACATCGATGATGGCGCCGCAGAGGCGGACGGGGCCCTTGGCGATGGGAAAGCGGGTGGGCATGCCGGTTTTGAAGCGCCAGACGACGGATTCGATGGTGCGGCCGAGGACCGATTCCTCGGGGCCGCACATCCCGGCGTCGGTCAGGTAACCCGTTCCGCCCGGGAAGATTGTTTCGTCGGCGGTCTGGACATGGGTGTGGGTGCCGAGCACGGCGGAGACCTTGCCATCGAGGTGGCGGCCCATGGCGATTTTCTCGCTGGTGGTTTCCGCATGGAAGTCCAGGAGGATGGGACCCACGCCATCGGCGCGCAGGCGCGCGGCTTCGATTTCCGTGGCGAGGTAGGGGTTTTCCAGCGGTGGTTGGATAAACGAGCGGCCCTGAGCCTGCATGACGGCCACGCGGCCCTTCGGGGTATCGAGCACCACGCTGCCATTGCCGGGAGCGCCTTCCGGGTAGTTGATCGGGCGCAGGAGGCGGGGTTCGGTGGGGAAATAGTCCGCGATTTCCTGCTGGTCCCAAACGTGGTCGCCGGTGGTGATGACGGCGGCACCGGCGCGCAGCAGGTCGATGGCGATCTTCGGGGTGATGCCTTTGCCACCGGCGGAGTTTTCGCCGTTGACGACGATGAAATCGATTTCCTCGGACTGTTTGATGAGTGGGAGTTGTTCGATCACCGCCTTGCGGCCGGGTTCGCCGACGATGTCGCCGAGAAACAGAATGCGGATGGATGCCATGGCAAATGCGCTGGGATGAGTTGCAATCCCCGCGACAGGATCCACGGTTGTGGCCAGCCAGACAAACCAATTTGCGAATGCCATCCGCCGCGAGGAAGACCGCCCTGATCCTGCCCGTTCTCGGTCTGGCGGCGCTTGTCGTTTTCCTCCTCCGCCGGCCGCCGGATGAAGCACCGGCGGAAAACCCCGGGCCCTCCCCTGCCCCGGCGCGGCGGGAAGCCCTGTCCTTGCTCGGTGAGGTCCCCGACTGGAGCAGGCTCAACGCCTATCAGAACACCATGAGTCGCGCGGATTTCGAGCGACTCCTCACCACCGTGTTTGTGACCGGCGGGGCTTGGCGGGAGTTCATCGACATCCGCGAGGACTCCGTTTTGATCCGCACGGGCAACCGGCCGGACTCGCCCGTTTTCCATCTCCGTTTCGCGCCGTCCGGCTTGGAGCAAACGGCGGGCCGTTTCTGGAAATCCGCCGCCGACCTTCCACCCGCGCCTGCGGGCAAGCCGCTGGACGGCCTGCACATCGCCATCGATCCGGGTCACATCGGAGGCGAGTGGGCGATCATCGAAGAGCGCTGGCTGAAGCTGGGCGAGCACCCGCCGGTGCGGGAGGGCGACATGACCTTGCAGGTGGCTCAGCTTCTCAAACCGCGGCTGGAGGCCCTCGGCGCGCGCATCACGCTGGTGCGGGAGAAAAACGAACCGCTCACTCCGCTGCGGCCCGACTCGCTAATGTCCGAGGCCACCGCATCCGGCGCTGCCGATGACTCGCCCGCCGCCCTGCAAAAGCTCGCCGAGCGCTTGTTCTACCGCACCGCGGAGATCCGCGAGCGCGCCAAGCTGGTAAACGAAACCATCCGCCCGGACCTCGTCCTGTGCCTGCATTTCAACGCCGAGTCGTGGGGCGATTCCAGCGCGCCGGCGATGGTGGAGCGCAGCCATCTCCACCTGCTGCTCAACGGGGCCTACACCGACAGCGAGGTGGCGCTGGCCGATCAGCGCTTCTCTTTGTTAGATAAACTCCTCGGCGGCATCCACGGCGAGGAGGCGTCCGTGGGCGCCACGGTGGCGGATGTTTTCGCGCGGCGTTCCGGACTGCCGCCATTCCCCTATCCACCGGACTCGCCCGCCGCGCGGCCGGTCAACGCGCACCCCTATCTCTGGGCGAGGAACCTGCTGGCCAACCGGCTTTACGAGAGACCCGTGATCTTCATGGAGCCCTACGTGATGAACTCCACCGCCGATCACCCGCGGCTCGTCGCCGGTGATTACGGGGGGCTGCGTGAAATCGGCGGCCGCATGGTGCCATCGATCTTCCGCGAGTATGCCGACGCGCTGGCGGAAGGGCTGCGGCTGCACTACGGGGCGCGACGCGGCGTGCGGGACTGAGATCAACATTCCCGGTTTTTTCACACAACCTTGATCACCGTTTCACGCGGAGGGGATGGCATGGCGGCGTCAACCCCAAGCACACCATGAAACCACTGCTCCGCCTCGCCTACCTGGCCACCATCTACGGACTGCTGGCCCTCGCCGCACCCATCGCCGCCGGTTCCGCCGCCGCTCCGCGACTGTCGGCCGCCGGCCTAACAGAACAACGCGCTGCGGAAACCTTCCCGCTCAGGTCGTCGTCCGCCAGCGTCTCCATCGAGGGAGCCATCGCCCGCGTGAAGCTCAGACAGACTTATGGAAACACCGGCTCCGATCCGGTGGAGGCCGTTTATGTTTTCCCCTGCTCCACCCGCGCCGCCGTACACGGCATGACGCTCACCAGCAACGGACGCACCATCGCCGCGAGGATCCGCGAAACCGCCCGTGCCAGGGCCGAATACGAAACCGCGAAGTCCGAGCGCAAAACCGCCGCGCTGCTGGAGGAGAAACGCGCGAATGTCTTCCAGATGTCCGTGGCCAACCTCTTGCCCGGAGACGACATCACCGTGGAGATCGATTGGACCGAGACGATTCCGGCGGCGGACGGCACCTGCGAGTTCGTGTTTCCCACCGTGGTCGGCCCGCGATACACCGGCGGACAAACCGGCGCGGCCGAGCAATGGACCGCCAATCCGCACCTCGCGCCGGGCGCGCGCAATCCGGCGCGGCTCTCGCTGCGAGTCTCGCTTCTAACAGCCCTGCCGCTGGCCGAGGCCACCTGCCCGAGCCATCCGGCGACCGTGGACTTCAAGTCGCGAAACGAGGCGCTCGTCACCCTGGACACCCGCGAGGGCGAGGACGCCGCGAACCGCGACTTCATCCTGCGCTGGAAACTCGCCGGCGAGCGCGTGGACGCCGGACTGCTGCTCCACCGGGGCAAGGACCGGAACCACTTCCTGCTCCAGATCGAGCCGCCCGCGCGCGTCACTCCGGACCACATCCCGCCGCGCGACTACGTCATGATCCTCGATGTTTCCGGATCGATGTCCGGGTTTCCCCTCGATACGGCCACCGCCCTCCTAACAGATCTGGTCTCCGGGTTGAAACCCACGGACACCTTCAACGTGCTCTGCTTCGCCTCCGGCAGCGGATTGTTCGCGGAAGCGCCGCTGCCCGCCACGCCGGAAAACCTCGCCGCCGCCATATCCTTCATCCGCGGCCAGAATGCCGGCGGCGGCACCGAGCTGAATGACGCGCTCAAGCGCTCGCTCGCCCTGCCCGGCGGCGGGGATCGCTCGCGGACGCTGCTTGTTCTGACGGACGGCTACGTTTCCGCCGACGCCGAAACCGCCGCCATGGTCCGCGATCACATCGGCTCGGCCAACCTGTTCGCCTTCGGCATCGGCTCCTCGGTCAACCGCGAGTTGATCGAATCGCTTGCCCGCGCCGGACAGGGCGAGGCCACGGTGGTGACCACCCGTCCGGAAGCCGCTCCGGCCGCAGCGGCTTTCATGAAACGGATCGCCAGCCCGGTGCTTGCCAAGATCCGCATCGAATCCGATGGCGTGGAGATCGGCGATACCGAACCGCACCGTCACCCGGACCTCTTCGCCTCCCGCCCGCTGGTGGTGTGTGGGCTTTGGAAAGGCGAGCCGCGCGGCCGCATCATCGTCCGTGGAATCGCCGGCAATGGAAAACCCTTCGAGAAATCCATGGACCTTGCCGAAGCCGCCACGAAGGGACTCGATCATCCGGCGCTGCCCGTGCTGTGGGCCAGGGAGCGCGTGCGCTCGCTCGAAGAGGCCAAACTCACTCCGGAAACCGTGCAAACCGTCACCGCGCTCGGCCTCGAACACTCGCTGCTCACCAAGCACACCTCGTTTGTCGCCGTGGATGAAACGCCGCGCGACACGCTCGCGGAGGTCCGGACCGTCAGGCAGCCGCTGCCACTGCCGCAGGGAGTCAGCACCGCCGCGCTTTCCCCGGACCCCGGCGGCCCGGTGATCCAGGGCGGCTCCGTTCCCGAGCCGGGAGCCATCGGCCTGATCTCACTGCTGGTCGTGCTGCTCGCCCTTCAACGCCGTCGTGGATAAACCGCCATGAGTCCCTCGATCATGCTCCGCCAACCGGGTGTGGCGCGCCGGTTTTGCGAAATCGCCGCCGGTTTCCAAACCCGGGTGCCCACCTGGATGCTGCTGGCGTTTCCCTTGTTGCCGTCCGCCGCTTGGTATGTGCGCCGCCTCGACGATGGCAGCGACGAACCCTACGGGCTCATTCCGCTGGCGCTGGCCGTGTTGCTCGCGTGGAGGGACCGAGGGGACCTGAAAGCCACCGCCGGCGCCCGGACACTGGGCGCGGTGATGGTGTTGTTCTCCGTGCTGCTCATTCCGGTGGCGCCGCCGATGATCCGCGCCGCGCTGGCGGTCACCGGCTCGGGCATTCTGTTAGGCATGCACCGTCCGCCCGCGCTGCTCGGGCTGCTGGCGCTCTCGCTGCCGGTGGTGGCATCGCTCCAGTTTTACGCCGGCTATCCGCTGCGCCTCGCCACCGCCGGAGGTGCGGCACACCTGCTGCAAACATTCGGCGTGACCGTGGAGCGAAGCGGCGTGGAACTCGGCATCGCCGGCTCGCTGGTGGGAGTGGACCCCGCCTGCGCCGGCGTTCGGATGATGTGGCAGGGGCTCATCGCCGCGATGGCCCTGGCCGCCTACCACCGCCTGTCGTGGCGGGCCACCGCGATGGCGGGCATGTTCGCATTCCTGCTGGTGATCCCGGCCAACATGGTGCGCGCCGCCTTGCTCGCGTTGGATGAAACGGGCAGGCTGCCCCACCTCGGACTGGGTCATGGCGGGATCGGGCTGATTTGTTTCCTCGCCATCATCGCGCCGCTCGCACTGTGGATTCCGCGCCACGCGGGACATGTGAAAACCACGGCCCCATCCGGCGAAAGCCCGCTTGCAAGACCGGCGCTGGCTTGCGCCTGCCTGATGGCTCCGCTGCTTCTGTCAGGCCCGGCACGCGATCCCGCCCCGCCCCTGCTCGCGGGCGGCATGCCGGAAACATTCAGCTTCGGCGGACTCACCCTGCCGCTCGAACCGCAGACACCGACACGCGAGGAAGCCGCTTTCTCCCGATCGTTTCCCGGCTCCATCGGCGTGTTCCGCCGGGACCGGGACCAGGTCATCATGCGCCGCGTCACCCAGGCCACCCGCAGGCTGCATCCGGCCGCCGACTGCCTGCGCGCGGCCGGTTACCACACCGGCGATTCGGTGACCGTGCGGCTTGGTGATGGCACGACGTGGTCGAGGTTTCACGCGACCGGGGACGGCCAGCGACTGACCGTGCACGAGCGGATCGTCAGCGAAAGCAACGCCGCCACCTGGACGGATGTGCCCGCGTGGTATTGGTCCGCGCTGCGCCGGCCGCTCAACGGCCCCTGGCGGGCGGAGACGCTCATCAGCCGGTGATTTTTCGCTTAGTCTCGCCGTTTCCATCCGCTACACCCCGCCCATGCACGACGACACGCGCGACCACGGCCCGCAGCCGCTCGACTCCCTGATGGACCGCTGGGGATTTTCCAACCACCAACTGGTCGAGGCCTCCGCGGAGCAACTCAACCACAAACAGGTGCAAAAGGCGCGCAAGGGCCGCCAGCTCACCTTGCACATGATGCAGAAGGTCGCCCGCGCCCTCAACGACGCCATCCCGCCGCGCCTGGAGAAAGAGCGGCGCGGTGAATTCGCGCCCTACCCGCACCGCCATCTGTTCAACTACGCCAAGGGCCACGACCCCGCATGGCAGGATCCCAACGAGGCGCTCATGCCCAAGCCGTGAGCGCCGCGCCTCCATGGATGATCATCGGCCAGGGCCTCGCCGGCACCTGCCTCGCATGGCGGCTTTGGCAGCGCGGGGAGGCATTCCATATCGTTGACCGGGAAACGGGCGGCTCCTCCCGCGTGGCGGCCGGTCTGGTCAATCCGGTCACCGGGAAAAACTTCGAGCCCAGCGCGCGGATCGACACGTTTCTGCCGGAAGCCGTGGCGTTCTATCAGAAAATCGAAGCCACTCTCGGCTCCCGTTTCTGGCATCCCCTGCCGGTCCTGCGTCTGGCATCCAACGCCGACGAATGGGCCAAGATGCTCGATAAATCCCGCCGCCCGGACATCGCCGCATGGCTGGCCGATGGCCGGAAACCGGTGGATGCGCCCGGCTGGCACGGCGCGCTCATGTTGCGCGGCGGCGGACGGCTGGACACCCGCGCGTTTCTCGACGGCTCGCGCGCCTTTTTTACGGAGCGCGGCATCTATCGGAAGGGTGACGTCGGGGCGGACGCCCTCAATGACCGGGCCATCCTCTGCGATGGCGCGGCCGGCCTTCTAACAGGTCGTTGCGGACCACACCGCTGCGCCAAGGGCGAGATCCTGACCATCGCCGCGGAAGGCTGGGACACGTCAAGCATCCGCATCGGCGGCGGTGGCTGGCTGGTTCCCATCGGCGGCGGACACTTCAAGGCAGGCGCCACCTACGAATGGGAAAACCTCGACAACCGCCCCACTGAGGAAGGCCGCAACAAGGTGGAAACCATCATCCGCAGGCTCGGCGGAGCGGATTTCACCGTCACCGCGCACGAAGCCGGCGTGCGCCCGATCCTGCGCCGCAGCGAGCCGCTGATCGGCCCGTTGCCATGCGGCGCGTGGGTTTTCAACGGCCTGGGCTCCAAGGGCTCGCTCTACGCGCCCGGCATGGCTGATCGCCTCGCGGCGTGGCTCATCGAAGGACAAACGGCGGAATCCGCCATGGACATCCGGGTTTTTCTAGCAAAACAGCAACCGTGAACGACGAAGCGCCGCAGTTTCCCCCGCGTCCCACGCGCCTGGCATGGATGATCCTCCGCGAAGCCATCCGCGAGGGGGATCTCGCCATCGACGCCACGGCGGGAAACGGTCACGACACCGCCTTCCTCGCGCAATGCGTGGGACCGGGCGGCAAGGTGATCGCATTCGACATCCAGCCCGAGGCCATCGAGTCCGCGCGATCACGGGTCGGAGCCGCGGGCTTCGCCGGGCGGGTTGTTTTCCACACGCTTTCCCACGCCCGCATGCGTGGGCACGTCGCCGCGGAATCGGCCGCGGTGGTGATGTTCAATCTCGGCTACCTCCCCGGCGGCGATCACGCGCTGGCCACCTCCCCGGAGGAAACCTCCGCCGCCCTCGTAGCCGCCGCGTCCTCACTCAGGCCCGGCGGGGTGCTTTCGGTCGTTTGCTACCCCGGACACCCCGGCGGAAACAACGAGGCGGAAGCTGCCGGGGCGCTTCTGACAAATTGGACGGCGGACGGCTGGCGCGTGGCGAAGTATGCGATGTCCGGAACGCGCAGACCCGCACCCTTCCTGCTGATCGCCGCGAAACCCGCGTCAGAGGCCGGAAACATTCCATAACCGCGGGATTCAGAATGCTTCTTCCGCGACCGTGGCTTCCTGCTCTGGCACGGCGGGTTCCTCCGCCAACACCGCCGCCGGTTTGGTCTCGATGGATACCGCGCCTCCCGTCCAGGGCGGCGGCGGCGGGCCGTACTTGTCCCGGTGCTGTTTGAGCGCGGGGATGCGGATTTCCAGATTATACCCATCATCCGGCCCTCCGTGGAGCTTGCAAAGCAGGGCATAGATAAGCGGAAAATGTTTCTGCGTCTCAAAATCCCGAACATGGTAGGCCGTTAAAAATACCTTTATGATTTCCAAGCGCTCACACATAAATGGGGCCTGTACCCAGAAAAACCGCTCGTTAAGCGCTTGGGTGATTTCCTCCCGAGTCAGCACCGGATAGTCTCCCATTTTCTCCCAAGGAGTCATGGTGCCGTAGAGGGCGCAAAATTCCCCGCCGTCGGCAATTTCGCAGTTTACCGCGCCACCAAAGCCATGCCAGAGGACCGGCAAGCCTCCGATCCGCTGGGCAAACGTGAGCGTTGCGCCAGTTTCATATTTCACCGGCTCACGTGTGATCGGGTGATTTCCACTGATAACACTTAGCCGGTAGGTCAGGTCGAACCCATCTGGACCACTGCCGGTGCGATCCAGCATCTCCTCCTCAATCCCGATTTTTGCCATCCACTCGCGGGCGATGGCCACGCTTTCCTCGCGGCTCGGAAGCGGTTTCACGATCGGATGAAAATGTTCATCCTCCTCCGTGTGGCTGAACTTGCCCAACCGAATTGAAAACTTCCCGATTCTGGGTTCTGCCGATGCGGTTTTCGTGAACAAGTCGGAAACCTTGAGTTTGTAGCGCACAGGATCCAAGGGGCCGCCGGAATAGACGATTTCCATGCCGTGCTCCTCGGCCACTTTCCTGAGCTTGGAGGCGTCCCACTTCCCCTCCACCACCTTGCACACGGGGGCGGGCTTGGAGAACCATGGGCTGTCCGCGCTCCACTGGAGTTCCTTGAACGCTCCGCGTGCCCGGCCCAGCAGGATCGTCTCCGGCACCAACTCTACCTCCGGAAGTTCCCCGGCGGCAGGCGCAAGCACGGAGATGCTGACCGTGAGGATGGATAGGAGGTGTGGGCGCATTGTGTTTGGCCGGGGGGATTTGATGGGTGAGGGAGGGGTGGGAGGCTTATTTTCCGACCGGGACTTCCCGCTCTGGCACGGCGGGTTCCTCCGCCAACACCGCCGCCGGTTTGGTCTCGATGGATACCGCGCCTCCCGTCCAGGGCGGCGGCGGCGGACCGTACTTGTCACGGTGCTGCCTGAGTGCGGGGATGCGGATTCCCACCGTGTATCCGTTGTCCGGTCCGCCGTGGAGCTTGCAGGACAGGGTGTAAATTAAAGGAAAGTGTTTTTGGGTTTCATCATCCCTCACATGGTAAGCCTCCAAATGCACGTCGGTGATCTCCACTTTCTCGCATTGGAAAGCCGCCGTAACCCAAAAGAAACGATCATGCAAAGCTTGGGTGATTTCCTCACGGTTGAGCACCGGATAATCTCCTATCTTTTCCCAAGCGCTCAAGGTACCGTAGAGAGAGCAAAATTCCCCACCATCGCCAATCTCACAGGTCACAGCACCGCCGAAGCCATGCCAAAGCACCGGCAGCCCTCCTATCTGTTGGGCGAAAATGAGAGTGGCTCCATACTCATATTCCACCGGTTCACGTGTATCCGGATGATTTGCAAGAATCAAGTCCACTCGGTATGTCAGGTTTAAACCACCGGGGCCTTTGTCTGTGCGGTCCAGAGCATTCTCGTCGATCCCGAGTTTGGCCATCCACTCGCGGGCGATGACAACGCACTCGTCACGCTTGGGCAACGGTTCGACAATCGGATGGAGATGTTCATCCCGATTGTAGCCCCTATACCGTGCGATTCGGAATGAAAATTTCCCGATTCTAGGTTCTCCTGATGCGGTCTTCGTGAACGGGTCCGAGGTCGGAAGTTTGTAACGGAACGGATCCCGCGGCCCACCGCCATACACTTTCACCATATTCATCTCCTCAGCCGCTTTCCGCAGCTTGGCGAAATCCCACTTCCCCTCCACCACCTTGCACACGGGGGCGGGCTTGGAGAACCATGGGCTGTCCGCACTCCATGTGATTTCCTTGAACGCTCCGCGGCTGCGGCCCATAAGTATCGTCTCTGGAACCAACTCTATTTCTGGAAGCTTGTTTTCACTTGCAATAATAATTTCACTCGCCATCGAAAAGACGGTGACGACCAAGGACCGAACAGACATCCATAGAAACGGCCTAGTTAATGGAGATTTCATGGATTCGGATATTTGGAGTCGGTCGCCTGTAAATCATCTTGATCGAGCGGGCCCGCAGGCGGGCTAGCAGGCACTTTGGTTTTCGCGGAGATAATATCATCATCGCATCCCGGCCAATACACGGAACGGGCGTTGCGAACTTGCTTTGATTCGCCGGGATTGGTATAGGACTTGTCGCTGCTGTTCTCCGAATTCGCCCATGCGTAGTTCCATGCATCCACCACGTTCATGTTTTCATCATCCGGCTCATACCCCATCGCCCCCTTGGCGAAGGCGTGGCCCAATTTGCCGGTGACATCCACAGAAGTGGTGTATGAGCAGAGCACGCGCAGGGCGGGTCCGATGGGCAGGGTTTTATTGGTCTTCATGTCGGTCCAGATGTCATGGTTTGCCGCCGGGTTGTGCGCTCCCACGCGCAGGTAATTGCAGGTGACCACGAACATCCAGCGGAGCTTTGAGCCTGCCGCACCGAATTTTTCGGCCATCTGGCCGCTCTTGATCCAGACGGCATCGCCTGTTGCCGGGTTACCGATGAATGGGAAGTAGTGCTGGGACGGCAGATTGATGGTTTGCTGCGCGGCGTCTTCGTAGCTGCTGGCGGAGCTGGCCACTCCGTGACCGATCAGGAAGCCGGCATCGTAGGTATTGAACGGATTGCCTGTGACAAAGGCGCTGGCCGGAGTTGTGTTGGCGCCGGCCCAGGGGCGCGCGTCATTGAAGCGCCCGTTGGAAACCCACGAGCGGACGCTGCAATTCGCCGCCCGCGTGACCACCTGCTTCTTGATCTGCTGCTCGGTTTGCCCGCCACCGGCCTGTCTCTCGTATCTCCTGGCGCCTGCCGGGTCCATGTAGGTCTGCAAGCCACCCACCAGCGCGGTGGGGCCGCTCCCCAGCGCGGCCCAAGGCCCCCAGGCGGTGGGGGTATTGACAGCCCCGGCGGATGTTCCCTTCTGGTTCCACCACTCGGGACGGTAGGCCGCCACCCGCGCCGCAGTCCATCCGCCGGCGGGCGGAGGAGGCATCGCTTCCCCCAAGGCGAGCAGGCGGAATTCGGCGGGACCGTTCCGTATGAGCATCGGCTCCGCATGGTAAATGTCTCCGGATGCTCCGTAGTAGTGGTCTCCCACAAAGAATTGGGCGGTATATATTCCGTCCGGCAGTGTGGCTCCGCTCATATCCGTGCCATCCCACTCGACAATCAGTTGTCCGGGCCCCGGCCCTGGCACGCTGCCTTCGACGAACCAGACATCCTCGCCACTGTCGTTATCGATGCGGAGCGCGTAGTTAACCTCCTCCGCCGGCCCGTCATAGTTATGGAAAGCCGGATACTCCACGTGGAATAGGGTGGACTGGGGCGAGCCGTCCTCACCGGTGCGGATCTCCCGTTCGGTGGCCCCCACCCCGGTAAGTCCGTGCCAGGTGTTTTCGAAGGGAACCTCGGCGCTGCGCACCGTGACAGAGGAGGGCCCCTGGGGATTTTCCGGGCTTTCCGTGGTGGAGACATGGCACTGGATGACGGCGTGAGTGCTGTGCAGACCGG
This sequence comes from uncultured Luteolibacter sp., assembly GCA_964554865.1. Classification (GTDB taxonomy): domain Bacteria; phylum Verrucomicrobiota; class Verrucomicrobiia; order Verrucomicrobiales; family Akkermansiaceae; genus Luteolibacter. The sequence continues at coordinate 81,191 of CAZKQK010000003.1, read as the reverse complement.
TGGTGAGACGCTCCCGATTGATGGCGCAGGTGTATGTCCCGTCGCTTTGCCTGTCACAGAAGCTGTAAAAGTCGCCATCCACATGCAGTGAGACGATGGGGTGATGATAGGCCGGCAGGTTGACCGTAACGGTGGCGAGGGTACCCGTCGGATCGATCAAAACACTGCCCCCATACGTGCTGGCTCCATTGCCTCCGAGGGGATCACTGGGCACGGTGGAAGAGTTAATATCCTCGATTACCCTGAAAAAGCGCTTCTTGAAAAACGATGTCTGCCCCCATGTGCCGGTCCCGGCAAGGGTTGGGAGCCCCATTCCGCCGCCGGACCAACTGACCAGATCGTCCGACCATTCGATGTCATACAGCTTTTCCGGATTCCCTTCCCAGGCGAGCAAATACTGCCCGTTGGAAAGGCGTTCAGTGGCGATGATCCGGGGTCCGCCGGTACTGCACAACATGAGTCCCCCATCCCATTCCATTTCATCCCCGAAGTAAAACGATGTCCCTTCCGCGGATTCCTCCGGTGTCTCTTCCATTTGGGGCTGCCGGTCTTTTTCCTTATCCTCAGTGGCGGGACGCACGAGCGCGGCGCGATCTTCCAGCAGGGCATGAAAGCGGGCGAGTTTCTTCCTGTCATTTTCCCGGACCGCCCTGGCGGCGGTGGCACGGGCGGCCTTCGCCTCTTCGGGAGTCAACTGCCGAGCCGGCAAATCCGCTGCCCACGGATTCCGGAAATCCAACATTTCCTCGTAGTTGGAAACGCCGTCACCATCCGCGTCACCCTCGGGATCGCGTTGCAGATGGTCGGTGAAATTCCGGCCGTCGCGGGAGAATCCGTAGACGCTTTGCCAAAGATCCTCCCAGCCATCACGGTTGAAATCATGTGGCGGATAGCGGCCGAGCCGCTCAACCAATGCCTGGATTTCGGGTGGTAGCGGCTTCTGCCGGACGGCGGGAAGGCGGCGTGGCGAGTCTTGGGCCGTGTCAGTCTCACCCGGCGCAAGGGCGGAAAGAAGCGGCAGGAATGAAAACAAGATGCGCAGTGGTTTCATGGAGTCAGGTAATGCCGGAGGTTTCTTGGCAGATTCGCAAACTGCCGGACTGCCATGGAAAACAAGTGGCGCGGACTTGAGCACGCCCCACCTTCAGCCACCGCGAAGCGCCTCTGAAAGAGACGCGCCAAGCCGCGCCGATCCGGCGCGACAGCTTTGTCTTTTCCGGATGGGCCGTGGAAATTCGCGGTTTCGGGAGTGGCCCGGCAGCTTTTGGTCGCAAAAGCGTTATTTGTGCGTGAACTCAAGGAGTTATGAACATCCCGCATAAGCAGTGGATCACGAGGACTCTTGCCGGGCAAGGGCAAAAAACACGGAAACGGCTCTTTTTCACAAAAGAGCAAAAAACCGGCTCAACGCACACCATCCATCGAAGTTGGCCCGTCCGCTTTCCGCGCCCCTGCCCTTTTCTTTATTTGCGCATTTCGCCCTATGCGTAGCGGACCATATCGGCACGCGGCCTCAGTGCTTCTGCTGCGCGTGCTCCAGCGCCGCAGCCACAAATCCGGAGAACAAGGGATGCGGGCGGTTCGGCTTGGACTGGAACTCGGGATGGAACTGCGCGCCGAGATAAAACGGATGGTCGGGCAGCTCGACGATCTCCACCAGGCCCTCGTCGGCGGAAACGGATGATATCACCAGCCCCGCCTCCTGAAGCCGGTCCTGATAGTCGGAGTTGAACTCATAGCGATGGCGGTGCCGCTCGTGGATGCGGTCCCTGTTTCCATACAACTCGGCGGCCTTGGTGCCCGCGAAGAGGATCGACTCGCAGGAACCCAGCCGCATGGTCGCGCCCATGTCCTCCACGCCCTTCTGCTCCTCCTGGAGACAGATGACCGGATGCATCGTGGATTTGTCGAACTCGGTGGAGTTCGCGTCCTTCAGGCCGCACGCGCCGCGCGCGAACTCGATGGTGGCGATCTGCATGCCAAGGCAAATTCCAAAATACGGGATCTTGTTTTCCCGCGCATACCTCGCCGCGAGAATCTTGCCCTCGGTGCCGCGGTCGCCGAAACCACCGGGAACCAGGATGCCGTCCACCTCGCCGATCACCGCCTGCGCCCCGTGATCCTCGATGGCCTCGGTGTCCACACGCACGATGCGCACCTTGGTGTCATGATGCGCGCCGGCGTGGATGAGCGACTCGTAGATCGACTTGTAGGCGTCCTGAAGCTCGATGTACTTGCCCGCCACCGCGATGGAAACCTTGTGCTTGGGATGGATCACGCGTTGCACGAAACGCTCCCAGTCCTCAAGCGCCGGCGAGGGCGTGTGGCCGAGGCCGATCTTGTCCACCACCAGGCGGTCGATCTTGTCGCGACGCAGGTCGAGCGGACACTCGTAAATGGTGTGGGCCACATCGCGGAACGCGACGACGTTCTTGCGCTCGACATTGCAGAACATGGCGATCTTGCGGCGGTTGTCCTCGTCGAGATCCATCTCGGTGCGGCAGATGATGATGTCCGGCTGGATGCCGATCTCACGGAGCTTGGCCACCGATTGCTGCGTGGGCTTGGTTTTCACCTCGCCCGCCGCCTTGATGTAGGGAAGCAGGGTGACATGGATGAAGCAGACGTTTTCCTTGCCCACCTCCAGCGCGAACTGCCGCAGCGCCTCAAGGAACAGCAATCCCTCCATGTCGCCGACGGTGCCGCCGATCTCGGTAATGAGAACGTCCACCCCGGGGTTGTCATTGGTGACCTTGTGGAGGCGAGCCTTGATCTCATCGGTGACGTGCGGGATGAACTGCACGGTTTTCCCGAGATACTCGCCGCGGCGTTCCTTGCGGATCACCGAATCGAACACCTGGCCGGAGGTGATGTTGTTCATCCGCGAGAGCACGCCGGAGGTGAAGCGCTCGTAGTGGCCGAGGTCGAGGTCGGTCTCGGCCCCGTCATCCAGCACATAGACCTCGCCGTGCTGATAGGGCGACATGGTGCCCGGATCGACATTGAGGTAGGGATCGAATTTCTGCATCAGCACCTTGAGGCCGCGGGCCTCAAGCAGGGTGCCGATGGAGGCCGCCGCCAGCCCCTTGCCGAGCGAGGAAACGACGCCGCCTGTGACGAAGATATATTTCATAAGAGTGCCGGGTGAGCGGTGGATGACAGGAGGCATTCGATGGCCGCGGCCTGTTCGGGGGTATCGACGCCGGGAGACGTGTCGTCGGTCAGGATGACCTGGATGGACGCGCCGTTTTCAAGGGCGCGGAGTTGTTCGAGGGATTCGGCCTGTTCAAGCGGCGAGGGCGGCCAAGTGACGAAGCGTTCGAGAAACGCGCGCCGGTAGGCGTAGATGCCCTTGTGCCGGAGCACCGGCAGGCGGTCCACGGCATTCCGGAAAAACGGCAGCGCCGAGCGCGAGAAATACAAGGCGCGGCCGTCCAGCGCGGTGACCACCTTGACCACGTTCGGATCCGCCACCGCCGGATCCGCGGGATCAAGCGGATTGGCCGCGGTGGCCATGTCCGGCCCGCCGGTGGCGGAAATGGCCAGGGCAAGCTCATCAACCAGCGCGGGATCGATCAGCGGCTCGTCTCCCTGGATATTGACGATGTGCGTGGCTCGCGGCACGGCCCTGACCGCCTCCGCGATGCGGTCCGTGCCGGTGGGATGCTCCGGAGAGGTCATCACCGCCCGGCCTCCGAATGCCTCGACCGCCGCGAGAATGCGCCCGTCATCGGTGGCGACGATGATTTCATCTAACTTCGAGCACTCCCGGCAGCGTTCCCAAACATGCCGGATCAGGGGTTTTCCCGCAATGGGATGAAGCGGCTTGCCGGGGAAACGGGTGGAGCCCCAGCGGGATGGCAGAACGCCTAGAATGTGGATGGATTGTGTGATTTCCGGCACGCCTGCAAAAGGTTGCGCGAGGGTAGGGCACGGACCGTGCGGCCGACAAGAGCGGTTTCGGAAAAATTCCTCAAACCCGGACGACTCTCCGGATTTCATTGGAAATTCGGGATTCCAAGCGGCTGCGGGATCCGCTAGGATTTCCACATGGCAAAGGGGTACGAGCTGCATCAGACGCGGATGATGGCCCTCCAGGCGATCGGCAAGGATCTGGCGCGCCGGGCCAAGTCCAAATGTGAAATCACCGGCGCGGCGGGCGTTTCGCTTTGGCCCTACGAGGTGCCCCCGGTGGGCGAATCCCCGGACATCGATCGCACGCTCCTTGTTTCCGAGGGGGTAATCGAAATGCTCGAGCACCCGGATCGCCTCGCCGGCCACGGCTGGCAGTGCCTGGCATCCGCCGTCTGGAGCGATTTCCCCGCGGTTCAGGTCGTCGCCTGGAGAATGCTGCGCGAACTCGCCAAACGCGAGGATTGGGCACGGGAAGCGCTCGAAGAAGTGTATCTCGATCCCGAGACCGAACAATGGGCCCTCACCGCAGGCGTCTGATTGACCGACCGCCAACGCGTCCGCAACTTCACCCCCGGCACATGGTTCAATGATGCATCTTGACCTCGGCCGCCGCCACAACGCCCCTGTTCCTGCCCATGGACGAGAATCTCACGCCCGCCCAAGCTGACGAGAGTTCGCTCGACCACGCGCTGATGGAAAAAATCGGCGCCGGCGATCACTTGGCGTTCCGCGAACTGGTCCTGCGCCACCAGCACGCCGTCATCGGCACCGTCGCCAAAATGCTCGGCAACAGCCACGACGCCGAGGACATCTCGCAGCAGGTCTTCATCCGCATCTGGCGAAACGCCGGGAAATACCGGCCGGACGCGAAGTTCACCACCTACCTTTTCACCATCGCCCGCAATCTCGTCTTCAACGAAACCCGCCGCCGCGGACGCAAGAAGGAAGTCTCCTCCGAGGAACGCGAGGAAAACTCCAACCAACTCCTCGAAGACAGCCCGGAACACCGCCCGGACGCCGAACTGCTCCAGGCGGAACTCCAGGAAGCCGTCGATGCAGCCATCGAAAACCTCCCCGAAACCCAACGCATGGCCGTGGTTCTCCGCCGCTACGAGCAACTCTCCTACGAGGAAATCGCCGACGTCCTCAAAATCTCCGTCTCCGCAGTCAAAAGCCTGCTTTTCCGAGCCCGCACCACCCTGCGCGAGGCGCTTGGCGGATACCTTCAGGATTAAGCGGGAGCCCGGGAAACGGGGATTCAAACGACCGTTCGCGCCCTGGATTTGCGGATTGACCAAGCCCGGGAACAGCCGCTACCTTTCCTGCCGGGCCGCACTCGCCGCAAGGGAGTCGTCCCGCCGAACCGATTGACTCACCGCCGTGGGATTTCTTGACGCTATCAAACGCTGGCGGTTGGCCCAACAGGGTCTCTCGTCGGGCAAAAAACGCCGGATTCACAGTGAAAATCCCGTGATCCAGGCCCTGGAGGACAGCCAGTGGGTGAAGTTCGCGCTCTACGCCACCTTCGTCGTGAGCTGCGCCGTCATGGTGCTCAAGGCCGCCCCAGGAACCTCCTTCGCCAATGATCCCCTCAAAGGCTCGGTTTACGGACTCATCATCGCCGTCACAGCCATCATGCTGTTCCATGTGAGCCTCCAGACCACTTGTCGGCGAAACAGCCGCGTGGTCCTCGTGCTCGGCGGTCTGGTGGGCCACCTCATCCTCGTCCGCCTCGCCATGGGGCTGGCGGATATCGGCGTGATCCCGGAGGTTTTCCGGTTCTTCTTCGTCCCCTTCGCCCTCGCCCCCATGCTCCATGGCGTCCTGCTCGGCCGCGCGGTGGGAGCCTTCTCGGCGGTCTTTGTCACCCTCATCGGCTGCCTCTTCGCTCCGCAGGGCGAAGCGCTCGGATACATGATTCTCAGCCTGGTCTGCGGCGTCGCCAGCGTCCTGCTTGCACATCAGGTGCGCAAGCGCATCCAGCTCCTCCAATCCGGCATCTATGTCGGCGCGATCACCCTCGTCCTCAGCCTGCTTCTCGGCAAGCTCGACGTCGCCTCCTGCTTCGGCCCGCAGGCGGTGGAAAACCTCCAGCTCCTCGGCACCGGCGGAGCCGCGGCGTTCGGCACCGCCGTTTTCACCGCCCTCCTCATCAGCGGTCTGCTCCCCGTGTTCGAGGGCATCTTCCTGCTCACCACGGACATCAGTTGGCTGGAACTCAGCGACCTCAACCACAAGCTGCTCCGCCAAATGCAGCTTGAGGCGCCGGGAACATTCCACCACTCGCTCGTCGTCGCGTCCCTCGCCGAAGCCGCCGCCGAGAAAATAGGAGCCAACGCCCCGATGTGCCGCGTCTGCTCCTATTTCCACGACGTCGGAAAACTCACCAAACCCGGCTACTTCATCGAAAACCAGCACGACGAAAACGAAAACCCGCACGACAACCTCACCCCCACGATGAGCGCCCTCATCATCATCGCCCACGTCAAGGACGGCGTGGACCTCGCGGTGAAACACAAGCTCAACCCCCGCATCATCGACGTCATCCAGGAACACCACGGGGACTCGCTCGTCGCCTACTTCTTCCGCCGCGCCCAGGAGCAGAAGAGACTCGAACTCGAAAAGGTCGATCGCGGACTCGAAAACCCCGAGGACCTCCCCTCCATCGCCGAAAACAACTTCCGCTACCCCGGCCCCAAACCCTCCACCCGCGAGAGCGGCATCATCGCCCTCGCCGACTCCATCGAAAGCGCCTCCCGCACCCTGCGCAAACCCACTCCCGCCCGCATCCGCACCCTCGTCGAGGACATCGTCCGCTCCAGAATCCAGGACGGCCAGCTCGACGATTGCCCGCTCACCCTCCAGGAACTCGCCATCGTCAAGGACAGCTTCTGCAACACGCTGCGCTCCATGCTTCACAGCCGCATCGACTACCCGAAGGATGACGACAGGCCCTCTTCCATAAGGCGCTCCGCGTCCGACCGGGAGACCTCCCAAGGCGGCCGCGTCATCCCCATTTCCAAACCGGCCTGACCGGCCGAACGGAATCCCATCCATGACACTCGAAGTCATCATCGGCAACCACCAGCGGGCCACCCCCATCCCCGAGCATTGGCTCACCGCACTCGAAGACATGGCCCCCCGCGCCGCCGCACTCGCCCTCGAACACGCCGCCACCGGCGACTCCCCGCTCTCCCTCCTCGCCACACTGGAGGTCGCCCTCGTCGATGACGAGACGAGCGACCGCGTCCACCGCGACTTCATGGACATCGAGGGCCCCACCGATGTGATCACCTTCCACCACGGCGAGATCGTCATCGGCACCCAGGTCGCCGAACGCCAGGCCACCGAATACACCGAACCCCTCGCCCGCGAAATCCTCCGCTACCTCGTCCACGGCATGCTCCACCTCGCCGGACACGAGGATGGGGACCCTGACGCCCGGAAGACCATGGAATCCGCCCAGGAGACCATCGTCTCCGCCCTCTGGGACGACCTCGCCACGCGGATCGGCCCATGAACACCCCGCCGCACGTCCGCCTCGCCGTCATCGGTGGCGGCCCGGCCGGACTCCGCGCCGCCGAATGCGCCGCCCGCCTTGGCGCGGGAGTCACCGTGTTCGACTCAAAACCCTCCGTCGGCCGCAAGTTTCTCGTCGCCGGCAAAGGCGGGCTCAACCTCACCCACGGCGAGGATTTCGAATCCTTCATCACCCGCTACGAAGGCCCCGGCCAGCCCGACGGATTCTGGCGGGAAACCATCGGCCGTTTCACCCCGGCCGACGCCCGCGCCTGGGCATCGGACCTCGGTGTGGATACCTTCCAGGCCCGCACCGGCCGCGTCTATCCCGCCGCCATGAAAGCCGCGCCGCTTCTGCGCCGCTGGATCGCCTCACTGCGCCAACTCGGCGTCCGCTTCCTCACCAACCACCGCCTAACCGGCATCACTCCGGGAAATCCGCTCCGTCTCGATTTCGCCAATGGAGCATCATGCGCCGCGGACGCCGTCATCCTCGCCACCGGCGGCGCATCATGGCCACAAACCGGCTCCGACGCCACATGGACGGACATCTTTCGCCGGCTGCACATCGAATGTTCCCCGCTCGTCCCCGCCAACTGCGGCTGGGAATGCCCGTGGCCTGCGGAAACCCTCGCCCTTGGCGAAGGCAAACCGCTGAAAAACATCACCGCCTCCGCCAACGGCCGCCACGCCGCCGGCGAACTCATGATCACCCGCCACGGCCTCGAGGGCGGCGTCATCTATCAACTCGGCCACGCCCTGCGCGGGATGACACATCCCGCCATCACCATCGACCTCAAGCCCACCTTCACCGTCGGTCAACTCGTTGCGAAAATGGAATCCGTCCGCGGCGGATTCGCGGAAGCCGCCGCACAACGTTGGAAACTTCCGGAGTCCGCCATCGCCATCCTCTCCCGCGCCACCTGGCACGATGCCCTTTCACTCGCCCGCGAGGTGAAACCCGGAGCATTTCGCGCAAACCCAAATTTACACGGCGATGCCCTTTCACTCGCCCGCGAGGTGAAACAATGCGTCATCCCGCTCACCCGCCCGCGCCCGATCGACGAAGCCATCTCATCGGCCGGCGGGGTCGCCTGGCGCGAACTCGACCCCTCGCTCATGCTCCGCCGCCTGCCCGGCTGTTTTACCGCCGGCGAAATGATCGATTGGGAAGCTCCCACCGGCGGCTACCTCATCCAAGGTTGCCTCGCCACCGGAACACACGCCGGATCCGCCGCAGCCACATGGCTCGCAACAAACCGGGCATGACCCGCGCGGGAAGTGGGCCGCCGTCGCTCCGAGCCCCATCATTCGGAAGACGCGGAGCGGTGGCCGCCCGGAAATCCCACCCGGACACCGGACACTGACATAACGAATCAAGGCCCCGATTGTTTCCGTGAAATCCGCGGATTTCACAACATGTCACACGAAATGCACCAAGGTATCCGCGGCACAACACTTGTTGTCATTACTCCGTCGATCCATCCGCCAACTCAGGCATCAGCACATCGAACTTCATTCCGATCAGCTTCGGCCGGATCGCCGCCGGGAAATCCGCGGCCTTCACCAACAGCCGGATGATCTTGTGGCCCGCACCGCGCGGATCATCGGTCACCGTATCCACCTGGCCTTTCGCCACCGATTTCCCATCCGCCGCCCTTACCGGCAGCGTGGCGCTCGGCAGCGCCGCCCCGGCCAATGGCGCGGGAACCACCACCGGAATGCTGTAAACGCTCTCGTTGCTTACCGTGAAAACATGCGCCGCCACTCCCAGCGGTTGCGCCACCTCGCACATCACCTCGGTCACCACGCCATCCACCGGAGCACGGAAAAACCGTTTCTCATACTGGTCCTTCCAATACTCGTATTGGATCAACTGCGTCTTCTCCGCATCCAGTTGCGCCTGATGGTTCGCACGGTGCACCTTCTCCATCGCCAGCGCCCAATCGAGCCGCGTCCTGTCCACCCTGCGTTTCCTCACCGCCTCCTCGGTTTCCTCGCGTGTCACCGTCCACGCCTCCGCCTGGGCCTGCGCCGCCTCCACATTCGCCAAACCATTCAACGCGTGCTCGGCCAGATCCAGTTGCAGTTTCGTCGATTCCAGTTCCATGTGCCCCAGCACCTGCCCCTTGCGCACCGTTTCCCCGGGCTTCACGAAAACCTCCACCAGCACCCCCGGCGCACCCGCCCTCACCTTCTCCGCCACCCTCGCCGCGGCGGCGGACTCCACCAACAACATCTCACCAGCCGCCGTCCGGTAAGGCACCTGCGCCATCGCGAGAGAGCCAAGGGACAGGACAACCACGGCGATCGGGCAGCGCATGCGCGCCGCCACCCGGTTTCGCCGTTCCCCATCCGAATTCACAGCCATTCTACGCCACTTCGGCACTCCGGCTTTCATCCCGGACTCTCCGCCGGGCACCGCATCCATATCCTCATCGACCGTCAAACCCCGCCGCATTCCCATCCTCGAAACGAAAACGCGGGGGAAATAGGCATTGCGGTGCGCCAATGCCCGGCTATTTTCCGGCCCGCTGCCCGCCCGCCCATGAGTTCCTCCCGGTTTCCATCCGCCCGTCACACAGGCCGGGGCTCCGCCGTTCTCGCCGCCGTGCTGCTCGGCTCCTGCGCCGCCCCTCCGCCTCCGCCATCCACCCGGGCGGCGGTTTCATCACCCGCCATCGAGCCGGAATTCCTCAACGATCCCGCCGAGCGCCTCAACCGCGGGGTCTTCGCCTTCAACCGCGGCCTTCTCGAAGGCGTGGTGGACCCGGCCGCGCGGATCTATCAAACCATCGTCCCGAGACCTGTCCGCACATCCATCGGCAATTTCTCATACAACATCATGTTTCCCGGCCGCGTGGTCAACGAGGCCCTGCAGGGACGCTGGAAGGACGCCGGAGACGAATCCACACGCTTCCTCACCAACACCACCGCCGGCGTCGCGGGACTTTTCGACGTCGCCACCCGCTGGGAAATCCCGAAACCCCGCGCCGATTTCGGCCAAACCTTCCAAACCTGGGGATGGAAACCGGAAAACTACGTGATGCTTCCGGTTTTCGGACCGAGCGACGAAACCAACGCCCTCGGCACCGTCATCGACGAGGCCACCGAAGTCTGGAACTACACCCCGTTCACCCGCCGGCTATCCTACGGGACCACTTTCAACCGGCTAACGGAATCCAGCGGCGACCTCGTCCGGATGATCCGCTCGGAGGCCGATCCCTATTCGACCTCAAGACTCGCGTGGAGCTACATGTCCCGCCTCGACCCGCCGGACTGGACGGTCCGCGGCCCGCGGGATCCATCCACTCTCCAGACCCTGGCCGTCGCCACCATCCGCCTCGATGATCCGGAGTTCCCCCGCAAGGGGCTTTCTCTCGGAGTAAGGATCCCATCCACCGGCCGAACCCTTCCCTTCAACTGCTGGATCCAAAGACACAAGGCTCCGCTGGTGTTTGTGAATCCCGGCCTTGGCTCCCACCGGCTCTCGATGTCCACCCTCTCGGTCGCCGAGTCTCTCTATCAGGGCGGTTTCTCGGTCGTCACCACCACCAGCGTCTTCCATCCCGAGTTCATGGAGCGCGCCTCCACCGCCGCCCTCCCCGCCCATCCGCCCACGGACGGCCGGGACCTGCTCGTCGCCCTCACCGGGATCAACCGCCTGCTCGAGCGCCGCCACCCTGGCCGCTTCACCAGTCGCGCCCTCGTCGGACTCTCGATGGGCGGATACCAAACGCTCTTCCTCGCTGCCGCCGAATCGAAACACCCGGCCGGACTGATCCGCTTCGACCGCCACGTCGCCATCAACACCCCGGTCGATCTCCATTACGGGATTTCCCGCCTCGATGACTTCCACGACGCCCCGCTCGCATGGCCTTCCGGGCAACGCCAGCAACGGGTGAACAACGCCGTCCACAAGGTGGGCGGGCTCGCCGCCCTCCCGCCATCCGGTCTCAGCGCGCCGCCGTTCGATGCCGTCGAGTCCAGATATCTCATCGGCCTCACTTTCCGTTACACCCTGCGCGACGTCATTTTCAGCAGCCAATCCCGCCATTCGCCCGGCGTGTTGACCCAGCCGGGCTCGAAGTGGAACCGCAAGGGCGCCTACGGCGAGATCATGCGTTTCTCCTACCGCGATTACGTGAACCGCCTGGCGCTTCCCCATTTCCAGGCACAAGGAGTCAGTCAGGCGGAATTCAGGAAATTCGCCACCCTCAGAACCTCCGCCACCGCCCTGCGCGCGAGGAAAGACACCATGGTCATCACCAACGGCAACGACTTCCTGCTCGCTCCCGGCGATCTCTCATGGCTCCGCAAAACCTTCGGCCCGTCGCGAATCCGCGTCTTCCCCGAAGGCGGCCACCTCGGCAACCTTGCCAGCCCCCAGGTCCGCGAGGCCCTCGCCGGATTCCTGGCGGACATGAAATAGCCCCCACCCACCGGACTCATTGGTGCTTCCAAAATCCGCCGCGCGCGCCTAGTTTCCCGCTCCGATGACGATTCGCCCGCTCATTTCCGGCCTGCTGGCCATGGCATTCCTGCACGCCCAGGAACCCGCCTCTCCTCCGGTCGTCACTCCCGTGGAAGAGGAACCGGACGACGGCGTGCGGGTCTCCATTCTCGGCTACCACGATTTCTCGGAAACCCTGCCGGAAACCGCCATGCGGATCCGCACCTCGAAGTTCCGCAAGCAGATGGAAACCATCCGCCAACTCGGCCTCACCGTGATCTCGCTCAACGACTTCACCGCCTGGAAAAAAGGCGGGAAGGAAATCCCGGCCAAGTCCGTGCTGCTCACCCTCGATGACGGCTGGAAGTCCGTTTATACCGACGCCTATCCGATCCTCAGGGAATTCGGCTACCCCTACACCCTCTACCTCTACAAGAACTACGTGGATGGCGGCGGCAAGGCGCTCACCACTCCCATGATCCAGGAAATGATCCGCCAGGGAGCCACCATCGGCAGCCACTCGGTCAGCCACCCCTACCCCGCCACGGTCAAGTCACACCAACGCAAGGGACCGGACGCCTATGACGCCTACCTCCGCAAGGAACTCGGCGAGTCGAAACGTTTCCTCGAAGCCAGATTCAAGGTGCCCGCAAACACCTACGCCTACCCCGGCGGCTTCTTCACCGAGGAAATGCTGCCTCTGTCCCGCGAGTTCGGTTACGTGCACGCCTTCACCGTCCAGCCCGGGAAAGTCAAACGCTCGATGCCCGATGAAAGCCTGCCGAGATACATGATCCTCGGCAACTATGACCGCATCTTCGAATTCGCCACCACCTTCCGCGATGCCAACTCCCCGGCCTCCACGCCCGAAGGCGCCATCGCCGGCATGATCCAGACCACCCCACACCCCGTCAGCCCGGAACCCGGCGCCATCGTCAACTCTCGCATGCCCGAAATCTCCACCGACCTCGCCAAGGTCGATGACCTCGATCCCACCACCCTCGTCATGCGCGTCTCCGGCTTCGGCGAAGTGCCCGCCACCTTCTCCGCCGAAACCAAAAAGTTCTCCTGGCAAGTCAACCGCCGCCTCCGCCAACCCACCTGCCAGGTCTCCGTCACCTGGAAAAACACCGCCGGCAAAACACCCGACACCCCGCTCCGCTGGTCCTTCCAACTCGACCGCGACGCCGCCTACCTGCCGGACGGCGAGTAGCATTCCCCATTTCAAATCTCATATCCCCAATTCCCGTTCCCATGTTCTCCTCCCTAACAGACAGCCTCGACAAAACCTTCCGCAACCTCCGCGGCGTCGGAAAAATCTCCGAGAAAAACATCGCGGACGCCCTGCGCGACATCCGCATCGCCCTGCTTGAGGCCGATGTCGAATTCGGAGTCGCCAAGGAATTCATCGCCCGCGTCAAGGACAAGTCCATGGGCGAGGATGTCTTCAAGTCGATCAAACCCGGCGAGCAGATCGTCAAGATCTTCCATGACGAACTCGCCGATCTGTTAGGCGGCGGCCAGTCGCCGCTCGACCTCAACCCGCCCGCCCGCATCCTCATCTGCGGCCTCAACGGCGCGGGCAAGACCACCACCTCCGCCAAACTCGCCAACCGGCTGAAAAAGGAAGGCCGCCGCCCGCTGCTCATCGCCTGCGACCTCTACCGCCCCGCCGCCATCGACCAACTCGCCACCCTCGCGAAACAGATCGATGTCCCCTGCTTCACCCCGGCCGCCACCGAGACCGATGTCGTCAAGGTCGCCCGCGAGGCCCTCCCGTGGGCCGAACAACAGCGCGGCACCGTCCTCATCTTCGATACCGCCGGCCGCCAGGAAATCGACGAACGACTCGTCGCCGAACTCAAGCGCCTCCACGACTTCCTCCAGCCGAAGGAAACCCTGCTCGTCGCGGACGCCGCCACCGGCCAACAGGCGGTCTCCGTCGCCAAACACTTCGACGCCGCCGTCGGCATCACCGGCATCGTTCTGACAAAACTCGACGGCGACGCCCGGGGCGGCGCGGCCCTCTCGATGCGCTCCGTCACCGGCAAGCCCATCAAATACGCCGGCGAGGGCGAGAAACTCGACCAGTTGATGGAGTTCCACCCCTCGCGCATGGCCGACCGCATCCTCGGCATGGGCGACATCGTCGGCATGGTGGAACAAGTCGCCTCCAAAGTGAACGAGGACGATGCCATGCGCTCGATGAAGCGCATGCAGGAAGGCAAATTCGATTTCACCGATTTCCTCGATCAAATGAGGATGATCCGCAACCTCGGCCCTCTCGACGGGCTGTTGGGCATGCTGCCGGGCTTCAACAAGATCAGGAAACAACTCCCCGGCGGCTCGCTGGACACCTCGAAGATCAAGCGCACCGAGGCCATCGTCCTCTCCATGACCCTCGGGGAACGCCGCCGCCCGGAAATCATCAAGGGCTCCCGCCGCCAGCGCATCGCCGCCGGCTCCGGCACCACCCTCATGGAGGTGAACCAACTCATCAAACAGTTCGGCGAGATGCGCAAACTGATGAAATCCCCCCACAAGATGAAAGGCATGATGAACCAGCTCGGCGGCATGTCCGGCATGAAGGACATGATGAAGGGCATGGGCGGAAAATTCCCGTTTTAACGCGCTTCTTGCGAAACTCCCGGATTCCGGTAGGCTGCGCCCATGACAACATTCTCCGATTTCAAGGAAATGGCCGCCACCCTGCCCGTGGAGCAGAGGGCCTCGTTGGCAAGTTTTCCGGTCCATTCCCTGCCGGAGCCGGATTACGACGTCCCTGACGAAGAAGTCGCCGGAAGAATGCGCCAGGCGCAATCCGGCGAGGTGGAGATGATCTCCATGACTGATCTGCGCACGGGGGTTTTTGCAGACCGCCGCCGCTGATGCCCCGTTTCCATCCACAAGTCCGCCGGGATGTATCCGCCGCACTTCGCCATTACGACTCGTCGGGTGATGACTTCTGGGCGGAATTCGAGCGAATCTGCGGTGAGCTTGATGATCATCCCGAGCGCCACCACTTCGACCCCTGCGGTTGGCGTCAAGCGAATTTACGCCGCTTTCCCTACCACCTGTTGTTCTATCAGGAACCGGGCGGAGTGCGTGTCATGACCTTGCGCCACGACCGCCGGAATCCACGTTTCGGAACAAGGCGCAAATAGCCCGGCAACGAACTGCGGAGATCGCCTCAAACAGCGAGTTGGAATCCACATCCCATGGCAAAGCGAACGGGCGAAAGCGATTCAAGACCCGGGGACAAGAGCGCCCCCACTCCCTATTACGTCTGCGGCCCCACCGCCTCCGGCAAAACCGCGCTCGCTCTGCAACTCGCCCGCGAACTCGATGGCGAGATTCTCAACGCCGACGCCTTCCAACTCTACCGCGGCCTCGAAATCCTCAGCGCCGCACCCACCGCCGGAGAACGGCGGCAAATCCCCCACCACCTCTTCGGCATCATCGGTCCCGCCGAAACCATGGACGCCGGCAAATATCTCCGCCTCTCCCGTCCGGTGATTGCGGAAATCCAACAACGGGGAAAAACCCCGATCATCGTCGGCGGCTCCGGCCTCTACCTGAAATTCCTCACCCACGGCCCCGCTCCCCTGCCTCATGGCGATGCGAAACTCCGCGCGGAACTCGACGCCCGCCCGCTTGAGGACCTGGTCGACCAACTCCGCCAACTCGACCCCGCGGAAGCCGCCCGCACCGCCCTGCAAAACCGCCGCTACGTTTCCCGCGCCCTGGAAATCTGCCTTCTAACAGGACAAAAGGCCTCCCGCCTCCGCGACCAATGGGAAACCAAGACCCGCGATCTGACCGCCAATCCGCGCGGCCTCCTCATCCAACGCGACCGCGCCGCCCTCCACGCCCGCATCGCCCTCCGCACCCGCGCCATGCTCGACGGCGGCGCCATCGACGAAGTCGCCGCCCTGCCCCACGCCTCCGCCACCTGCGCCAAGGCCATCGGCTTCCGCGAGATCCGTTCCATGTTGGATGGAACCATCGGCCGCCCCGCCTGTGAAGACCTCATCAACGCCGCCACCCGCCAATATGCCAAGAGACAGGAAACGTGGTTCCGGCGGGAAACCTGGCTGGAACCCGTCACCCCGCCCTGAAAGCCCGCCAAGTTCCCCCTTGCCGCGCCCCGAACCCGCCGGTAAGACTCCCGCGCTCCCGCCATGAAGCAACTGGTTTCACTACTCGCCCTGATCGCCCTTCTGGTTGGCGCCGCCGTTCCCGCCGCGGCGGCCGCCGATCCCGAACCCGCCTTTCCCCGGCTGAGCGACGGCTCCACGCAATACGCCGCGTTTCCCAAGCCGCTCGAAACCTATCCGAAGATCGGGGGCGGAGCCATCGGGATCATCAAGGCGCGCGCCGCCGCGGAGCCGTTCAACGTGGCCGCCACCGTCATCTTCATTCTGGCCATTCTCCACACCTTCGCCGCGAGCACTTTCCTCAGGCTGGCGCACAAGTTCGAACACGAACACGAGGAGAAACTGGAACGCCTCGGCCGCCCCAAGGCCGTCACCCATCCGGACGGCGTGCCGGAGGTGTCCTTCAAGGCATCGCTGTTCCATTTCCTCGGCGAGGTCGAGGCGGTCTTCGGCCTGTGGGTTCTCGCCCTGGCGGGAGCCGCCGCCTACTTCCATTCGTGGGCGGACTTCAAGCTCTACGTCGGCAAGGACCGGGTGTTCGTCGAGCCGCTGTTTGTGGTGGTCATCATGGCCATCGCCTCAAGCCGGCCGGTGCTGCGTTTCGCCGAGGCGATGATGTCCAAGGCCGCCGCGCTCGGCAAGGGCTCGCCCTCGGCATGGTGGCTCAGCGTCCTGACCATCGCGCCAATCCTCGGCTCGTTCATCACCGAGCCCGCCGCCATGACCATCGGCGCGCTGCTGCTCGCCAAGAAATTCTACCGCCACAACCCGGCTCCGAAACTCGCCTATGCCACGCTTGGCCTGCTTTTTGTCAACATTTCCGTCGGCGGCACACTCACCCACTTCGCCGCGCCTCCGGTGCTCATGGTCGCCGGCAAGTGGGGCTGGGACACGCTGTACATGGTCGAGCACTTCGGGTGGAAGGCCGTGACCGGCATCGGTCTCTCCAGCACGCTCTATTTCGCCTGGTTCCGCAAGGAACTCTTCCGGCTGTCCGATCGCGCGGACGGCAGGGAGGATGGTGTGATCGAGCCCGCCGGTTGGGTGGAACGCGAGAATCCCGTGCCTCCGTGGGTGACCTTCGTCCACCTGGTCTTCCTCGCGTGGACGGTTTACACCGCGCACTACCCGGTGCTCTTCATCGGCGGTTTCCTGTTCTTCATGGCCTTCACCACCGCCACCCAACACCACCAGAACCCGATGTCGCTGCGCGGCCCGATCCTGGTCGGATTCTTCCTCGCCGGTCTCGTCATCCACGGTGGCTGCCAGGCCTGGTGGATCGCCCCGGTCATCACCTCGCTCAATGACAGGGCGCTGATGTTCGGCGCGACGGTTCTCACCGCATTCAACGACAACGCCGCGATCACCTATCTCGCGGCCCAGGTTCAGGACATCTCCCTGAGTGCCAAACACGCCGTTGTCGCCGGCGCCGTGACCGGTGGCGGACTCACCGTTATCGCCAATGCCCCCAATCCCGCCGGCCAGAGCATTCTTGCCAGGTTTTTCAAGGACGGGGTTTCGCCACTTGGCCTGTTCCTCGGCGCGATCGTTCCGACAATCATCGTTTACGCCTGCTTCGTTTTCCTGCCCAACGGTCCGGCAAAGGAACATCCGCCCGGGCACAAGGCCGCCATCCAGCAGACCACCCCCGCCCGCTAACCCATGTTCACCGGACTGGTCGAAGCCGTCGGCACCGTCGCCTCGCTCGAAACCCGCGGCGAACAGGCGCGGCTCACGCTGGAGATTCCCTTCGCCGGCGAACTCTCTCTCGGCGACTCCGTCGCGGTGAACGGTTGCTGCCTGACGGCGGCCGATCTAACAGGCGGAGTCTCGTTCGACATCCTCGCCCAGACGCTGCGTGTCACCTCGCTGGGCGCGCTGGCCGCCGGATCGAAAGCGAACCTCGAACGCGCGATGCGCGCGGGCGACCGCTTCGGCGGGCACTTCGTGCAAGGCCACGTGGACGCCACCGGCACCATCACCCGCCTCGAACGAAGCGGACAGGATCACATCCTCGGTGTTTCCATCCCGCCGGAAATCCACCGGCTGTGCGTGGACAAGGGCTCGATCGCCATCGACGGCATTTCACTCACGATCGCCGAACTCCATGATGCGGAGGCGGTTTTCTGGATCACCCCGCATACCTGGGATCACACGCATCTTCATGCCGCGATTCCCGGACAAGCGGTGAATCTGGAAGCGGACATGCTCGCCAAGCATGTGGCGAAGCTGATGGGCCGCTGAACGGAAACCAGGAACTCCTCAACAAGCCGCCCCGGCGACCCTGACCGCGTGGATCTTGAGATGGAGCTGGATGTGGTCGTTCACCACATGCTTGCCGAGAAAACGGAAGAAGCGTCCGGAGCCGTAGATGCTGCCAAACTCGGTGCGGTCGATCTCCACCTGCGCCTGTCCGGTCACGCGGCCGGCCTCGCAGGCGATCACCGCAGGGAATTCAAGCGGCTTCGAGATGCCCCTGAGCGTGAGCGTTCCGCGCAGGATGTGGTTCGGAAGCCCTTCGCTTGCACCCTCAACCGGTGTCGCCGCCCCGATCACAAACCCGGCCGTGGGGAAACGCGAGGTTTCGAAGAAGTCGGAGTTTTTCAGATGGTTCAGAAGCATCGTATTGTAATCCGGGTCTGTTAGATCCTCGCAGGAGACGGATTCCATGTCGATGGTGAAGCGGGCGGACTCCAGCACCCCGTGTTTCGCCACGATGGCGCCCGCGGCGAGGCGCAGCGTGCCGTTGTGATGGTTGAACAGGTTGCGCCCGGTCCAGCGGATGACGCTTTGTTCGATGTCCGCCTGATAGATCCCGTCGGCAACTGGAGGGGCCGGCGTTTCGCCATGGCCTTCCACCGCGTAACCGGCGGCCTGCCAGGCATCCATGCCGCCATCGAGCACCATCACGTTGCCGAATCCGGCGGCACCGAGTTTCGCCGCCGCCTCGGCGGAATCCCGCGATCCGCCGCCCGCTCCGCAGACAACGAGCACCGCGTCGCGGGCGATGCCCGATCCGATGACCTTGTCGATGAAGGCGGTCTCGTAAACGCAGGCGTTCACCGAACCCGCGATCCGACTCGCGGCGAAAACCTCGGGCGGCAGCACGTTGAGGATCGCGTGGCGCTCACCGGAGAGCATGAGCGAGTGGAGGGTGCCCGGATTCATGATGAGGGATGCGGCTTGGGTTTGTTATGTTTGTTCCGGCCGAAGAAAAACGCGGCACCGGCGAGCAGCGCCGATGTCACGCCTCCGGCCGCCAGGAAATCCACGCCGGGCACGAAGCGTTTTTCGTTCTCGGGATATGATATTTCCGTGATCTCGTCGTATTTCCAGATCCGGACGCTGGTTTTGGTCCAGCCCTTGTGGGCCCCGGCGCGCCACCACCAAACCACGGCGGCTAACAGGATGACGGCGGCAATGATGCGGAGGGTGGCGCGCATGACGGGGCGGGGTTCAGTTTTTCGGCGATGCCCCGGCGATGGCGAGCGTGACGGCGATCTCGTCGGACACCTTGTCTTCCGGCGCCTTCGGGTTGATGCCGAAATCGGTGCGCCTGATGGTGAAGTTGGCGCGGATGACCGCGAGATCACCCTGCATCTTGCCGCCGCTGCGGTCGGCCAGTTTGCCGGGAAGCAGGGTGACGGTGGCGGGCACTTCGATTTCCTTTTCAACTCCCCTGAGCGAGAAGGTGCCGACGACGGTGGCGGAAGCCTTGCCATCGCTCATCTTGTAATCCTTCAGCGATTTCACCCTGAAGGTGATGCTGGGGTTTTTCTCCGCGTCCAACCACTCGGCTCCGAGCATGTGCTCCTTCATCATCGGGTTCTCGACATGAAGCGACTTGGTTTCCACGGTGATGGTGCCGCTGGTGGCTTCCGGTTTGTCGGGATCGACAGTGAGGGTGCCGCTCACGCCGTTGGCCACGCCGCTGATGGTCTCAAGCGGGGCGTCGAGGGTGAACTTGGCATGGTTGACGCCCTTCGGATCCTTGAAGTCGAAGGTCTGGGGCGCGGCGGACGCGGTGGCGATGCCAAACGCGGAAACAATGGGGATGATGGCGGATTTCATGTTGGTGGTCGGGGTATTGGTTGTGTGTTCGGATTACGGATGGAAACCGGTTGGAGCGGAACGAAGTGTTTTCAAGGGGTTTCTGGTGGAATTTCGGTCACGCGAGATCGAAAAGCAGCGCCTCGGCATCGCTGGTGGCGGAAACCGTGACATGGCCGGCGCCCTCGACGGTCAGTCCGTCGCCGGGGGCGAGTTCGGTTCCGGCGGCGCTTGCGTTTCCCCGGATGAGCTGGAGCCACAGCCCGCGGCCTTCGGCAAGGTCGTGGCTGACGCTTTCCCCGGCCTTGAGGCGTAGCCGATAGATTCTGGCGTCCTGCCGGATGGTGGCGGAGTTTTCGGTTCCGTCCGGTGAAATCACCAGCACTTTGGACGCGGCTTCGGATTCCGGCGTGGGGTGCCACTCGGTGTAGGATGGCCGCAGCCCCTGGGTCCGCGGCTTGATCCAGATCTGGAGCAGGTGCAGCGGCTCGTTCGGCAGCGGGTTGAACTCGGAGTGGGTCACACCGGAGCCCGCGCTCATCAGCTGGATCTGCCCGGGAAGCAGCCGGCGGCCGTTGCCCATGCTGTCCTTGTGCTCGATGGCGCCGGAAACGACATAACTGAAGATTTCCATGTCCCGGTGCGGATGCGTGGGGAAACCCGCGCCGGGAGCCACCTTGTCGTCATTGATCACACGCAGGCTGCGGAAACCCATGTGCGAGGGATCGTAGTAATCGGCGAAACTGAAGGTATGCCAGGTGTCGAGCCAGCCGTGGTTGGCGTGCCCGCGGTCGGAGGCTTTGCGGAGTGTTGTTTTCATCTCGCCGCAAGAATTCCACGAAACCGGAAACACGGCCAATGCCACTTGCTTCCCAAGTTCATGCCCTCAGGTTATGAACCTGCTTGCAGCGTCCGGCGGCCGGTGCGAGGCTTCCGCATGGAATTCCACCAACTCCGCTACTTCGTGGCTGCGGCCGAGGAGCAGGGCATGACGCGGGCGGCGGAGCGCATGCATGTCTCGCAGCCCGCGCTGAGCCGCCAGATCGCGCTGCTGGAGGACGAGGTGGGGGTATTGTTATTCGACCGCGTGAAAAAGCGCATCCATCTCACGGCGGCCGGGCGTTTCTTTCTCGAACGGGCACGCCAGATCCTCTGCGACGCGGAACTCTCCGCCCAGCAGGTGCGCGAGCGCTTCGGCGGCGAGCGGCGGACCCTGCGGCTGGGATTCATCGGTCCCTTCCTCGACGACCTGGTCGCTCCGGCCGTCAGGGAATTCCAACAGCGGCATCCGAAGTCCATGGTCGGCCTCTTCGATCTTCCGCCGAGCGCGCAGATCGAACGGCTGCGCCGCCATGAACTCGACGCCGCCATCCTCGGCAACATCGACGAAACGGAGCGCGCCATGTTTTCCGTGCGCCGCCTCTCCAGGCACCGCATCGCCGCCGTGGTGCCCGAGGATCACCGGCTGGCGCGCCGCAAGGCGGTGAAACTCGCGGAGTTGAAAACCGACGCGTGGGTCTCGCTCTCGAACGCGTTTTTCCCGGGGCGCCGGGAGTTTTTGTTAGAATCCTGCGCGACGGCGGGCTTCGGGCCGCGGATCGTGGCCGAGCTGGACTCCCTGCCGCTGATGCTCGCCGCCGTCGCCACCGGAGCGGGAGTCGGCATCATCCCGGCGCACGCGAGGAAGCTGCCGCACGCGGGATGCGTCTTTCTAACAATTTCCTCGCCGGTGATCGCCACCCAACTGCTGCTGGTGAAACCGCGCGCCGAGACGGGAGCGGAACTGGCCGGTCTGATCGCGCTGATCGCCGAGCGCGCCGCTTCGCTGGCGGACGCGTGAGAAATCAGGCGCACTTCGGGCAGATGCCGAAGAATTCCAACTCGTGATAGAGGTTTCTGAATCCGGTTTTCTCGCGAATCTCGTCCTCCAGATGATGCACCGGGCACGGCGCCTGGATGGCCTCGATGCTGCCGCAGGACGTGCATATCAGGTAATCGCTGTGTTTTCCCGGAACCAACAGCGTGAAATACGCCGCGCGCTCGTGCAGCCCCAGCCGCCTCACGATTCCATGGCCGGCAAGCCGCTGGAGCAGCCGGAAAACGGTGGCCTTGTCGCATTGGTCGGAGAGCCGCTTTGATGAGGCGAGTTCGGCCAGCGTCATCGGCAGGTCCTTTTCAAGCAGCGTGGCGATGAGTTCCTCCAGCGCCTTGGTCCGGCGCAGGCCGGCCTCGCGGCAGCGGTCGATGGTTTGCTTGACGACGGGGTTCATGAATATCTGCCGGATGATGGATCGGGGAAACGGGGAAGGAAACCCGGATTTTCAGAACAATTCCACCTGAGGATCCTCCGGCCTGCGGGGCGGCTCGGGGGCGCCGATCTTCTGATAGGCGGAGGGCATCGCCATCCGGCCGCGGGGCGTGCGCATGATGTGGCCCTGCATGATGAGGAAGGGCTCGTGAACCTCCTCGATGGTGGCGGCATCCTCGCCAACCGCGACTGCCAG
This sequence comes from uncultured Luteolibacter sp., assembly GCA_964554865.1. Taxonomy (GTDB): domain Bacteria; phylum Verrucomicrobiota; class Verrucomicrobiia; order Verrucomicrobiales; family Akkermansiaceae; genus Luteolibacter. Next base: position 58,593 of record CAZKQK010000003.1, on the reverse strand, counting down.
CGAGTTGAGCCCCACCGGACCGCCGCCGAACTTGTAGATGAGAACCTCAAGCAGGCGCTTGTCCATTTCATCGAGCCCCTGGGAATCGATCTCGATCATGGCCAGGGCGGCGTCGGCGATGGCTTGATCGATCAGCCCCGAGCCGCGGACCTGCGCGTAGTCGCGCACCCAGCGCAACAAGGCATTGGCCACCCGCGGGGTGCCGCGGGCGCGGGAGGCGATTTCCAGCGCGCCGCCGCGTTCGATCGGCGCGTCGAGCAGTCCGGCCGAGCGCTCGATGATGAGCGCGAGTTCGTCGTGCGTGTAATAATCCAGGCGGTTGACCAGCCCGAAACGCGACCGCAGCGGCGCGGTGAGCATGCCGGAGCGGGTGGTGGCTCCCACCAGCGTGAAGCGCGGGAGGTTGATCTGGATCGAACGCGCGGACGGCCCGGAATCGATGATGATATCCAGACGGAAATCCTCCATCGCCGGATACAAGTACTCCTCGATGGCCGGGTGGAGCCGGTGGATTTCATCGATGAACAGGATGTCGCCCTTCTGGATGTTGGTGAGGATGCCGGCGAGGTCGCCAGCCTTCTCGATCTGCGGGCCGGAGGTGGTGTGGAGCTGGGTCCCTGCGGCACGGGAAATCAGGTTCGCCAGCGTGGTTTTCCCGAGTCCCGGAGGCCCGGAAAGCAGGACGTGGTCGAGCACATCGCCGCGCTGCCGGGCGGCTTCCAGCATCAACAGCAGGCGCTCCTTGACCTTCTCCTGGCCGATGAATTCAGAAAACGCCGGCGGCCGCAGCGAAACGTCAAATGCCGTCGCCGGGGCGGAGGTGGTCTGCTGGTAAAAGTTCTCGGACATTCGGGGCCGCCGCGGATTGGAAACCATCACCGCTGCGGAGAGAAGCGCCGATTTCACACCCACGAACGCCCCGGATCCGGCGCCAGGAACTTCCGGCGCAAATTTTTCTCGTCGCGGCCGCATCCGCCCCCCACCCTCCCGCCGCCATGCTCAAGGCCGGAATCGTAGGACTGCCAAACGTCGGGAAATCCACCCTCTTCAATGCCGTCACCCGCACCCGCAAGGCGGAGGCGGCGAACTATCCCTTCTGCACCATCGACCCCAACGTCGGCATCGTCACCGTGCCCGATCCGCGGCTCGCCGTGCTTTCGGAAATCTCCGGCTCGCAGAAACTCGTCCCCACCGCCATCGAGTTCGTGGACATCGCAGGCCTCGTCAAGGGAGCCTCCGAAGGCGCGGGCCTCGGCAACCAGTTCCTCGCCAACATCCGCGAAACCGACGCCATCGTCCAGGTGGTCCGTTGTTTTGAAAACGACGACATCATCCACGAACTCGGCTCGGTCGATCCGGTCCGCGACATCGAGATCATCAACGCCGAACTCATCCTCGCCGACATGGCCTCGCTCGAAAAACGCCGCGTTTCCCGCGAGAAGAAAGCCAAGGGCGGCGACAAGGAGGCAAAGAAGGAGGTCGAACTCATCGATGTCATCCTCCCGCACCTCGACCAGGGGAAACCCGCGCTCACCTTGCGGCTCGGCGATGAGGACGCCGCCATCGTGCGCGACTTCTTCCTGCTCTCGATGAAACGCACGATCTACGCCTGCAACGTCAGCGAGGACGAGATCGCCGCCACCACCGAAAACCCGGACTCCAATCCGCTCGTCGCCAAGGTCCGCAAGTTCGCCGCCGAACACAGCGGCTCGGAAGCCGTCGTCATCTCCGCGCGCATCGAGGAGGAACTCAGCGAACTGTCACCCGGGGAAGCCGCCGAGTTTCTCGCCGACATGGGCGTGGCCGACTCCGGCGTCTCCGCCCTCATCCGCGCCGTCTATCACTTGTTAGGCCTGCGCACCTACCTCACCACCGGCGTCCAGGAAACCCGCGCCTGGACCATCCACGAGGGCGACAAGGCCCCCGCCGCCGCCGGCGTCATCCACACCGATTTCGAACGCGGCTTCATCGCCGCCGAAGTCGTCCACTACGACGACCTCGTTTCCCTCGGCTCCAAAAACGCCTGCAAGGAAGCCGGGAAGCTCCGCATCGAAGGCAAGGAATACGTCGTCAGGGACGGCGATGTCATCGAGTTCCGCTTCAACGTGAGCAAGTGAGCCAAAGGAGTTGCGACATTCCTGTCGCAGTCGCAGGGGCGCGGGTTCGGTGGAAGAATCCGCCGTTTCAGCCTCTTCCTCGCTCATCTCGCTTCGCGGCACGGCAGGAATGTCGTGGCTCCTTATCAAGTTCGAACATTCCGCCGCCTGCTTGAGTGTGCAAACCTCCTCAAGTCGCCTGAGCGCCCCTCGGTATTTCCAATCCAAATTCATGGCGGAGAGATTGCCCCAACCCCCGCCTGCCGTTCATCTTATCGGGATGTCCGGAGGATTTTCCGGAACCATCGCGCACGCTATGCCGGAGAAAAAGCGTTCCGTCAGACTTTTTGACTGACGATTCCCGCTCGCAGCGCGTTGATTCAGAAAGGCTCCGGCGGTTGGGATCGAACCCACTGCTTCCCCGTTGAACATCAACGGGTTGCTTGAGTGGTGGTCACCGGATTCGTCACCCGATTTGCGGTTGCTGCTGCGGGTGGTCGAGGCATGGCCGAATTTGAATGGATCGCTCAAGGTGGCGATTCTGGCAATCGTGGAGGGCTCCGCAGGGCGTTGACGCATGGCCAGAAACAGCGTTTCCCGCTCCGGGCGTTCCGGGGCGGAGGGGTTTTCATATTTCGATCGGGCCACGCGGGCGGATGTCGGCTTGGCTCCTCGTCATGGGGATCGGGCTGTCAGGGAGTCCTGCGGCCATTTGCCACTGTTCGACTTGGGGCGCCGCCGAACGGTCGGCGGAGGCGGAAGCGTCGCGCCAGCGACGCCCCGCCCTGCGGGACGGGAGGCCGCACGCTTGTCTATAGTGCATAAAACCAGCAATCCGAACGCATGCCCCCGCGCGGATTCCCCCAAGTCACCCGCCCGCCTGTTCCAAGTCTGGAAAGATGCCTCGTTGGCGATCTTTCCCGGCATTCCGAATCTCAGTCCCATGGCGGGCGATCAGGGCCTCAATCAAGGCGGTGTGCGGGGCAAGGTTCTAACGCTCTCGGACGCATCCCGCCGCAATCTCATGCTCTATCTCGCGAAGCTCAACCGGGACGCTTCGGCTTATACGATGGCACTCACCCTGCCGGGGGAAGTGCGATTCCTCACTTCGGCCATAGTCCATCTTGCGTTCAAGAAGCTCTGCAACCGCCTGACCGCATCCCGTTTGTTCCCGGATGTCGGATTCGTGTGGAAGCGGGAGCTTCAACGGCGCGGGGCGCTGCATTATCATCTCGTGCTTTACGGTCTGGAAGATGAGAAAACCCGCTCCGCGTTCCAACGCTGGATCGCCGCGCAATGGAACGCCTTGGTTTGCGTCGGTCTGGATGGTGAGGAAAGGGGCAAGCATCTGCGCTGGCACCTTCACGCGAGGAACATGGAAAAGGTCCGGGGCAACATCGCCCGCTACTTCGCGAAATACCTGGGCAAGCCTCTGGAAACCGTTTTCGAGGAAATCCCCGGCCGTTGGTGGGGCAAGGTCAACGGCAAGGCCGTTCCGCTTTCCGTCTGTTCGGAAATGCCCATGCCGGAGCGGGCCGCGATCCTCGCGCACCGTCTCGCCCGCAAGCTGCGCCAGAAGCGGGCGGATGAGGCGAAACACCGTTCCACCGCAAAGGCCATGGGGCTTGTGGATCCCAAGGGCGAGCCGCTGGTTTCGCAGTTCGGCTTGCTCTCAATGCGTGATCGGCTTCGGGGGCTGCGCCTCCAATCCTTGGCCGATCTTGATTCCCTGCCTGTCGCGACGCAACGCGCGTTCGATTATCTCATTCTGTTTCCCCATGCGAACGGGCTGAAGTGGGGCAAGGCCAAGCTGTTTCCAAAGCCGAAAAAGAAGATTTTGGAACGGGATGGGAACAAGGCTCGGCGGTTCCGGTCCGTGAGGTTTTCGGGAATCAAACTGATTTCCGCGCAATCCCCACGGACGGCGCTTCAAATCATGCGCTTCGTGGGCATGGCGATGAGGAATTGGCTGGCGCGGAATCCGTTCTAACGGGAAATTGCCCTTTGCGCGGAGCGGTGAAGGGTCCGCCACGCGGGGAGGGTCGCAAGCCACCGGACGGCGAGAGGCAAGCGAGCCCCCAAAAGGCGAGCGTGAAGCCTCGGGGTATCCGTGCCGTACCGGTGGGGCGTTCGGAGTCGCGTCAGCGTGAAAAGGGGGTGGATTCTGCTTTTTTTGAATTTTTATTTTGACGCTTGCGGGCGGTTCCGAGTTGAATCCGCCCACAGACGCCCGGGTGTTGTTGGGATTTCAATTTGCCCCCACCCGTAGTGCGCACCCCCGGCTGCGGCCGGTTTACATTACTAAAATCCCCGGCATAATTCGCCGCCGTGCTATTTTGGGGAAACATTACACTAGGTGGCAACAGACTCGGCAGGTCGCCTTGGGCGGCTCTCGGTTGCCTTTGGCGGGATGTCAGGGGCGGAGTTGCTCTGGCGGCGTGCCTTAAATCACCGGAATATGTCGGGCCTGACGGCTGCGCCACTTTCGGAACCTGAATGTGCAATGAAAAATCAATGTGTGAATGAATTCTCGGGAGATCGTCTGATCTCAAAACGTGAAGCTGCCGGGATCCTCGGCGTTTCCATTCGAACGGTGGAGCGAGCTATTAGCCACGGATCGATTTCGATTCGTAAAGTCCGCGGCTGTGTGAGATTGCTTCTCTCAGAAATCCTCGTTTTCGGCGGAATCCAATAACCTCAAGACAATGAAACAGCACGTTTTCAAGCGCAGCCGGATGGTCGATGGCAAGCGGGTTCGCGCAAAAACCTACTCGGGTCGTTACAGGCTGGATGGGGATTTGCGGGATGCCGAGGTTCCGTTGGGGGTATCAGAAAAGCAGGTTGCACAGTCCAAACTGGCGGACATCGTTCTCCAGAAGCAATTGGAGCGGCAAGGACTGGCTGCTCCAGCGCGACAAGTGGAAACCGTTTCCGCTCCGCTCAAGACATTGGTGCGGGAATGGGTGATCGATCTGGGTGGAAAGGGGCGCAAACCGCATTATTGCGGCATCATGGAGAAATTCATGGGCGTGCTGATGCGGGAATGCTCGTGGTCCACGGTGGCGGATATCCGCCCGGAATCCTTCAACAACTGGCGGGGTCAGAACCGCAACAAGGCTCCAAAGACACTCAACGAATACCTTGGGTGCGTCCGGGCCTTCCTCAACTGGCTGGTGAAGGCGGGACGGCTCCCGTCCAATCCCCTGCTCTCGGTGGGCAAGTCTGAGACAAGGGGGCGCAAGGCAAGGAATCGACGTCCTTACACCCATGCTGAATTCGAGCGCCTGCTAGGTGTCGCTACTCCATCTCGCCGGATCGTTTACGCGCTCGCGTACTACACGGGCTTGCGGCGCGGAGAAATCGCCTCGTTGCTGTGGGGGGACTTCGATTTCGTGAATGGCTTCGTCACCTGCCGCGAGGAACACACGAAAAACAAGGAGAACCAGCCCCTTCCCCTGCCCTCGGATCTGCGCGAAATGCTGCTTGCTCACCGCGAGTCCTCGGGCAATCCGGGAGCCTCCGTAAAGGCTGTGAAGGTCCCGCATCGCATGGATGCCCTGCACCGCGATCAGAAGGCGGCAGGGATCGCGAAAAAGGATGAGCGCGGGAGGATCGTGGATTTCCACAGCTTCCGCCATTCCTATGCGCAACGACTCAAGGAATCGGGCATCCCGTTCGCCGTGGCCATGCGCCTGATGCGTCACAGCGACCCGAAGCTTCTGGCCGCCGTCTATGGAGATCAGGACGCCTACGCGCTGAACGAACACGCTGCCAAGCTGCCGGGCCTCTCTAACGGAAACCAGTGGTCACCGGATTCGTCACTCGAATTAGTCGTTTCGGGGGTTTTGGAGTCGGTGCCTGTCGCAAGCCCCTTTCCCGAAGTGCCGTCACAAGACACTGTGTCTGAGTTGATTAGGCGGTTTCTGTCGCACCTTGGCGCAATGGGTCAAAAGGCTCCGGCGGTTGGGATCGAACCAACGACCTAAACGGAAAAAGCCTTTCTTACTCAGTATTTTAGGGGGTTCGTAGACACTTCGGACTTTCCCGGACCTGGCAAGTGTCTACGTTTCCGCCCATGGCCACCGTTTACAAGCGACCGGATTCGGAATTTTGGTATGCCAAATATTTCGGGCCGGACGGCAAGCGACTCTCGAAAAATACAGGCGCTACGAAAAAACGCGAGGCTCAAAAGATCGCGGAGGATTTCGAGAGCGAGGGCAGGGACATCCGCCGAAAGGCGAAAGGGCTGCCGAAAGCCTTTGCCGCCGTGGTGGAAGCCGCGGCCAGGGAAGCCGCCGAAGGCAATCTGACACTCGCCCGCGCTCAGGATCTCATCATGAAGCTTCACAAATACGCGAATCCGGATTTCCGCGTGGTCAGCCTCTCCGATCACGTCATGGGCTGGATTCGCAACCAGAAACACCATGTCGAATTGTCCACCACGGAAGTTTACATGGACATGCACCGCCACATGACCGGGGCGCTCGGCAAGCGGGTGTCATCCGCGCCGGTGGGGGATTTGACCGTGGATCAGGTCAACAAGGCCATCCAGAAACTGAAGGATGGCGGGCTGCGCGGTTCCACCGTCAATCTCGCGCTCAGATCGTTCCGCCGGGCCTTGCACGCTGCGGTTGCCGCCGGGCTGGCGCGGGCGAACGTGGCTCAAGGCATCAGGCCGCTGCCGGAAGACGATTCAGTCGAACGCGCTCCCTTCGAACCGGAGGAAGTGCGGCGGATGATCTCGCATCCCCAGACGAGCGACGAATGGAAAGGCGTGATCCTTTTCGGAGGTTCCACCGGACTGAGGCTTGGAGACGTGGCGAAGCTCGGCAGCGGGCATGTGGCGGACAAGCGGCTGGTGATCCGTCCGAAAAAAACCAAGCGCCGCAAGAACGCCTCCACGATTGTCATCCCGCTTTCGCCGGGCTGTCTCGCCTGGATCGAAGGCAAGAACGGGGATTTTTTCCCCAACCTCTCAAAGCGAGTCACGGGGACGCTCTCGACCACCTTCAAGCGAATCATGAAATCCGCCGGAGTGCCGGACAAGGTGACGCTGCCAGGAGGCATCGAGGCGAGGCGTTCGTTCCACAGCCTGCGGCATTCCTTCACCTCGTGGCTCGCCGATGCGGACGTTGCCGCCGACGTGCGCCAGAAGCTCACCGGACACAAGAGCGCCGGGATTCACGCCAATTACACCCACCACGACGAGGCCCTCGACCGGGCGATTCAATCGCTTCCGTATTTCTCAATGAAACCGTTAAACCCGGCGGGATGATCACTTGTCGGAGTCGAGACGTTCGAGCACGTTGATGAGCCTTTCGTTCTGGTTTTTCCAGTCGGTTCGGATCTCCTTATTGAGTTCGGCGATGTCGGCCATCGATTTCTGGTTGGCTTTCCATAGGGTCACACAACCGTAGGAGAGTCCGCCGATGAGGCCGACCGTGCCACCGCCCTGAACCCACTGCTCAATTGATGGCGAGGCGGTCTGAGCCAACCAAAGGCCAAGGGTTGATACTCCGGCAGAGCCGAAACCAATAATCGGATGAATGTGGTTAATCATGGAATCAGCGGGTGGCTTGGAAGTGCATGGCATCGCGGCCCCAGAAGGCGCCGGCGGCGAGCCAGCCCTCGCGCGCGAAGCACTCCATGGCCTCCATGGTCATGGTGGAGCCGGTCGGCCAGTGGGTGGAGTTGCCGTTGCCGCCGGGCGCGAGGTCGATGGCGGCGCCGTAGGCGTGCAGGCTCGGCGTGGAGCCGCCGCGCACGGACCTGTTATTATAGCATCCTGCGTATTCCAGGAGGATGTCCGGCCGGACTTTTGACACTGCCGCGAGCACGCGTCCGAGGGACGCCGCCACCTTGCCGTGGCAGCGGATGGTCTGAACCTGTTTTCCCTCGTATTTGACGACGACTCCGGATGGCACGGGCATGTTGACCAGCCGGGACTCGTCTCCCGGCTGGCCGTAGAAAGCCCGGAGGGATGCCTGGTCGCATGCGGGCCACTTGCTGGCTGAGGCGTCCATCAGCCGCCGGAGATGACTCGTTGCGGCGGCCGTGGACTTGGGTCCCCAAATACCGTCATCAGGGGTGCGCACGTGGCGCTGGAGGGCTTTGATCTGGTCTTTGTTCATGATATGTTTCCGTTAGAGTTTCCTAAATTTGAGGTAGGCGAACTTGCGGACCGTCGTGCTGTCCTCCGACAGGTTGTTTTGCGCCCAGGTCACCGCGACGTTGCCGGCGGTGCCCGCGGTCTGGACCATGCCGCGGATCTCCATGTGGGTGTTTTGCGCCGAGCCGTTGTTTTGGCCGACTTCCGCCCCGGCGGTGTGCAGCCGCCCGGCCACTCCCATGGCCGAGTTGATGCTGGAGGTGACGTTGCACCTGATGCTGCCGCCGCCCGGGAAATCAAGGCCCACCTTGAGCCCGCTGGTCACTCCGGCCGGGTTTGACGTGTAAGGGAGATAAGCCTCCACCAGGTAGACGGAGTTTGCCTCGACGGCGAGCGTCAGGTCCGCGTCGGCCGCCAGGGTGGTGGTGTTTGTCCGGGTGGTGTCCGCCTGCTTCCAGGCCACCATCTCCCGGCCATACCTCGCGTCCCCGGTCGCGCGGGTGACCGCGTGGCCGGCCGTGGCGAGGGTGGCATTCGGTATGGTCAGGTTTTCCGAAATGCTGCATGCTCCATCAACAATAAGGTCGTCATGGACCTTTACCAAGTCCACCTCCCAGCTCAAACTCGGACCATCCGAGTGGAAAAGGGTTTTTTCCTGCCAGTCGAGGACAAGATCGCCAGCGGAGTTAAAAAGCCGCCGCAAATTTACGGACACCGATCTTTGATTGTATAAGTCCGCCAACGATTGATCGGTTGACCACCCCATGACGAAGTTTTGGTCCTCATCGTACAGGGCGCGGCCGTCCCATAAAATGGACATTTTCCCCTCGTAGTCCGCCAAAAAACTTTCCTCGGTGGTTAAAACCAGGCGCCCCGCATTGTTACGCACGTAAACGAAGTCGGAATCCGCCTCCAGAATCCTGTGGTCGCCATACTGGACGTTCAGCAGGGGCACGCGGAGCCAGCCGCCCGCGTCGATCTTGGGGATCTTGTCCGCCTCGCCGGTGGTGGTGATGCCTGGCTTATCGGTGAGGTTGTTGTAGGAAACGGAGCCGTCGGCGCTTGTGGTCAGGGCCAGCACGCCGGTCCCCTGGGGGGTCTGGAGCACGAAGGGCAGCGCGCCCTCCCCGGTGTAGGTGTTCGCCTGAGCAACTATGACCGTTCCGTGGAGCGCGTCTCCCAGGTTATTCAAAAACAGCATTCCCGTTTCCGGCGCGGGCGATCCTTCGCCGGGTGCGGCCACCGCCGATCCCAGGGAGAGGTGTGTGAGGCGGACAAGGCCATCGCCGTCCGTTTTGATGACCTTGCCCCGGTTGTGGTGCCCGTTTGCCGTGGCGTCGGAGATGTCCGCCGAGGCGTGCGTGTGGGCGCTTGGCGTGCGTGCGTCGCTCAGGCGAGGATCGTTTCCGGCGACGGCATCGCCCGCCCCCTCGCCGATGACCGGCGGGTAGGTCGAGGGTTTGTCGGTGATGGAGTCGAACGAGTGGGTGTGCGCCGAGGGCGGGTAGGTCGAGGGTTTGTCGGTGATGGAGCCCCAGGGCAGCGTTAGGTTGTCCAGCCTGCCCTTGACTGCTTCGAGCGACCTGCGGAGCGTTTGGATCGCTCCCTGCGCCACCATGAGGATCCAATCGAAGCTCCTCTCCAGCGTCTTCATCGGCAGCCGCTGGCCCTCGCTGTAAACGAAGGGCTGGGTCTCCGGCGGCACGCGGGTGATGGTGATCGTATTGGAACTGTTCCATGGCGCGTTGGTCTTGAGTGTTCCGCCGTCCTCGTCGCCCTCCCCGGTGACGGTGAAATCCGTCGTGAGGATCAGCGGGGTTTCCACACCCGCCGCGCTGGTGACGAAAACCTTCAGGTGCTCACGCTTGAAGAAAAGGAAGGGCACGACGTAGGCGACCGAGGTCGAGTTGTTGCCGGCATAGCTGGCGGTGCAGGTGGCGGAAGGGATGGCCATGGCTTCGGGGGTTTCTTTACGGGTTCGTGGATGGTTTGGCGAGGCGAAACGATTTGGCGTGCGCCCTGATCATTCGTCTTTGGTGACGTTCTGGGTGATGCCGAAGACGTCGCTGGCGAGATGGGAAAGAGAGGACGCGGCTGACAGGTTGTCGTTGAAGAACGCGGCTCCGCTAAGAATGGTTTCCACGTCGCGCATGATCTCGTCTGGCTTCTTGTCATCCCACTCCGGGACTTGCGTTGCTGCTTTCAGAGACCTTGGCAGAGAGGAAAGCAGATTTCCTTCCGGCAGATACTCGCCCGCCACGCTGTAGATTCCTCCTTCAGCTGCATCGCCAAGGAATGGAATCCCCTGCAAGGGCGCGGTTAGAGATGAGAGAAGCAGGCGCTTCGGGCTCCAGTTGCGTTCGTCGAAAATCTCGTCGTCATCGTCGCTGCGGATGTCGCGCATCGCGGCTCGAATGATCGATGCCACCATGCCGCCGACAACCCATGTCACGGCCAAAGCGCGCGCCTTCTCGCCAAGGCTCCGGTCCTTTGCCGCCACGCGCCACAGTCCGAGCGCGATCTTTTGGCGGCTTTCCGAAGCGAACGACCATAGCACGCGCATTGCCGGATGGGTTGCGGTGTTTTCGTAAAGGGAGCGGGCTCCCGGCCGCGTCGGTTGGGCAATGCGATCCACCGACCGTTCGGCGGCGTTCATCGCGTAGGCTTCGGCCTCCGAGCCGGAAAGTCCCATGCCCTTCGCCTGCTTCAACTGGTAGTCATGCACGATGGCGAAGGTTCCCGCGGTCATCAGCGCGTCAGCGCCGGAGATCAACCGCCCGAGCTTCTGGACGTGATGCTTGAGCCGGTTCGGCCGAGATGCCTTCAGTCCGTCCATCGCCTGCTGAACCACGACCGGCATCTGGGTGAGCCGACGCTGGATGTATTCCGAGCGGAACGCCGCGCCCCATCCGAGCTGCCCTGTCATCAGCTTGCCGAAACGCAGGGCGAAGGAGCCGACCGGCATTTCGGCGAGAGCCGCGGCAAGCTGTGTCGCCTGGATGGCCAGCACGCCCATGCGCCCGATCAGGATCGAGGATGCCGCGCGGCCGGAGATCCGGTTCATCGTTTGGTTCAATCCGAGATGCGCCGCAGCGTCGCGGGCGCCTCCCGCCTGGAAGTAGTCGAGCCACGAGCGAAGCACCCCGAGAGCTTCCTTGCCGCCCTTCTCCTCGATGCTGTTGCCGAGCTCCCGGTTGCGGAGAATCGCCCCCGCCTCGGTCATGAACGGCGCGTAGGCCATCCAATGCTGCATTTGCTTCGTGTGGGCGATGTAGGTTTGCAGCGCGTCGCGAAACTCCGGCTCGGCGATGGAGCTGCCGCGGGTCCGCAGACTTCCCGGCGTGGCGCTCGCTCCGCTCATCGTGCTTCCTGTCACTGGATCCACCATCTGGCCGGCCGATGCCTGCTGTGGTTTCACCGTCAGCGGCGAGTAATTCGGATTCGATGGCAGATTGATCCCGTTCAACGCCTTGTAGATAGGATTGAGAACCGCCCATTCCGCGCCATAGGCGGCGGAAAGATGAGAGCGAACCGCCTTGGCATCATCGGAAAGCGCGGCTTCGATGTCATCCACGAATGATTGATCGTAATGCCAGGGGCCGACAAACTGCGCGTTCTCGTCCTTGTGGCCTTCCATGTGGCGGCGGCCGTCTTCCTGCCTCCACATCAGAGTTGCGGTGATCGCTTCGAGCGGCGAGAGCGTGCGCCCTTGGATGGTTAGTGACTTCTGCGCGAGGTCGTAGCGGATCTTCTCGCCTTCGAGTTGCGAGCCCTTGCCGAGTTGCGTGAACATGTCATCGAGCGCATCCATTTTTTCTTGAGTGCCATCCTCCTTGGCGGCCGATGCCTCGCGCTCCATGTCCACCAGGCGAAGCGCCTCCTTCGAATTGCGGCCAAACAGGTATTCGGAAAGCTGCTCGAACGAGATCAGCGACAGGAACGAATCCCTCCATCCGGCTTTCAATCCGTTGTCGGCGAGCGTGCGCTTGTCCCGCTCCGCGGCGGTGCCCTGCTTGCCGGTGTCGGCCTTCAGGTTCTCGCGGCGAATGGCGCGGTCTTCTTTCTCCAACAGCTTCGCCAGCTTGAAGGTGGCATATCCGGCTTCGAACACGCTGGTTGCGTTCGCCAGTGCGGCGGCCTTGCGCGGAACGTCGGCCTCGCGCCAGTTGCCGACCAGCCCGACAAGGTTCAGTTCGAGCGTGGCGTGGGCTTCCTCCTCGGGCGTCAGGTTGCCGGAAAGAATCGACGCTTCCAGCCCGGCAACGCGCTTGTCCACTTCATTCTGGTTCCAGTTCTTCGCCGGCCTGAGAACGTCGAAGAGCGCATGCACGTCGGCCCCCGCCTTGCCCTTCGGTTTCTCGCCCGGTTTCCGTTTCGGCTTGGCCCGCTCCAGCAGCTTGTCGAGCTCCTTCGTGTATTCCCTGCCGAGCCATTCGTTGACGACGCGCTCCACGGTCTTCATCCGGCGCTTGAGGTAGTCGAGCCGCTTCTCGTCGGTGTCGAGCTTGGCAAGCTGGGTGTAGCCGCCGACTCGGCCGCGAAGGTCCGGAGGCACGGCGGCGAGGATCGCGTCGAGGATCGCCAGACCGTTGAGGATGCTGCTTTTCTCATCGCTGAACCGGCCTTCGAAGGGTTTGCCGAAAGCGTCGAAGTTGTAGGCGTTGCCGGTGGCGTTGATCAGCGCGTTGAGCTTTCCGAGGCGGGCCACGATGTTCTCGAAAATCTTCATCTTCGCCCGCGGGTCTTTCATCCTGCGGCGGGCGTTGGCAATGAGCGCGTCGGCCATGCGGGCGGGACCGAGCGAGAACGGGTCGCCTTCGCCTAGCGTGTCTCTCCGCTCGTTGAACAGCGGGGTTTCCCCCTCGCCGAACATGTCGGCGGATAGATCGCCTGCCGATCCGGTCAACCGCGCGTCCCCGCGTTTCTGGATTTCCGCCTTGGTCTTGGCGGCTGCGTTCTCGCGGTCGATGTCCTCGCCGGTCTGTGTCTCTAGCGAGAAGCCTTGCGCTTCGCCTGAAGCTTCCTCGCCGCTTGCAGGAGAGCCAGCCTGTGAATCTCCTTGCCCGAAAGCTTCCGCCTCACTGGCGATTTGCTCGAATCCTGCGGGGTCTGCATCGGCGTGCTCATCAATCGACGTGTAGCCCTGAGCCGCCGATTTGTCAACGAGCCATTCCGCTTCGATCTCCAGAAGATCGGGATCGATCTCGGTAGAAACATCCTCGATGTACAAGATTTCCCCTGATTCCAAGACTTGCCGTCCGAAGCGAGCGCCATCGCGCAAGACCACCGTTCCGCCATCCTCGACCGCTTCAACCGTAAATTCCTCGCCGTCGATTGTGATCACGTCGCCCTCTTTCAAATCGTCAACCCTGATCTCGTTACGGCCAAAATCGAAGCTGTTCGACTCATTGAAATTCTCAGTTTGCTTCGGAGTGGCGGGTTTTGAAATCTCCGCCGAAATCTCCGCATCGGTGAACTCGCGGTTGCTGTTGCGTGGGTCATTCTCCTTGGAGAGCCCGCGTGCCACCCGGTCAAGCTCTCCCATGATTGCAATCATGGCTTCATCGTTGGTCACGCCGCCAAGAATCCCCGCCCAATCGTCAAGCGTTGCCGCATTTTTTGCCTGGCCGAAGAGCATCCCGTGAATCTCCTGCGCAACCTTTCCGTTGAATCCATTCCCGAACGCGCTCTTCGGCTGGAATGCGGAGTAATCAACCCATCGGCGACGCATCGCCATCTGCTTTTCCGTGAGGTTGCGAGCGCCCGCCAATCCCATGATAATCTTCAGCATTCCGGTTGGAGGGGACTGAAGTTTTCCGCCTTCGCTGATGATTTTATTGATGCTCGTCAACTCTGTGTTTTGAGAGTTCAGGAGTCGGAACGCCTCCCGTCTGGCTGGCGTGTCGATCTTGCGCGGCTTTTTGCGGTTGGCTGCCGTCTTCCTCGGCGTCTCCGGTTTCGCTGGTGTCGGCTCCTCAACAATCGCCGCGATCTCCTCGACAACAGCCGCCTCATGCTGGTCTTGGGTATCCAGGCCGAAGAGTTTCGCCGTGAACGCCTGCAAGTCCGCCTCCTTGATCTTGCCTTCCTTGATGGCCTGCTTCATGTGCCAGACGCGAGACAGGACGAATCCGAAGTAGTCCCGGAAGACATTCAGGAACGAAGCGAACTTCTTTGCGGCCTTCCCGTCGACCATCTTCGCGGCGGCGGAAAGGTTCTGAGAGACAAGAGAGCGAGGAATCCCCCTGTGCTTTCCGCGAGTGCGGATGATCTCGATTTCCATCAGTTCCGACACCGCCTCTTGAACTTTCACCCTCTGCTCGTAAGGAGTCATCGAATCGAAGTCGGCAGGCAAAAGCCGAAACTCGCGCCCTTTTCGGTCGGTCTTGCCTTCGCGGCTTTTCTCGAAAAACCGGATGGATTCAAGCGTCTCGTCGTAGGTCATGCGCCCGGTCGCCCATGCCTCATCAAGATAGCCGTGTGCTTCTTCGTGGAAAACCGTAAGCACGGTGCCGCCAAGGTAAATCCGATTCGTCGTCTCCCGCGCTCGCTGGTTGAACTTCGTTTCCGACTCTCCGAAAATAAGGTCCACCATGCCGGGGTCGCCACCCTCGACCGCCTCGCGCCCCTTGGTCTGAGCCATGACGCGGCGTGCATCCTCGGGGGATGCCTGAGACTTCTTTGTTGTTGTCATTTCGCTGAACGGCGAAGCGATGGTTTTCGATCCTTTCGGCGTGGTGAGTTCCGTCGCCATCAGAAGGGATGCGTAAAACGCCGTCTCCTGCGCATTGGATTGCTTCACAAGGTCGGAATGATTGCCCGCGATCTTCCATGCGCCCTGGAGGTCCGGTGAAGTGGCGAGTTCCTGCCCGGTTTCGGTGTCGTGAACCGTCCACCCGGCATCCGCGCGGGTGAAGCTCGGAACGATCCCGGCTATCCGCGCGGCCTCGGCTGCGGCGGCTTCCTTCTCGACCTCGACCTTGAGTTCTTCGACGGCCTTCTTCGCCACCTCGCTTTGCGGGTCGATGGTCGCCACGCCCTGTTCGAGCGCCACGGTTGCCGCTCCGACCCCTACCCTGTCGGCCATGCGGAAATTTGAAACCGCCTCCGGCGTCATTCCGAGCGCGAGAAGCTGTTTGTCGCTCGCCTCGCGGAATGCCGACACCCTGGCGGAATCGGAGATGGCACCACGAGCCCCGCCGAAGATCGAGAGCGGCAGCATCGTGACGATCATCGAGGCGCTGTCCTTCCAAAAACCATCAAGGATGCCGTTTTTCCCATTCAGCCATTGCTGATCGGGAACGTCCATCCCGAGACCTCCGGCGAGTTTCTGAAGCACCGGATAGATCAACCCCTGCCCTTGCTCCAGCATCCCCTCTTCCACCGATCCTGCGATGGTCCTCGCGGCGAATCTCGCAGGGAGCGAGTTGATGCGGGCGGTTGCGCTCGCCATCGCCTTCTCGAAGAACGGCAGCTTCCCGGCGAACGCCTTGATGGCGAACCGCTCGGCGAGCATTTCCAGCGCGGCCCCGGGCGTTGACAGGATGTCCGCCTTGTACCGCGCCTCCTCGTAGCTCATTCCGGCCGCCTCGAATTGCTGGCGATAGCTCTGATACGCGCCTTCCTTGGCGGTGGCGAAGAAAGCAGGCATGCCGATTCCGGGGATGGCAGCCATTGCCGACGAAGCGATTGCTCCGGGGGCGGCATAGGCTCCCTTCTCAAACGCCTGAGTCCATGACCCATCCGGCGCGAGATATTTCATCGGGTCGTAGGTCGATTGCTGGATGGCCATCACATCAGCCAGGAAATCGGCCTGTCGGCGGAATTCCTCATCACCCTTTGACTGCTCTTCGTATTGGCGGATTTGCTCCGGACTGTCCGGGGTGAACGGATCGCGCATCGACCGGGACGCCCCGGCGAATGGTGCGGTGTTGCTTCCAACAAAATCCCCGAGTCCGCGGGCAAGCCCCGAAAGATCGCGACCGGATTGTTTGGATAGATTCCCCCAGAACGTCGCCTGTTCCTCCTTGGGAAGCGTCTCCGCCAACAGGTGCAGCGATGCCATGAACCGCTTGCGGTCCTCTGCATCTGGCATGGCGTCATAGGCCTTCCACGCCTCGTCCGCAACGGACTTGGCAGGCACCTCAATTTCCGATGTCTCCCTGAATTTCCCGGTCAGCAATGTGATCGGATTCACCGCCGCGGAAGCCGCTGTGATTTTCTTGGTTTCAGTGAACGCGGACCACACCGCTTGCAGCTCCGGCGCGAACTCCCGGCAGGCGTCCTTGGCCGCGCTCTTGGCCTTCGTGAACGCCTCGTAATACTCCGGCTCGCTGGTCGGATCATAGCCCGGAGTCGCCGCGGCGGACTCCTTCCACTTGGCAAAACCGAATTCAGGGTTCGCCGCCTCGCCGGCCGATTCGATCAGCGCGGACTTCGCGCCGTTCTTGAACAGAGCCGATAGATTCTCGCGGGTGGATTTGCGTCCTGTGGCCTCCCTGACGATCTCGGCATGGAATGCCTCCTCGCTGTCCGCGCCGCGACCTTCGAAGCGCTCGTGTGCCACTTGCTGGCGGATCAACGCCCGCGTGAGATCAGTTTCCCCATCAGGGACCGGCGCGCCGGATGCGTGTTCCAGAAAAGCAGCGTTGATGACGAGCCTCTTTGTTTTCTCCGCATCCCCTGGCCCGAGATCCAGCCCCTTGAAATACGAGTCCGGATCGAGCGCGATCCCGTCGATGCGGTCGGTCGTCTGGCGGTAGCTCTCGGCCTTGATGGCGTCGGCCTCGCGGTCTTCCACCTCCCACAGGTTTTCACCCCACACGGGAACCAGCGACGGCGGGGCTGAAGATTGCGGAATGCCCTCGGACAAAAGGTTGTTGATCATGATTTGTATCCGTTAAGAAAAAGCTGTTGTTCCGCGGCCCGGCGCTTTTCCAGCCCGCGAAGGCGCTCGCCGCCGGCGTTGCGATAAAGAAGCATCGCCGCGGCAATCTCCGCCTTGCTGCGCTGTCCGTTCGCCAGCAGTTGCTCAATCCGCCCGGTGTTGAAATCAAAGCTCGTCAGGGCATCCGCCTCGTGCGCGTTGAGCGTCAGCCCGGCCTTGGCGGCGTAGGTTTCCACCCGCCCGCGGTGCATCGCCAGTTCGGTTGCCAGCCGTTTTTCGGCATCCGCCTTGGAAATCTTTTCCCCCTCCTTCGCTTTCGTCCCGTAGCCGATGCTCCATTGTCCGTAATCCCAATACGCCTTCTCATGGAATCCCCCCGGCGCGCCGCCCGCCTCAAAGTTTTTCACGATCTCGGCCAGGTTTTTCCCGACCGGGACCGCCGACGTGGATTCACTCGCCCCCTTGGTATCATTCGCACGGGTCTCGAGGATGCCTGCCTTGAGTTTCCCGCGAAACTGCTCGCCGGTGATGTCGCCGAGCTTCTTTTCGATCTGATCGCGGCTGGCGTCCGGATTCACTTCCATCCATTCCAGCAACTTCGCCTTGCGCGCGCCGGCCTCGCGGTCGAACTCGATCCGCGCACTGATCACTGCATCCTCGTTTTCCGGCGAAATGTTTTCAATCGCTGGCTTCTGACCGACGATGGCGAGCGCCGTCGCCCGCGTGTAGCCGTCGGCGGTGCTCTCGCCGTTGCGGAACTCCCATAGCTTTTCAAAGCGGTTGCGGCGGTCGTTGTCGGTTGCGTCCCGCTCCTTGTCGTTGGCGAGCTTCACCGGTGCCCAAATCTCGGCAATCTGGTCTTCGGTGAATCCGAGCGCCTTCAGTTTCCCCTTGTTGCGCAGGAACCCGTCGTTGATCGCCTTGGTAGTGCTCATCGGCTCGGGAAGCCGCGCGACCGCCCGCTTGTCGAAGTCTTCGAGCGCCTTCATCGCAAGATCCGTCTGCGACTTCGCTTCGGCCTGCCTGCCGTCTTTCGCCGCCCTCAGCTTCTCGGAATAATAACGCTTGGCCGGGCTATCCTTCATTGAATCAAGCAGGAACGATGCCTTCGAATATTCGGCTTCGAAGTCCTTGGTGTCGCCGATCCCCGCGATGATGCCGGTCGCCTGTCCCAGCGTCTGCATCTGCGCTTCGGGGCTTTTCATGCGCTCGCGTTCTTCGGTGTCGTACCGCCTGGCCAGATGCCCCTTCATGTCTTCGGCGATGCGAGGCGGGACCTTGCCGCCATAGAGCCTGTCGATGTCCTCCGCGGTCTTCACCTTGCCGGTGGCCAGATCGTCGCCGAACTCATCGACGGCATCCCCCACGTTGCGACGGGCGGCCGTGCGCGCCATCTCGCGCAAGCGCGGCACGTCATCGACGGCCACGCCGGGATTGTTTTTTACGAAGTCCGGATCATCGAGCGAATCGCGCATGCCGAGCGGGTCGCCCATGATTTCCGATTCAATGCGATTCGTTGCAATGCGGCTTTGCGCCTTCATCCGGAATGATTCCACATCAGCTTCCGGCATGACGGTTTTCAGGACGGCAAGGCCCTTATCAACCTTCTCCATGTCTCCGGTCTGAATTCCCAATTCGGCAAGGTTGATACCTGCCTGCTTAGTATTCTGGATTCCGGCGATCAGCGAACTCTTGGCGACGCTTGCCCCGCCCCGTTGAGCCAGTGCCTTCGAGCGTGTTCCAATAACATCCTGTTCCAGCGGTGACATTCCTTCACGCTGATACTTGGCCTGGAAGCTCTGCATGCGCTTCTCCCAACCCGCTATTGCTTGCTCAGGCGTCATGTTCGGGTTTTGCAGCATCTCCCGCTCGAATCCATCGTGAATGCCCGCAAATTCAACCTCCATGTCTGCGGCCTCGCGCTGAATCTGAAGCTCCTTGTGCTTGTTGAGCAGGGCGATTCCCTTCTCGCCGGTGGCGGCGATCATTTCGCCCAGTCCTCCGAGCGCCTGCCACGGCGCGCCCGCGGCCTGCATGCTGCCTTGCGCTCCGACGTTGAATGCCCTGACGAGTACTTTTCCGGGTAGTGGGTCCATGATGATGAAAAGTTAGACGGTGCCGGTGTAGCGCGCCGAGTAGAGGCTTTGGCCGGCCGATGCCACCCCGCCAATCAGGGAACCGATCGCTCCGATGTTCCCGGCGCGCGCCGCCTGCTTGCCCTGCCAGCGCTCGATGCCCGCCTGATTCCGATAGGCGGCCTGTTTCGCCTCTCCTTCCCGGAAGAGATCAAGCGTCTGGAGTTCCATCTCGGACGCGGCGGTTCCCAGCACATCGAGCGAGGAACCGGAGGAAATCTGGACACCGGACCCCGCCATTCTGGCGCGGATGGCGGATAGCTGGCGGCGGTTCATGTCGCGTTGCCGCTTGGCGTTCTCCTGTGCCACGTCCGCCTCGGCCGTCGCCTGATTCTCGGCCACCTTGGCGTTGTATTTGCCCATGGCCTCCTGTGCCTGACCCTGCTGATACATCGAGTAGGCGGAAATGCCCGCCCCGGCGAGCGAGGCGGCGACGGCGGCGAATGCCAAGGTTTCAACTCCCATTGTCTTGAGTGGTTTCGGGTTTCGGACGAACGAGTCTGGCGACGGCCTGCACCGGCTCCCCGGCCGGCGAGAATCCCATCATCCTGGCACCCCGCACCATCGCCCCTTCGGTGACAGTCCCGAGAAGCAGCGTGTGCCCGGACGAGCGCATGATGATGTCGATGCCGTCCTGCAATGCCAGCAGGCATTCCCGCGCCTCGCGCATCGAGAGCCCCGGACGTGTCACCATCCCGTGGAAGAACGCGACATGGTTGTTGTTGCACGGGAAAACCGAACCGGAGGCGGCGGGCTCGCCATCGATACACACGATGCACGTCGAAACGGGAACCATGCTTTCGTGCATCGGTTCCGCGCCGTGGCTCTCCCACCAGCTTTCAAGAAGCGGGTAGTCGCCCGGCTGATAGTGCCTGATGGTGATGTCAGCCCTGGTCTCCATAGACGTTCCATTTCGGGACCACCGCCAGCACGTTGAGCGGCATCGGCAGGTCCTGCTTCAGCACGAAGGACGCCGCGAGGTCGTGGCGCGAGTCCAGCTTGTGAACCAGCGGCCCGGTGAACAGCTTCGGCGGATCGCGTTCTCCGGTATCGAAGAACGCCAGCGTGTCGAACCGCCCGTTGATCCGGTCGGACACCTTGCAGCAGTAGGAGTCCTTGAAGTAAATAACCAGCTCGTGAATCCGCTTCTCCCGTGAAACGCTCGTTCCGTTCTGCAAGCCGATCTCAAGCGCCATCGGCTCGAGAACCGACTCGTAGGCCAGCCCCGCGCAAACGTCCGTGAAGGTGGACGGATCGCCTTCCCGGTCGAATTGGATCTTTCCGCCGGTGACGACGCGAGGAGCCAGCGCCGCTCCGTTCGCCACCACTTGCACCGTCTCGCCCTCAAGATGGGACAGCCCCGTCATTTCGGTTATGGCTCCGGGGTTGATGAGCGTCACGCCGGAATCCACGTGGAAAATAAGGTTGTCGGTCGGCCGCACCTCCCAGTAATCCCCCCAATCGGCTCCGTAGCCGGGCCTGCTGGCGGAGGTGGGTTTGTGCTCCACCGTGCAAATGTAGTTGACGCCCTTCGATGAGACGAGATCGCCGGCGACATAGGAACCCTGCGCCAGCTTCCAATAGTCGTCATTGGATGGGGTGATGAGGTGGGCCACGCCACCCGTCAGGTGATCTGATGCGGGCCTGTGATCGACGATCACCTCCATGACTTTCCCTGCCCAAACCGCCCATTCTCCGAGGTCATAGAGTTTCGTGGACCTATGCCAATCCGGCGAAGGAGCGTAGGCGGCCGAAGCGTCCTCTAGAACGATTTCCCAAACATCCGCCCAGGCCGAACCCCATCCGGGAACGTATTTGTAGAGCCCGCCGACATCGGTGTCCGTCTGAGAGTGCGCCACGGTGCATCGATACAGCTTGCCCTCGCGAACGAACATTTCGCCAACCTCACGCGTGAAGTCCCAGCCGGGATATGGGATTAATGAATAGCCGAAAACAACCGCCCCCGGGAAAGTATCGCTGCTAGCCGTGCTTTCGGTTTCATTAGCAAAATAGACCACCTGCCCGTCAGACATCATGAAGCCTTGAGCGTGCGCCGTCGTGTCGGTGATCGGGTCATCTACCGATCCGATGGGATGCCCACGCAGAGCGAATTCTTCCGGCCCATAAACCGAATAGAAGAAATCCCACGGCGGAAGAAAGTCGGTGTCCGGATAGAGCATGCTCCACGGCGTTTCGAGGAAGAAGCCATCGGGCTTGAACCGTTCGACATACCGGCGTGTCTGCCCGTTGATAGCGCGGCGGACCACAACCCACACCTGGTCCGCCTCGCCCTCCACCTGCTTCACGGCCACGCTCTCGAAGCCGTCTTCCCCGCCTCCGGTCGTGTGCCGGTGCCATCCTGCGATGTTCTGCGCCTTGTCGTGGGTCAGCGCGATCAGGTCGCCGCCCCTGGTAACACACCAAAGGAGGCTTTCCGGTTGCGCCTGATGCGCCATATCTGTGATGCCCGCCCCGGTTATGTGTTCCGCCAGCAAGGTCAGATCCGCCGTCACATACCCGTCCGCCTCGAAACTGTAGGACATCTCGCGCAACACCTTGCCGCCACGCTGCGCGAACAGCACGGAATCATCCAAAAGTCTGGCCCTGAGGAAGTCCGAGCCGTTGCCCGAGTGACGGCGGGCGCGGACGTTCGTCGGCGTGATGATCGCCTCTTCCTTGGTTGCGGAAATCACCCATTCGTCGCCGGAGGTCCCGACGAGCAAGGCCTTATGCGAAACCAGCCATTGTATATCGTTCTGCTGGCCGGAAACCAGCGTGTGCGTCCACGAATCCGAATCCTCAACCCCCGGCTCGAAGTTCTCGTAGTCATCCACGGCCGACGCCCACACCGTCTGCGGCCGGAAACCGTTGCCTCCCAAAACCAGCCGCTGCTCGTGCGCCGCCACCGTCCGGGGATAGCCCCTCCTCATGCTCCATGCCGATTCCCTCCAATAGCTCGTGGCCCCTTTCTCCACAGCCCGAACCACTTCCACCGTGGCTTTCCTCGACTCATGAACGGTAACGACCCTTACCAGTCCGGTGACGAACGCGCCGGAGGCCTCCAGAACGGCTTTTGGATTGGATGAGCCCGAGGACCCGTGAATCCATCTGAGTCTCATAAGACAACGCGCCGGTTCCTCTCCGCCGGACGAATAATTGGCGTCGGCCGCGCTGGAGAACCTGCGGATGGTCTCCCACCCATTGCCCGTGTTCCGTTGTACTTGAAAGGTTCCCGTCCACGTGCCCCGCGTGGTGATGTTCCACGCTCCCTGAACGGTCAGCGGCGCGGATGCCTGTCCGTCGTTACCGCTGGTCGCGGCAAGCTCGACTTCAAACTGGTCGGCTTCCCGCTCGTGGGAAATTTCCAGATAGGAGCCCTCGTTTTTGGCCGTGAAGAAGTTCCATGATGATTCGACCTTGATCGTTTCCCCCTTCTCTCCGGCGGCCGAGGTTGAAAGCCTTCGGCCCCTCCCCAGGTTTTCCTCGAGCATCGCCGGATAGGAGAACTCCACCGGCATGAACTCCCAGTTGGCGCTGGCGATACGGCTCAGCTTGTGGACCGGATACAGAGGGTGGGTGAAGTAGGCCACGTTGTTTATCTGCGCCATCTGAACGCCCCACAAATGGTCCCCACCATACGGAGTGGAAACCTCGTATGGAGCGCCCCCGCTTTGTACCAGACCATCCCTCAAGTAGAACCGAATCCTGCCCGCGCTCATTTCGAGGATGTAGCCCATGGAGGTGGATGCCTGGAAACGGAACAGCCGCGAGACGCCGGGAGCCGTGGCGGTGTAGGAAAGACCAGGCCTGCGACGAACGCCGCCATACGGCGAGATGAGCATGTTTTTCAGCGAGCGGCAGCCGCTCCGGTATTTCTCCAGATCCGAACGCAGATGGATCAGCGGCGAGAGCTCGCCCGCGTTGAAAGAGGGAATGAGGCTGGTGATCATCGGAAGGTGCCGGTGCGGCGGGCGCGGTTCATGAATGATTTCATCATCATCTTACGGACGGGGTGATTGACTCCCGAATTGATCGGCTGGGCGTTGAGCGTCATCGCGCGCGGCAGGACCACCTGTTCGTATTCCTTGCGCAGCTCTGCCTGTTTCGAGTCCGAGCCGGTCAGAGCGCGGGCGCACTTCATGGCGAGCAGAATCGCCATCGACTCGACAAGCAGCGGGTCGAACAGCGTCGTGTCCTCCACGCGGGCGATGTATTCGATGTTCAGGGAATCGGGCATGTCGCCGTCGTATTCGCAGCCACGGCCGATCAGCAGCTTGTTGCCCTGACGGTCGAAGTATTCCTTCGGCAGCCAGGCGTCCTCCCCCTCGATCTCGATCAGCCGGATGAAATCGGGCGGCAGTTGATAGGCGGCACGCCACTTGTAGAGCGGTGCCTGTGCCAGCTTCGAGAGCGCCGCCTGCTTCTTCGCGCAGCTCCAGCGGGCGCTCTGAAGCGCCTCGTCGCGCGCCTGATCGAAATTCACCGCGCACGTCCGGGAAACCTTGTCCCCGGTATCCGCGATGGAGTTTATGCGGGATTCCCCGAGATGCTGGAGCGCCAGATTAGAGATGTCGGTTTCTGATGGCATGACCGTGAAAAAAGAGCGAGGGGGAAAGGGGACACAACACCCTTCCCCCCTCTGGATTCCAACCGGTTAGGGGTGATTCAGGTCGGCACGGCGTAGGCGATCACGAACCGGATTTTCTTCCCCTCGGTGGGGGCGGTGATCGTCCCGAGCGTGGCGGTCAGCCACATTTCCCGGAGCGTCCGGTATCCGGCCAGACCGGCGGCGGCGGCGGCGTGCGCGAAGTCGAACGCGCCACCGGCGGTGATGTTCACCGCGCCGGAATAGCGGTCGTCGTCGTTCGCGTCGGTGCTCCCGTCAACGGCGAGGTCGCCGATCTTGGAGATGTTGAACGCGGTTCCCAAGGCTTCCGCGACGATCTTGCACAAGTGCGGGATCACGATCGCGTTGGCCGGGATCTTGCAAATGCGGATGGCGTCGCCTGTTGCCGGAGTCGCGACCGTGAAAACCGCCTCCTTGTAGGTGAGGTCGCCGGTCACCTTGACGCCGGGCGAACGGCTCCAGGTATCGGCTGCGGTTGCGGGAAGCTCCTCGTTGGAGCGGTCGGTATGGAGAGTAGGCATGATGTTGGCTCTTTCTTTTGTTGGGCTCGGATCAGGGATTACGCGTCTTCATCGCAGAAAACCGCCACGACCTTCTCCTCTTCCGTCCGGGTCGCGCCGTAACGCGCCTTGGTGCGGATTTGGAGCGTCTCGTTGAGATCGTCCCGGATGATGATTTTCGTGTTCATGCCGTTCTTCGCGAACGCCACGCCGGAGGCCGCCATGGCAACGCAGGTGCGCACGTTGGTTCCGGATTCGAGCGGCAGCAGCTGCGTCTTGATGAACTCGAAACCGAGGAACGTGGTCACGCGGCCTTCAACCAGCGCCTTCACGTTGTTGTAATCGGAACTGTTCACCTGGTTGACGTTGTTAAGCAGGTTATCGAGCTGCTTCTGCGTGTAGAAGAACAGGAGCTTGTCATCATCGGCCTCGTTCTTCCCGAGGATCGAACGGGCTTCGATGAGTTTCGCGAGGGTCAGCCCGCTGTTGGCGGCTCCGAAGCTCACCCCTACCTTCTGGGTGTCCGGCAGGTCAACGGGTTCCTCCCCGTCCTCGCCGATGTAGGCGGTGCCGATGGAGGCGAGCAGGACGGATTCGTCCATCGCCCGCTGGAACGCCTTGGCGTGTGACTCCACCACCGCCGAGCGCGGGGAGGTGACGTCTCCGAGAAGCTCCGCATCCCATTCGTCCTCGTGATAAACCTCGTCGTAGGCCCGCATCGAAAGCTTGCGTTTCGCGAGCGGCGTGTTCGACGGGATGGTTTTCCCGCTGCGGGTGGTGATGAGGCGAGCTTTGGACTTGCCCATGAAGTTGAGCAGCTTGCGCTTGCCCCTCACGGTTTCCTGGCGGACCCGCGCGTGCGCGCGGCCTTCCGATTGCTGGACGAGATGCTGCCAGTTCGCGTCGAACTGGTCGGTGTAGAATTGGTCAATGGTGAGATCAGCCATGATTTTGAGTGGTGAATTTTGGTGGATTCCCTCCCCTTGCTGGGTCTCAAAACGTAAGACCCGGAGAGCGGTTTAAGGCTTCCGGGCTTGGCTGTGCGGTGATCGACTCGGGGCCGGCCTCGCTCAAGTGGTCCAGTGACGGGGCGAGCGATAGCACGGCTAACGGGAGCACGTCAAATAAAAACAGGAACGCCCGCCTCCACAACCAGCCGGATTGGAGACGGGCGCTTTCATGAGTGGCCGCCGCTCTGTCCAGAGAGGCGGCGGCCGGATTCTTCGATCAACCCGCCCGCATCCAGTTCCGGACCTGGTTGTTGGTGTCCTCGTCACCGTCCCAATACTTCCCGTAAAGGGGATTGCTCGGATTCGAGATCACGTCTTGGGCCTTCGCCTTGAGCCCCCCGACGCTGTTCAGGTCGGAGCCTTTGACAAGCGTGTCTTCGGACATCGCCGCCCCGGCCCGGGCTAGCGTCATGACGAAACGGGCGTTGCGGAACAGCGGATCGTTCTGAACTTCTTCCGAAGTGAAACCGAAGGTCAGGGCGGCTCTCTCTGCGAGCGCCTGTTTCTTCACCGCCTCGGGACCGTTGCCCCACTCCTTCGTCAGAAGTTCCTTTTGCTTCAAAAACTCCTGGGATTCGAACGCCTGGGCTTGCTCGGCCGATCCGGCTACCGACTTCGCGGCGCGCCCGAGATCGTATTCCTGAAGCTTGGCCACCTGTTGCGGAGTCAGCCCGAGACCATGGGCGAACGTGGCGAACTCCTTCAACTCGGCTTCGTCCACCTTCACACCTTCCGGCAGCTTGTCGGGAGCCTTGAGGTTGTAGCCATCGGGAGTATCGGGGACGCCGAGGCGCTTCAAAACCGGAGCCCACGCCTCTTTCGGCGCGTCCGGCCCCGGAATGACAACCGCATCCGCCTTCTGTCCGAGAAGCTGTTGCAGGTTCAGCGTGTGCTGGAGCGCCTGCAGGGGATCGGCATACTTCTGGAAATGCTTGCCATGCTCCTTGAGGCTGTCCGGCAGCTTGTCCTGATAGCCGGGAACGAACTTGCCGTCATCGCCGATCAGCGTCCGGAAGTCGAACGCGCCCGCCGTTGCAGCTTGCGAAGCCGGTTGCCCGCCAGACGCCGCAGATGCGCCTGAAGATCCGTCTCCGCCGCCGCCCTGACCTCCGCCCAAAAGGCTTTGGTTACCGGATGATTGCCCGCCTGCGTTTCCCTGAGCTGCCGATTGGCCACCACCAGAACCGCCACCACCCGCGCCGTCGCCGTCGCCCGCTTCATTGTATAGGAATGTGAATGGTTTCATGCGTCAGGTGTTAGGCGTTCCAGTCCATGTCATCGCCGAGGTTGGAATTCGTGCTGACAACTTCGGTAAGATGCGTTTTCCTGGTGGCGAAATAAGTTTCCCGGTAACCGGTCACCTCATCGATACCGGTCTCCGGGTTGGTGGCGACCACCGGAACCTTGCCGCGCCTGATCACTCCATATCGTTTCAGGAATTCCTCGTGCCGATATTTGTGGAGCCATTCAACGAACGCGGGGGACTTGTCTCCGAACTGCGGGTTTTTCTTTGGAGGGGGAGGGCATCCCGTGCGGATAGCGAACGCGCAATCATCGTCCCATTGGGTCTTTGCAAGCGCTTTGCCGTTCGCCACATCGCGTTGCACCGCGGCCAAACGGCTTTCGTCCTGTTGCGCCTCGCTCGGAATCACAGGCGCGGCCACCTTCTCCGCCTCGTCGGCCTTCTCGCGCAGCCATCGGGTGACGGCGGCCTGATACTTCTTCGCCTCGGGCTTGAGCGTCATCGTATCGTCTTCGAGCCTGCCGATTTCCTCGCCCTTGCGGAAGAGCTTGCCGGAATCGTCGATCATGTAGATTTCCTCGGTTTTCATGTTGTCAGTCGTTGTTGTTGGTTTCTTCGGTGAGGCGTTCCCCCGTCGAAATCTTGTGCTGGATGCCCCAGATGACCGAGCGCTGTCCCAGCCAGTGGTGGATCGGGTGTTCATTTTCCTGATCGACCGGCCCGGACTGATCCCAGCCTATGTCACGTTTCAGGGTTTCGAGAAACAGCTTGCCGTCCTCGGTCTTGAAAAGACGGGCGAAGGCGCGGCACTCCTTGCGTGCCTGGCGCTTGAGCGACCGCTGGAGATCGTCGTCGCCGTCATCGTCGGTCAATGTGACTTGTGCGTTTATCATGCGGCTTTCCCTCCCAGCGCGTTGGCCACGGCGTTGATCTGCTCGGGCTTGAGTTTGGATGCGGCGGTCACGCCTTGCGCGGCCATGGCCATCTGCTGCTGTTGCATAATCGCCTCTTGCTCGGCTTGGATCGAGCCTTGGTATTCCTCCTCGGATGCCATCCATTCCTCGGGCACTCCGAAGTTGCGGCCGAGACCCTTCGCGGAGGTCTGGATCTTCACGACGTGGCGCACGCTCGGGTCAATCGCCAGCATCGGTTGCAGGGATTCGAGCAGGCTCATGAAGCCGGCCGATTGCAGCGAACGGATCGCCAGAGCAACGCGGGAGGTGAACAGAATGCGCGGCGGGCGGACATGCGGTCCTTGCCCGTCCATCGCGACCACCGAAGCCGGTGGCGGCGGAAAACGCATCTGCTTCATGTAGATGCGGAACACGCGCTGGAGCAGCGGTATCTGCCACTCTGTTTGGACCCTGGTCGTGGTCGGAGAGAACAGAATCAGTTTTTCCGCCGCGCGTTCCCACACTTCCGCGCGGGTCATCTGCTTGTCCAACTGGGAGAACATCTTGAACAGATCGTAGTGGTAGGCGTCCTTGATCTCCTGCTCCCGGCGCTGGAGGCGTTCGAGTCCCGCATCGAAGCGGATGTCGGTCCCCCAGGTCTCGGGCTTCGCGTTCTGGAACGGGTTGTAGATGGTCCCCTCCCCCGCCCCCAGGCCGACGACACCCTCCAGCGTGGAAGGGATCAGCATGCGCGGATACAGTGCCACCTCGGCCATTCCGTCCATCAGGCGTTCCAGCATGTTGAGCTGCTTCGCGGCCGGGAGCGCCTGCCAGCCCGGACACCAGCCATAAACCTCGCCGCCCCATTTCAGGTAGCGGCTGGCAAGGTAGGGGTTCGACTCGTAGCCGCCCTCTCTGAGCATGTGCTTTTCTCCGGTGACAAACCAGCATGAGGCGACTCCCATGTTGAGGGAATCGAGCTTGAGCGTGTCGCGATCCGCGCGAGGATAGACCGCGTGAACGACGGTGAACTTCTCGCTGTTGCGTTTCTTCGGATCGGCCAGCGCCTCGGCGATTTTCTTCGGAAGCCTGCCCTCGCCGAACTCTTGCGCGAGTTGCACGGCCGTCATCTGGCGCTCGCGGAACGTGGTGTCCACCATCTTCTCGGAGTTCTCTGCCAGCGCGTAGGTTCCGCATGGAACCGCATCGAAGATCAGGCCGGACGCGCTCGTGATGCTTTCCTCACAGTAAATAAGCCCGGTGCCGAATCCGCAGCGATCAAGGCAGGCTTCGTGTGCTTCGGTGTAGAAATTCGAGTTCGCGAGCCCTTCGAGCATGATTTCCGCGCACTTCGAATACCATCTGAATGCGGCATCATCGCCACCCTGTGGCGGCTCCGCCTGAAACCATTTCTCACTGATGGGGAAGAGATAGCTCATGGTACCTCCCGCCAGTGTCATGTTGCACTCGACTGCCATTGTGTTGTAAAGGCGGCTTTCCTTGTCTCCGCTCGGCGTGGTGTTCTTGCTCGTGATCTCCGCCTTGCGCGGGGAAACCACGTTCCCGAGTTCCTGGCACCACGAGTCCCACGTGGAGCGGTCGGACTTAAGTGCCTCGTGGCGCTGGCAGAGTTCCTCGATGTCGGCAGGCATGGTGGTGTCAGCCCAGAAGGGACTTGGTTCCGGGTTGGTCGGCAGAACCGAGCAGGCTCTTCGGTTTGACGGTGGAAGCGTATCCGGCCCGCATCAACGCGTCGCGGCGCGCCGTCTCGCCCTCCTTGGCGATCACTCTGGACGAATCCCGGACAGGCGGCGGCGGCGCTACCGGTTTCGGAGGATCTCCGCCCTTGTGAAGGCGGCGGAGTTTGCCGTCGGGACCGATCAGATCCGGGGTGAAGAAAGGGCCTGAGAGTTCGTGTTGCATCGCCTTTGAATGGTGTCGTATGGGTGGAAACGCAGGATGTTGCGTCGTTCGAACGAAACCCAACTACATGGAGCGTGCGGAAAAGTAAAGAACTCTGACGTGCGCCCCGCCGCAAGGTGGATGTGGAGGCAGTCGCGCGGGGCGCACGTCAGATCGTTTATCCACGGGTTGACGATGGCGGCAGCGGGCCAAGCCCGGCACACGTAGCGGGCGAGCACGAAGGCCGTCTGCGTGTTGACGACGATGCCATGCAGAAGGTGCGCCTCCAGATCCTCGCGGAACGAACGGGCGCACGGCTCGCGGGAATAGACGGCGGCGGCGGCTTCCACGGGAGTCATTTCGTGACCCGGATTTTCCGGAAGTTGATGGATCCGCCCCGTGAGACGGTGGGCTTGTCGTCGTCAAAGTCATCATCGATCACGCGGGGGCCGTGCTTGGTGACGGTGACGGCGGCCTTCTTATTCCCCTGCGTCTTGAAATTGTGCTGGCTGACCATGCCGGCGGAAAACGCTTCGGCGTAGGTCCGCAGACCATCGGCCGCATGCGAGCAGTCGTCGTGAAGCGGCATCTCCTTGATGACGGCCGCGCTCGTGTCGTCGGCCGTGCGGTAGGCCTCCAACGCTCCGAGTCCGGAGGGGTATCGCCTGCCCTCTTTGAACCGGTCGTTGCCGCATGCCGTCTTGTGGAAAACCATGTTCGAAATCATCGCCCGGAGCTTGTTGATGCCGACCCACACGTCAGGCGTGCGCGGCACAATCAGGCAGTTGTGGAGCCCCATCGCGTCAAGTTGCTGAATTACACTCATTCCGGTGCCGAACTCGCGATGTCCGGCATCGTGAGGCAGCAGGTTCCAAGCAATCGTGACGCCGTGCTGTTTCTCCCATGCCCTGATGAATTCGAGGTAATGAGCAGCCCCCATCCCGTTGTTCTCGTAGAAGTCAACGATCCGATGTTGAAGGCCCACGGGCTGAATGAACCACAGGTCGGCAAAGTCGCTCATGCCGATGTCCCATGCGCAGTAGATCGGCATCCCCGGCTCAAGGTTGAAGTCGCACACCCGGCCATCGGCGCGGGCTCGGCTGATCTCCGGCCCGTAGATCGCGCCCTTGATCACGGCGTTGACGGCCTCCTCGGGCGTGCTTGGGAATTCCTTCTTCATGGCTTCTTTCTGGGTTCTATCCTTCGCGGCATACCATGCCTTTTGGCCCGGTGTCAGTTCGATTTGATGGGTGACGAGCAGGTCATCGAAATACTTCACCAGTCGCTCGTCGGTGATTGGCTTCGGGTTCTCAAGCGAATATTTTGGATCTTGCCACCACGCGAAGAAGTGAAACTTCCAGTCGAGCGGAGAAAGATCGGCCGGCGATTCTTGAGCCGTGACTATCATCTCGTAGTTCAGCCCGGTCTTTCCGCCCTCGTGGGTTGACTCGATGACGATCACGCAGCCTTGGTGAACCGTGTTGAACGATCCACTTCGAATTTCCTCCGCGCGCTTGTGGAAGTTCCTGGCGATGTATCCCAGTTCCGAAACGTGAAGCACCTGGATCGTGCCGCCGCGCAGCGAGGTTCCCGCCCAAACCTTCGACTCATTTGAGAATTCGAGCTCGTGATCGTTGTTTCGGATGAGTTGGACGGCCTCCTTGATCAGCGCCCCAAGCTCGGCGGTTGATGGCCCGTCGCTGGGATCGGTACAATCAAGATTCTCGTAGGCGAAGAGGATCTTCTTGAGCTTCTTGATCGCGTCCTTGTCGGTCTTGTCGATGATGCCGCACGTCTTGTTTTTTCCAAACAGGCAGGTGTCGAGAATGTAGATCGCCATCAGCGTTGACATGCCGAGCTGGCGGGCCTTGAGGATGACATTTAACCACCACATGGCGGCGAGGAACGCCCGCTGTGCCCAGTTCAGGCGAAACTTCCGCTTCACTCCCTTCTCGTCTTCGATCCAGTAGAGATTGCTCAGCCTCCAGCCGCGCTTGCAGAGTTTCCCGTGGAGTTGGAGTTCTTCGGATGTCATGCGAAGTCGTCGTTACTCACTCCCGGGCCCTCGCTGCCGCCGATGGCATCGAGCACGCGCTTCAGCGTGATTTCCCCTTCGACCTTGATCGGCTTGTTGTCGCCGGTCATAAGGTTGTCGGCTTGGATCGCCCGGATTCGGTCGGCCACGGTCGCTCCCTTGGTCCTTCCCTCCATGATCGCGGCGAGGATTTCCCTCTTCCGCTGGCGGGTCGCAATGGCTTTTTCTGTCTGAGGCTTTCGGAGCTTGGCGAGGTAGCCTTTCACGTTAGCATGGGTTAGCAGCTTCGACGCCCCCACCTTCGCTCCATTTTTAGAGTATCCTGCCTTGACGTAAGCAACCGTCGCCGTGTCACCCGACACAACAAACTCCGCGAACCGTCGCTGCCTGTCATTCAATGGATGTTTGGCCATGGTCTTCTCTCCCCTGCTTATTTTAAGCATCCTAGTCAAGCCCCGGATCCGGGCTTTTCTCAGATAACGGATGGTCACGCTCACGAATCATGCCTTCAGAACGAGCGAGTGTTGGGCCAGGCGGCGTTCAATCGCGTCGGCCTGGGCGGTATCGCCGCCGTTCTGGCGGATGATCTTGGCGCGGAGATCGTCGGGCGGAACCTGGCAGGTCCAGAGCGTCGGGAGGCCGTTGCTCAATCTCGTTTCGAGTATATCGAACAGCTTCGAGCTCCACGCCTCCGTCATCCTGCCCTGGCTGATGTCGTCAATGACCAGGATTTCAACGCGCATCGCGTGCTCCCATCGGCGCGATGCTCCCTCCCGGTCCTTGTCGGCGGTCGCCACCTCAATCGCGGCGTCCCGAGCCTCGGTGCCGGACCACCACAAAAAGGGAGTCTCCAGCGTCCATAGACGGCAGGCCATCGCGCAGCTTTTCCCGGCTCCGGAATCTCCTATCAGGCCCATTCCGCCATGATGCTCCGATGCCGTCCATTTCAGTGCGGGAACGAACCAGGGAGGCACTTTTTCCGGCTCGGCGAGGAGGTATCCTTTCGGCAATCGCGAAACGTAGTGCTTGCGCCAAATCCGGCGTTTCTCGCCGAGCTTCCACGTTGCGGCCTGATGCCTGTCGCACGCATCGCAGAGAGGCACGCAGTCGGGCAGCGCGTCGCATGGCTCGAACTCATGCGTTGTTCC
This sequence comes from uncultured Luteolibacter sp., assembly GCA_964554865.1. Lineage (GTDB taxonomy): Bacteria > Verrucomicrobiota > Verrucomicrobiia > Verrucomicrobiales > Akkermansiaceae > Luteolibacter. Next base: position 26,008 of record CAZKQK010000003.1, on the reverse strand, counting down.
ACAGGTCGGGCATTGGGCGGATTTGAGGGTGGCGGTCATTGGCTCCAGGTGTCGAATTTGCTGCGTTTTGGCGGGGTCTCGGAATCGGCTGGATTCCGATCGGTTCGGCGGAACGATTCGGGGTCGTCCTGCCACCGCTTGTCCCGAAAAAATGTCTCGGCGCTCGGGACGTAGCGATTCGCGCCGCCGGATGGCAGGGAGCGGATGACGGCCGCAATCGCCTTCGTGCCCTTCAGCATCGCTTCAAAATCGCCGCCATCATCGAGATCCTTTTTCACGAGGTTCAGAGCGGATGCGAATTTTTCCCGCCGGGGATATTCGGAAACGATCGTCTCAGCCTGCCTCGCGTGCGCTTCTCTCTTTGGTTCCTTTACCGGTTCTATTACCGATTCTCTAGTATAGGTAACGGTCTGTGTGTCACCCCCTACCGGTCTGTGTGTCACCCCTGACCGGTCAGCCTGACAGGGTGTCTGTGTGTCACCCCCGGTCTGTGTGTCACCCCCTGGGGCGTTTAGGGGGTGACTGTGTGTCACCCCTGACCCGGTCTGTGTGTCACCCCCTGGGGCGTTTAGGGGGTGACTGTGTGTCACCCCTGACCCGGTCTGTGTGTCACCCCTTGGGGGAATCTTTATGGTGTATGTAACGCTGTTTTTTACCCGGTCACGAACTATCCAACCGGTCTCTTCCAGATGTTCCGTTTTGCGTCTCACGGTGCGTTCGGAAAGTTCGGTGTCGGCGGCGATGGTTGAAACGAATGGCCAGCAGACGCCTTTGTCGTTGGCGCAGTCGGCCAGCTTCAGGAGTATCAGCTTGGCTTGAGGGTCTTGGATTTTAGCGGACCAAACGGCCCGGCTTATCTTGTGGCTCATTCGGTAAGTGAAGGGTCATGGGGTGAAGGCGATGAACTCGGCGGCGGCGTTTTGGTCGTTTTCTTTGTAGTAGTACACCAGAAAAGTATCGGTTGTTCTGCGGAAAGCTGAAGGGCTCTGGCCTCCGGCAGGAGGAAGGAAAGAAGATCCGGCAGAGGCTTGCGGCAGCCTTTCGGAACGCGCCACGGAACCACCTGCCCGATGATCAGCGCCTCGTCGCGGGAGAGCGTCTTGCGCTCGCCGGTCTCGTAGAGCATCCAGAACGGGTGGCGGGCGCTCACAGGAACCGCCACGGTCATTCCCGGATCGCGCTTCGTCACAAGCTGGCGCTCCGCGAAATGGATCAACAGGAAGCAGAGGGCTCCGAATTCGGCCCTCCTCGCCATGTGCGCATATTGGCGGTTCTTGAACTTGTCGTCCCGAAGCTCGAAACTAGCAGCCTTGGCGCATTTCGCCTCGACAATGAATTGCCGCCCGCCCGCCAGCACCCCCTCGAAGTCCGGCAGGCTCGGAATCAGGATCGTCTTGCCTCCGAAGGTGACCCCCTGCACGCCGTAGCGAGAGAGGGTCAGCCTTCCGCCGGATTCCTCGCGCTTTGCCGCGTCGAGGATAAGCGATTCGAATTCCTTGCCTTTGAGGGATGTTGGGACCATGGCGGGAGGCGGTGGGTTCAGCTTCCGAATCCGAGTTGTTCCTGCCCCTGATCCGCCGTCGCTTTCAGCGCGGCCTTGGCTTGGTCGAAGTCAAGCAGTTGCTGGGAACGTTCTCCCGCCATGTATTTCTCGTCCATCTCGGATCGGTATATCGCGTCGAGCTGCCGGAGCGCGTCTTCCGCCGGTCGTCTGTTCCAGAGAGCGAGGCATTGGGTTGCCGAGCTTTTAGGATATGTCGTCGTCCCGCAGCCGCACGTCATGCACACCAGCCGCGTGTAATCGCTCCCAGAGGGATTCGTCACAAAGCTCCCACATTCCGACCAATATATGTTCCGCGCTCCACAGAACGGGCACGGCAAAGGAGAACCAGGCGTGGGAGCGCAACCCGCACCAGCGGGCTTCTCGGCTTCGACAACGGTTAGGGTCGGTGGGGATTTTGGCGTGTTCATAAAGTTTTCACGGGTGCGGGTTGCTCCACTGAGGCGTTCGACTCACGTTGAGCGGCACGAACCTTTCGCATGAACTCCTTCATGTCCGGCTGCATGATGCAGTCGCGGAGCACGGGCGTTCCGGCTGGTAGCCATTTCCCGAATTTCAGCGTGAAATCGCCGGGGCCTGGCCGCGCTGCCTTGAAGCGGGCTTGCGATGTCCAGTGGTGCTTGCTTCGCTTTCCGGTCACTGCGCACGGCACCGCCGTTTTGTATCGCACGAACAGCGTGCAGGCTCGTTGCGCCTCGCTGAACATTGGATTGGGTGCTGGGTGGAAGTATTGACGTTCTACCCCAGCGTCAGAAGTCGAACAAGTCGCTTCTGGACAACCTCCACCAGTCTTTTTCTTGGCGGAGGGTTTTGGCTTCGATGATGTTTTCTCTTTTGGCATAGTCTTTTGTGGTTAGTGGTGGAGGTGCCAGAGCTAGGCGTTAGCCTCATTGGGCCATGCTTCTTCCGGTTCGCGCCCCATGAGGTCAAAAGCGCGGTGGTAGATGTGTTTCAGCAGGGAGCAGTGTTTGGCGTATCCGCTCGGCCCGCACCAGTGAGGTTGCCCCATATTCAGTTCCGTGCAGCCGTCCCATTTGACGTAGCCGGTCAGATACTCTTCCGCCTCTTCCGTAGATTCGACCGGATCAGGAAGGCTTTGCCAGTCATTGCGGTTGAACAGCGGTTTCCCTTCTTCGCGGCATGTGATCTCATAGACGCGCACGTCTGCCCAGTGATCTTCGACCGACCAGATCAGCCGGAATCCGAACTCTCCGAATATTTCTTCTTGGGTGTGTCGTTTCATAAAATAAAAAGGCTAACAAATCGTCCCAGCTAATCCCCTACAGCCTCCGGCTTCCGGGGATTGCTGGACTCTGCGTTCGGCGACTTCGAGCGCAGGTAGCCTTCGAGGTGCGGCTTGAACCACTCCGACACGTCGAGGATTTCCGCGAAGAACAGTTGATCCATTTTCACGCGGCCTTGGATTTTGAGATGACACCGTTGACACAGAGCGGCGAGATTCCAGTCAGCGCAGTTGGCCTTGTTGCCGTCGAGATGGTGGACGGTCAGCACGAACGCGCCTTCGACGCGGTGAGGTTCTTTGCACCGCTCGCAGACCCATCCCGCATTGTCCTTGATTCGCCTGGCGATGTCTTTCCAGTTGGGCGGATACGTCGCCGAACCATGCGCTGCACCGAACCCGGCGGAGCGCCGGGCAGTTTGGATGTCGGTTGCGGTGTCCATGCGTTTATGTTTTCGCGCCGGGTCGGTGAGCTTGGTCGTTCTCCTCAAGGCAGCTCGCGATTTGATCGACGGCCGCTTGGAAGCACCATCCGCCCAGCGAGATTTCTTTCCCGTAGCCGTCATCTTCCTTGATTTCGAGGCGCGTTCCTTCGCCGCCAAATCCATTTGTGAAGAGTCGCATGCAGATCTTCGCGGCCAACTCCCGAGGAGAACCAGGCACCGGACGACGATCCCCCGAAGTTTGTTGTTTGTCGGAGCCTGTCGCTCCGTTGGTGTTGTTAGATTCAGTCATGATTTTCAGGCGTTAGGATTCGGGGGACTCGTCGGCTCGGCGTTCGGCGAAGAAAGGAACGCCCGCGCCGCTAGGAATGGGCCATTCGTGAAGCCCTTGCCGAGCGGTCCGTCTGGTGCAGCGTCGTATTGAGCGACGATTTTAGCCAGCAGTTCGCGGGCGGTTGATTCGCACTGTTCCCATCCAAGATCCCACATCACCAGCGCCGGATAGCGCGTGCGCTCTTCGTCGTAGGTTTCCGGCGTGTGGCAGGTTCCTTGGGTTTCATTCCATACCGCGCAACGCCGAACAAGGCGTGCGAGAGGAACCGGCGTGGCGTCGTTTGTCAAAGTTTCCATTTGGTTAGTTTTCTTTCTGGTGTTGCGGAGTGGCGCTGCCCGCCGGTCCCTCCACTTTGACGTTCGAGGGACCTAAACGCCTCTCCAGATACTCCACGATTGCGGCGACGGTCCGGCATTTCTCTGCGTCATCGTCGCTGATTTCGATGTCGTATATTTCGATGTCGTATTCTTCCTCGAAGGCCATGAGGAGTTCCACGCTATCCAGCGAATCCGCGCCGAGATCGTGGAGGGTCTTTTCGGGCGTGATGTCTGATTCATCGAGACCGAGTTGATCGGCAAGGATAACGGTCGTATTTCTCAGGTAGTCGTCTTTGTAGTGGCTCATTGCTTTGGTTGGTTTTCGTGGATGTCCGCCGCCCACGAACAAGGCGCTGGACAGCAACCGACATGAGCGGCCTGTTTCTGCGTGTTAGTTAGGCGTTGAGTGGACAGAAAACGGCCCGTTGAAAGCTTCCTTGTATAGCGCCTTGAGCTTCGTTCCGTTCCGCTGGTATTCGGCGTGCAGCGAGCTTAATCCGGCCGCCATCTCTTCCGTGAACGACCCTCGCACAACAGTCACGATCAGCGGAGGCAATCCGGGGCAGTAGCTCATGAAGTCCCAACGGTTCAGGCCGGTGACAGCCATCGATCCATGCACCTGGCACCGGTGTTCGTCGGGAAGTCCACCCGCGAGCAGCCACTTCATGTGGGTCTCGGGAATCGGGCACTTGATCTCCAGACCCCATGACGCGTTGGCCGCGATGTTTTCAGCGGTTGGATTCATTCGAAGGTCTCCATGCTCGGCGATGATGCCGTCAGGCGAGCATCCGAAAAGACCATCGTCGTCCGTGAGAAAACCAACTTCGGCGACGGCGTTGCCGGTGCGTTGCTCATACATCGCCCGCGCTTCCGGCTCCAAGGCGTTGCCGCGCTGCACGGGAATGTTGTATTCAAACATCTTTTCTTCCTTGGCGCGGAGCTCCATCAGGAATTCGGAGCCGGAGAGCGAGGAATCTGCGTAGATCGGTTCCGCCAGATTCTTCGTGATGACCGAGAGCCGGGCCTTGGCGGAAGTCGCGTCGTTCTTGGTCAGGAACACGCCCATTTCGGAGGCGGTGATGATCACGGTTTTGCGGATCGCATGCCACTCTTCCGAGCGTTGAGGCATCGTGTGAACCTTCATGAGAGCGCCAACTCCTTTCCATCGCTGGCGATTTCAAGCGAGGCGACCACCGCGCCCTTCTTGCCTTCCGTGAGTTCGAGCGTGATGGCCTCGCCTCCCTCCAGGCTATCCACGATGGCCCCGATGGAGCCGGAGCACGTAACGGCTTCCTCAATGCCCTCGCCTCCCGCCCGCGTGAACTTCACGCGCCAGCGCTTCCAAGGTTTCTCGGCTCCAGCGGCGGAAGATTGAACCGAGCAGCCTTCATAGAAGGCGTGGATGCGGCCGTCACCGGCAGGTTCGGGTTGCGCATCGGGCACTTCCTCCGCCTTCGGTTCTTCCTTGGCTTCCCCCTTCATGCCGTTCTTGGCGGTCGACACGGGCTCAGGCTCGGTTGGAACCTTGTCGGGGAATTTGTCGAACGGGTTGGAGTCTCCTACCGCCTTTCCGGCGGACTCATGGCGAGCCTTGAAAACATCATCCACCGAAACATCCCCATCCTTGATCGCCGTCGCGTAGCCAATCAGGGTTTCGAGGTGGTCGAGCTGGATGTCATCGACGCTTCGGACACCAAGAGCCTCGCAGACCTTTTCCTTCGGCACCCCGAGCTTCGCGAAGTGCTCCACGGATGCGGCACGGCGTTGCACCAGCGACTTGCTATTACCAATCGCGAGCTTCTTCGCGGCCTCATATACGGGCTTTACGAGAGCCATCGGAATGACGCGGAAGGCGGCATTCCTGAGAGCGATGGAGCATGCGGCGTTGCCGGTGGTGGCGATCATGTCGTCACCGTATCGTTTTCCATCGCGGGTCGTGACCCGGCGCTTTACCTCGATGGAAATCACCACGTTGTTTTCGAGATCGTGAACGACTCCCTGAGCGGTGATGAACGATCCATCATCCGCGATGATGCGGCTTCCGGCGCGAAGGTGTTGGTAACACGAGAGTGCGATTTCAGCGAGGCGCACGGACGGACCTTGCAGTGGTTTCCCGTCGCCGCCTTTGCGGCCGGGCAAGGTGTAAAAGCATCCTGCGGCTGTTTCCTCGTCCAGCGTTGCGAACGAGAGCATGCGTTGTTTGACGAGCGATAGCTGACGTGGATAGCGGCGGGCGGTGGCGATCTGCATGTCGATTTGCGCCCGCTCGATTTGACCGAGAGCTGATGCATCGGCGATGATTTCGGTGTCTTGTGTCATTGGTTTGTGCCTTTCGGTTTATGTCTTTGGGTTGGAGAGTGTTCCCGCCCGCCGCGTCACTGGCTGTGCCCCCCGGCATGTCAATGAGGGCGGGCAGGGAAAGTTTTTCATCGGTGGCTTGTCGCCCGCCTGCGTTGGAGTTCGATGGATGCCGCCCTGAGCCTCTGGTTCCAAAGGCCGCTGGCTGACATATCGCGCACGATCCCCGCAAGGGCTTCGTCGCTGTAGGTTTTAACGATTTCGGAATGGTTCATGACAGGTGTGAGGGCGGTTGATCCGCCACGCGGGGAATTTTGAAGCCAGTAAACAGCAGGCATTGGAGGTCGCCACCCATCCCGCGTGGCGGAAAGTTTTTCATATCCTGTGAACGTGGTTGAACTGATCCATGAACCGCCTGTGTTCCCAGTAGGCCTCGCGCTCCGCCGCCCGGTATTTGGCGTGCATGTCGGAAAACCTCGCGATGGAGGCGCAGAACAGACCGAGCGCGGAGCAGGCGAGAGCCATCATCGGCCAGAACAGTTCATGCAGGCGGCACACATGCGCGAAGACGGCGCACGCGATCCCGAGCATGAGGAACATCGCACCCCGCAGGGCGGCTTGATTCGCATCCTCGCGGAGGCGGACGGATCGGGGTTTCATGATTGTGTCGGTTGGGGTTGGGTGGTTCGGATTTCTCCTTCTTCGGCGCTGATCTCTTCCTTGCCGTCCATGTCCTCGATGCCGCAGATGGAATCCTGCCATCCGTCCTTGCCATCGTGGAGGCGGATGAAGCCGCTTCCGTCCGGCAGGAACTTCCAGATCGAGTCGAAGGACTTGAAGTAGCGCGGGCTCATGGCTTGCCCCCCTTCCGGTTCATCGCCAGTTCCACCGGCGGCGCGTCGATGCCCGCCTCGATGAAGGCGTCCAGGCTCTCGCGCTTGAGCAGCCGCCGCCCCTTCGAGTTGCCCGGCAGCTTGCAGTTCGAGGAAATGACGTGCTTGCCCTTGATGAGCAGGTGCAGGGTGGATTCGGACAAGCCGCTGTAAATCACCGCCCCCGCGAGGGTCAGCCACGCGGGCTGGATGGCGGGCTCGCTCATGGCTTCACCTCCTCCGGCTTGGACGGGAATCCGGCTTCGGCGGCCTCGCGTTCGAGGAGGCCGAGGATGAGTTCCCCCGGCGTTTTCCCGGAAACCGCGTGGGCGATCAGGTATTCTTTCGTCTGATCGCTGAGCAGCATGATCGGGACCGTGATCGGCACGCACCGCAGGTCCTGAGCGTGAACATGAGCCGTCGCCCGCCCGCCTTGAAACCGGATGTTGGTTTGAGCGTGGGGAATCTCCCGAATGATCAGGTTAAACTGCTCAACCCCAGCGTCTGAATCCAGACCGATGATGACGATGGGATCTCTCATTCCCCGCTCCTTTCCTGCTTCGGAAGACGAAGCGTGAGATTCAAAAAATGATCAGTCAGGTTCCTCGCGCCCGCCTCCTTGGCGGATGTTTCGAACTTGGAAATCTCCTCTTCTGACAGCACGTCGGAAAGGTCGAAAAGGATGCGAGTTCGGCTCGACTTTGGCTGTTTGGTGATGGTCTCTGTTGACATGGCGAATTGCGATTACGCCACCAACAAACGACGTTATCGCAACCAACGCAAGAAAAAAGTTGCGATTCCGTCAAAAATCGCTAAATCGCCTTTGGCATGAACAAATTCACCGAAGTCACAGCGGAGACTCTCAAGATCGTCCGCATTTCAAAAAACCTTAGCCAAGAGGAGGTCGCGGAAATATTGGGCTTAGAAAAACACAATATTTCGAAGATTGAAACCGGAGTCAGACTCTTGGCCGACTCAGAGAAGAAGCTTCTCGACTGGTATTTTTTCGGCACGCTACCACCGAGCGTCGTAGCCACCCTCGATCTCCAGGGCGTGCTCGAATTCACCGACGATGAGTGGCACATCATCGGCATGATGGCGCGTGCTGCCGGTCAATCCGAGGCCAAATGGATTCGCGAATCCATCCTGTCATTCGTCGCTCTTCGCGGCCCCGGCAAGTATGCAACAGGACCCAAAGCCCTTCCCAATCCTCCGCAGTCGAAGGAAGACATCTCCTGACTGCCCTTTCACAAATGCCGCTACTGCCCCCACCGTTGGCGGCCTTGGGATCACTGAAACCACGCCCAGAGCCACAGCGCCGCCTTCCAGATGCACCATCCGACGCCCCAGACAGCCAGCACGACGAGACCGACAACAAAGTCCCAACGGTCGTAGGTTTTCATTCTTCTCCAAGCTCCTTCAGTCTCGATTCAGCACGTATCATCCTACGTCTATCCCTGCTGAAATCGGCGATTAGACTTCGGAGTTGATCGATTTCGTATTTCAACTCCTGCTCTTTTCCTCGCATAGAATTGACTTCGCTCCACGCACACAACAAGGCCACAATTCCAGTGATTGCCGTTCCGATTGCCTGTTCGGTGTGGCAAATCAAAAGCAACACCAAAATCGCCGCGATTGCTCCAACAAGGCAAATATGAGCGTTTGTTTTCATGCCTCTTCCTCCTGGAGATCCCTGAGCATCATTTCCAGATCGCGCCTCGTCAGCCCGGACGAAGCCTTGGCCTGGGCCACGATCACCCTTCCGTTGCGCACCGCCCATCTCCCCGGCCGGTCCACGCCGTGCGGCTTCGGCTCCTCCCTCAGCGCCTCCTGTCCGGCGTGCCACGCCCTCTGCTCGTCGTAGCTGCGCAGCCTCCAGCCGGAACCATCCCGCCCGAAGGCCCGCCTCACCTCCTCGCCGTCCATCTCGGTCACGAAGCGCATGTATTTCGCGTGCCTGCCCGTCCTGCCCGGCGCGAACATCTCCACCGGCGCGGTCCACAGCCGGTATTGATCCCCCACCGGCAGCGCCCGCATCCTCACGCTCGCCTCGCCCGCCGCCGTCGCCAGCTGCGGGATCATCCGGCCCTCGCCCACCGCCCGCACGTAGCCGAGCGTCCTGCGCATCGGAGGGGGAGCCTCGGCGATCAACCCGGTCCAGATCTCCTCCGGGATTCCCGCGAACAGATTTCCCGCCTCCGCCACGTTCGCCGCCGCCGCGTCCAGCAGGCGGAGACCGGCGCGGAACCGCTCCTTCACGTCCCCCGGCATCGGAAGCCCCGGTTTCCCCGCCGCCTGCAAATAATCGTATTTCATGATGGTTTTTGAAGTTTCCTGACGAGCGCCGCCAGACCCTGTTCCCGCGCCGCCTGCCGCCGCCTGCGGTTGGCCTCCACCAGCTTGCGCTTCCCGCCCTGCTCGTGATACCAGCGGGCCTTGCGCTCCGCCTCCTTGACAGGATCGATCCACGCCGCGCCCTCGGCACGCCTCCGGCGCATCCTCTCGGCGTTCCATGCCCGTCGTTTTTCTGGGTCGGCATGCGGCATTGCTGCCCGGCTTATCTCAGGTCCGGGAAACCTCATCAAGACGATTCACACCTACCGGCACCTTCTCGAACCTTAATTGAAAATCTACGGAGTGTCTACGCCTGGTGTCTACGGCGACTTCGACGCTCCTAAAAACAACACGCAAACCATTGATTCCAAATGGCTCCGGCGGTTGGGATCGAACCAACGACCTAGTGGTTAACAGCCACCCGCTCTGCCGCTGAGCTACACCGGATTTCCGTTTGCGCGGACGCGGGCGGAGGGTGTGGCGCGGTGCGGGGGCGTGGCAAGGGAAAAATTCCTTGTGGCGGAGGAAATTGCGGAGGGGGAATCAGCCGCCGGCGGCGAGGGTGACGATTTCGACGCGCGCGCCGTTTTGGACGAGGGTGTGGGGGTGGTCGCGCGGGAAAACGGGTTGTTGGTCGAGTTCGACGACGACGGGTTTTCCGGCGAGGCCGAGGTGGGCGAGGAGGGCGTCCACGGCGAGTGGCGTGGGCGCGGGCGTGGGCTGGCCGTTGAGGGTGATGGCACCTGTTACTTCCATTGGAGGAGTTGTTCGGGGAAGGGGCATTGGGCGCAGTCGGTGGTGTCTTCGAGGCAGAAGTCCTGATAGACTTGGAGCAGGGCCTGGTGGTGACAGACGCGTTTGGTCCATGGGGCGGCGGCCTTGGTGGAGCCGAAGAGGCGGAGCGAGCAGCGCTTGACCTTGTCGTTGGGCGAGGAGTTGCGGAGTTTGTGGTAGGCGCGCCAAATCATGCCGTCCTCGTGGAGGGCGAGCGGGGCGAGGTGGTTGGCGATGAGTTCGAGGGCGTGGTTGCGGCCGAAGAGGGAGATGCGGCCGGGTGTTTCCGCAGAGGTGAGCGTGTGATGGCGCGGCCAGAACGGGTGGTCGAGCGCGTGGAGGAAATCGATGAGCGGCTTGGCGGCGAAGGGCCTGGCGAAGGCGAGCTTGCGGTATTGCGACCAGACGCGGACGAGGGCGGCGAGGGCGGCGACGCGCCGGTGCGGGTGGTTGGCGGGGCGCTGGCCGTGGGATTTCCACGGGATGAGCCGGCTGCCGGAGGGCTCGAAGCGGTAGCGGCTTTTCCACCAGGAGTCCCACAGTCCGCGGAGGTAGTCGCGGGTTTCCGGAGGGGCTGCCTCGTGGAGTTGCGGCGAGAGGAACCCGGCGGTGCCGAAGAGGATGGCTTCGGCGGCATCGCCCTCGGACCTGAGCATGGAAAGCGGCGCGCGCTGGGCGAGCAGGCGCATGGCGAGCGAGTTTCCGCGATAGCCGAGGGTCTCGGCGGTGGCCTGGAAGAGGGCGGCATCGCGGCCGTGGGCGTCCGCGGTGCGGAGGATGCGCGCGGCCTTGAGGTTGGCGCGGTGCCGCGCGGCCTCGGCGAGCAGGCACTCGATGGAGGATGGGGAAAGGTGGCGCAGCGGCGCGACGCAGCGGCCGGGATGGGCGATGGCGACCTCGCGCTGCGGGCGGTTGAGCGCGTCCGCGAGCTGGTTCTCGGTGATGGCGATCTGCGGGACCTCGCGGTGCCCGCAGTTGCGGATGAAATGGTTTCTGCCGTCCTGCTGGAAGACGATGTGGAGGATGACGTCGCGGAAATCCGGATTGGTGGCGTGGCCGTGCCGTTCCCAGCAGGCGGAGTCGGCATCGAGTTCGATGGGGCCGGTGCGTGGTTCGGAGTCGATCTCGATGGCGGCCTGGACGAAATCGGGGCCCGCGCCGCGGTTCCATTCGCCGAACTGGACGATTCTAACAGCCTTGCCCGAGGTGGTGAGGAAGTCGCGGCCGAAGGCTCCGGAGAACCAGAGGGCCTGGAGTTCGAGTTCGGGAGGCAGCGCGGGGGGCGGCGTCTCGGCGAAGAGCAGCGGCGGATGCCAGACAGATTCTAACAGGAAGCCGTAGGTCATTCGTCGGTTTTCGGGGGGGTGGCCGGCGCGGCTGGGGCGGCGGCGGGTTGCTTGCCGGGATCCGCCGGTGGTGGTGGCGGCGGATCGAGGATGTCGAGCCAGCCCTTGACGGCATCCATGGCGGGGATGGCCGGGTAGCTTGCCTGGGCATCGTGCAGGCCGCGGATGGCGATGTCTTTGCGGCCTGCGGCGCGGTCGATGGAGATGATATGAAAATCCTGGCGGAGCTTGTCGGCATCTTGCCGATAGAGCGCCTTGGCCTTGCGGAAACGGTCCACGGCTTCGGCGTCGCGTTTCGTTTCACGCAGACCGAGTCCGGCGGTTTCATGGAAAACACCGGAGCGGGTGCGTTCGGCGGCATCGCCGAGTTTTTCGAGGTGTTCTTCGGGTTCCGCTCCCCAGCGCATGGTGATTTCACGCAGCGTGCGGAAGTCGGAGTCGGCAGGCGCGGCCTCGCCATCTCCGCCGAGGTGGCGGAAGGGCCGATAGAGCGGATCTCCAAGCACGACGCCCTGCCATGAAACGGCGGGCATGGCCATCCAGCATGCCTCCACCCATGAGAACCCGGCGAGCAGACGCCGGTGGAGAATGGCCAGGTCGTGGGTGAGATGGAGGTAGGGCTCGAAGACATTGCCGACGGTGACGGCAGCTCCCCTTTCGAGCAGGCCGGCGCTCCAGTTCTTGTCGGGATCGGACAACTGTTCGGCGCTGAACGAATGGATGTGCGCGGCGACGGCTCCCTTGCGGAAGCGATAGGCGGGATCGAGGAAAGGGCCGGAGACGCTCCAGTCATACCAACCGTGATAAAGGGCAAGGGGAGGCAACGGATGGTTTTTCGGAAGCGTGTCGTTGAAGCGGTCGGTGATGGTGGGGATGCCGGTCCGGAGGTTTTCCGCGACGATGGCTTCGAGCCATTGGTCGCCCTGCGGAAACTTGTTGGCGATGTCCACGCAGGCCATGCCCCAGAGGCCGGTTTTTTCGGTTTCCACGGCGTCGCGGATCATGCGCAGGCAGGTATCGGCGGAGGCGGCGTCGATCCTCGCTGTTAGAACGAGGAAGGGCATGTCCTCGCGGTCGAAGGATTTTTCGGACTTGTAATATTTGTTATCAAGCGCGCCTTCGGCCGGGATACCCTCGACGCCGAACATGGCGAGTTCGGAGTCAACGGATGCCTCGTCATGGCCCTTGAACGGATGGGGCGGCTCGGGTTTCGCACCGGGAGGTGGCGGCGGTGACGCGGGAGCGGGGGTTTGCGAAATCCGCAGGGGTACGCCGCGGATGATGACGAGCACGCGGATGCGGTTGAGCGAGGGGACGGTGACGCCGTCGCGGCCCTTCGAGCGTTTCCACCAGGCGCGGCGGTCGAATTCCCCGCGGAGGGGCGCGGCGATGTGTTTCTGGTAATCGGCGCGGGAGATGTCGCGCGTGGCGGGCATGTCCAGCGGGAGGAGATTCGCGGCCGGGATGGCGCGGGCCTCGCGGTAGGCGTTGGCGATCCGGCGGGACTCGGGAACGGCGGAGTTATACAGAATGGCCACGGTCTCCGGAGCCGGGGCGGCATGGGGGCGCGGCGCGAGGATCGCGGAGATGAGGGCGATGATAGCGGCCGGACGCATGGCGCGGAGAATGGTGGCCGCGCGGCGCGGTGGCAAGACCGGGGAAGCGCTCAGAGAAGGATCTTCAGCCCGTCCCAGGCGACCCGCACCCTGTCGGGCAGGCTGGAATCGAGCGCCTCGTGTTCGTTTTCATGGCCAAGGTGGGTGAGCCATGCCTCGCGGGGTTCGATTTCGACGATGGCTCCGAGGGCCTCGGCCAGCGAGAAATGCGTCGGGTGGGGTGCGGGGCGCAGGGCGTCCACGATGAGCACATCCACCCCGCGCAGGCGGTTGAGCGTGTCGTGCGGAATGCGTTTCACATCGGGCAGATAGGCCACAGAGCGCCTCCCGGGATGCTCGAAGAGAAACCCGAGGGTCTCGACCGCGGCGTGCTCGACCGGCAACGGAGTGATCCGCAGTTCGCCATGGTGAAACGGCCCGCCGATGGTGCGGGGGTCGGGTTTCACGTATCCCTTGTAGATGTTCGCATCGGAAAAGGCCCAGCCGAACATGCGCCGGAGGGTGTCCATGCACTCCCCGGTGGCGTGGAGCGGCAGCGGGTGGGGCTTGTGCCAGCAGAAGGCGCGGAGTTCGTCGAATCCGGCGACGTGGTCGAGGTGGGCGTGGGTGTAGATGACCGCATCGATGGCGCCGAACCCCTCGCGGAGCGCCTGGGCGCGGAGGTCCGGGCCGGAGTCCACCAGCACCGTGGTGTCGCCCGCCCGGACGAGGACGGACGAGCGGAGGCGATTGTTTTTCGGGTTTTCCGAAACGCAGACCGGGCAGTCGCAGCCGATGACTGGCACTCCCACCGAGGTGCCGGTGCCGAGAAATGTGAGTGAAAAGTCCGCCACGCGCGGAGAATAGACCGCAGCCCCCGCCGGGCGCAACGGCGGGAAACGCGGATTCCGGGATTTTTCTGGCGCAAGTGCCGGACTTGGTGACGTTCTTTCTCCGTGAAAACAATCGTCAGCACGATGGTGTTGGCCACGGCGGTCGCCATGGCCCAGCAGGAAACCCCGAGCGTCCCCGCAAAACCTGTCAAGCCCTCCGGAGCGGCCATCGGGCCTGCCGCCGCCGAGGTCGGCCTCAAGACCGGCTCGCCGGTCAAGGCGGAGTCGCTCGCATCCGCCACATGGGTCCGGGGTGAGCCGCTCAGGGAGTTCGAATCCGGCAAGGTTTACATGTTCGAGTGCTGGGCAACGTGGTGTGGCCCCTGCATCGCGGCGATCCCCCACATCAACGGACTGCACAAGAAATACCACGACAAGGGCCTGCGTGTCATCGGCGTGAATGTCTGGGAGGATGGGCTCGAAAAGGTGGAGAAATTCGTCAAGGACAAGGGAGAGGGAATGTCCTACCCGGTCGTTTACACCGGGCGCGGATCGGATTTCGAAAAGGAATGGCTCAAACCCGCCGGGGTGAAAGGCATTCCGCACGCCTTCATCGTGCGCGACGGCAAGCTGGTCCTCACATCCCATCCGTCCCAGCTCACGGACGCGGTGATCGAGTCGCTGCTGTCCGGTGAGGAAGGTGCCGCCAAGGCCACCGAGGAACTCAACGCAGCCAGGAACGCCCGGGAAAAATCCGCCGCCGTCATGATGGCTTTCCGCCAGGCGGGCACTACCAACGATGTCGGGAAAATGGCCGAAAAACTCGCGGAATTCGAACAACTCGTTCCCGAGAGCCCCTACCTCGACTCCATGCGCCTCGATCTGCTCATCGCCCGCAAGGACTGGGACGGAGCGACCAAGCGGTTGCAGGACATGCCGGACGGCCGAGGCCGCCAAATGACCCTGGCCATGACCGCCAACCGCATCGGCACGCGCGACGAAGGCTTTCCCGAGCCATTCCTCAAGGCCGTCGCCAGCGCATACGCCGCGCAGGTGGAAAAAAACGCCAGCCGCCAGAACCCGATGGAGCAAATCGCCCTTGCCTCCCTCCAATGGAAGAGCGGCGACAAGGAAAACGCTCTCGCCTCCGCGAAAAAAGCCGCCGATGCCGCCAAGGCCTCACAACCGGGCCGTTCGATTCCCGCCGAGCCGTTCACCAGGTTCGCCGAAGCCCTGGAAGACGGAAAACTGCCGGCCCTCGGGGAGTTTTCCGGCTGGGTCCGCGAGGCCATGAGCGCCGGCCGCACGGCACCCGCCGCGGCACGGGACCAGCCCTAACCGGAAAAACCCCGGCCCCCGCTCGCATCCGACGCGCGATGCCCCTCCATCGGGGAATCGCGCGTTTCCTTTTCCAGAAACAACGGGACCCGCGCCACCGTATCGGCCCCGCACCGAAACCGGGGGCTTGCCAGATTCCCCGCCATCCGATAGACCCCGCCAACCTTCCCGAAAAACCCGCCATGAACCCCGAAGCAATCGCACCTAACGCCAAACGGCTCCTCTGGGCCGGATTCACCGCCATTCTAGCAGCCGGAGTCGGATTCGGCGTCAGGGGAGGCCTGCTCGACACATGGGCGTCCATGTTCAACTTCAACGGATCACAGCTAGGAAACATCAGTCTCGGCGCGGGATTCATCAGTTTCTGCTTCGGAATTATCATCGGTGGAGTGATTGTGGACAAGATCGGCTACGGGAAACTGGTGCTGGCAGCCTTCGCCCTCCATGTGCTCTCGGCATTCGTCACTTTCGCGGCCAAACCAGGCATGTCCACCGAGCAGGCTTATCAGCTTCTCTACTGGGGCACCTTCCTTTTCGGACTTGCCAACGGCACCCTTGAGGCGGTCGCCAATCCGCTGGTAGCCACGCTCTTCCCCAAACACCGCAACCACTATTTGAATATCCTCCACGCAAGTTGGCCGCTCGGCATGGTCTTCGGCGGCATGATCGGGTGGTTTCTTGGCGGTTCCCTCAAGTGGTCGTGGCAGGCGCAACTCGCCCTCTACCTGTTGCCGACAGTTGTCTATGGTTTCATGTTCTTCGGCCAGAAATTCCCGAAATCCGAGGCATCTTCCAAGGGGCTCAAGCTGGGGGAAATGTTCAAGGATGTCGGTGTCCTCGGCGCGCTGGTCGTTTCAACGATGCTGTTCTTCTTCCTACGCCGCGATGTTTTCACCCCACTGCTCGACGGCAACGCTCTTTTGGGCGGTTCTCTCGCAGCCGTCATTTCGGGAGGTTTCCTAATTTGGGTCGGAGTCATCACCAAGGGCTCCATCGGTCACCCCATCCTCTTTGCCCTGTTCATTCTGCACGCGATGATCGGAAGCGTCGAACTTGGAACTGACGGCTGGATTCAGAATATCACCGGCACAATCCTCACACCAACACAAGGCAAGATTCTTTTCGTCTTCACCTCGCTGATGATGTTCCTCCTCCGCTTTTGCGCCCACACCATCGAGATCAAGCTTGGCCTGAAGCCGGTCGGCCTTCTGTTTGCATGCTCCATTCTCGCCTGTCTCGGACTCAATTTGGTAAGTGCCGTTTCCACATTCGGCCCGGCTCTTGGCGCACTCCTTGTATACGCCTTTGGAAAAACATTCTTCTGGCCCACAATGCTTGCTGTCGCGTCGGACCGCTTCCCACGCACCGGAGCAATCGCGATCTCACTCATGGGCGGCATCGGCATGCTCTCAGTTGGCCTTCTCGGCGGCCCCGGCCTTGGTTACGCGCGTGACCGTTTTTCTGCCGAGGAACTCGCGAAGACCGATTCGACTCTCTCCGAGTCTTGGAAAAGCACTGGCAATCCCAGTTCGTTTTTCGGATTCAGCGAAATCACCCCGATCGACCCAGCCCGCTTGGGAGAGGCGAAAAAGGCTGCGCTAGCAAAAAAACTCGTAGACTCCGGCGACAAGGATCCGGTCAATATCGAGCTGGCCGCCACACTGACCGCCGAACAGCAGACCGTGGTCGAAGCCGACATCCGCGGCAACCGCCAGACCCTCAAGGTGGACTCGTTCATCCCCGCCGCCATGGCCGTCGGCTACCTGCTGCTGATGCTCTACTTCAAGTCCATCGGCGGCTACCGCCCGCTGACGGTCGAAGAGGCCGAGGCGAAGTGACTTCCCGCGAACTTGCCACGCGGCGCGGTTTTGCCACCTTTCCGGCATGACCGCGCGATTCCCCGCATCCCGCTCTTGCGCCGGGGGGCGGGCTGCTCTAGGTAAACCGGCGATGAAACGCCCACTTGCCCTGCTCGCCCTCGCGCTCATGCCGATGCTCGCCTCCTGCGAACCGGAGAAACCCGCTGAAAAACCGGCCGAAAAAACCGCCGCCACCGCCGCCTCGCCCAAGGTGAGGCTCAAGACCAGCGAGGGCGACATCGTCATCGAACTCAACAGGGAGAAGGCCCCGATCACCGTCGAGAACTTCCTCTCCTATGTGAAAAAGAAACACTACGACGGCACCGTCTTCCACCGGGTGATCAACGGTTTCATGATTCAGGGCGGAGGTTTCTCCGTCGATGGCGGAAAACTGGTCGAGAAAACCTCCGGCAAGGGCATCAGGAACGAGGGCCAGAACGGATTGAAAAACGACCGCGGCACCATCGCCATGGCCCGCACATCGGATCCGGACAGCGCCACCGCCCAGTTCTTCATCAATGTGGTGGACAACGCCATGCTCAACTACCCGAGCAACGGCGGCTACGCGGTCTTCGGCAAGGTCGTCGAGGGCATGGACGTCGTGGACAAGATCAAGGGCGTGCAAACCGCCACCTCGGAGCTGAACATGATCCATCCGGCCACCGGCCAGAAAATGCAGGCTCCGGCCGGTGATGTGCCGGTCAAACCCGTCGTCATCCAGTCGGCCGGCGTGGTCGAGTGACCTCCGCCGCTCCCCCCGCCCCAACCGATCTCCGGATGCACCAACTCTGGCTCTGCCCGCTGCTTGCGTTTCTGCTGGGCTCCATCCCCTTCGGCCTGCTCATCGCGCGGGCCAGGGGCATCGATATCCGCCGGCACGGCTCCGGAAACATCGGCGCCACCAATGTCCTCAGGGTCGTTGGGAAAAAACACGGCGTCTTCTGCCTGATTCTCGATGCGCTGAAGGGCGCGATCCCGGTCATCATCGCCCTCAACCTGATCCGCATCGATGGCCGTGCGGTCACGCCGCACCTCGCGTTCCTCGACGGCCTCGCGCTGCATCTTCCCGCCGCGAAACAACTCACCGGCCAGCTCGCGCAGGTCGGCGCCGCCCTGTGCGCGGTGCTCGGCCACAACTACTCGCCATGGGTCGGCTTCAAGGGCGGCAAGGGCATCGCCACCTCCGCGGGCGTCGTCATCGGCCTCATGCCGTTCGCGGCGCTGATTCTGTTAGGCGTGTGGCTCGCGATCTTCCTCGCCACGCGCTACGTTTCGGTGGCCTCGATGGGCGCGGCGCTCGCCCTGCCGGCGATTGCCCACATCGGCGCGCGCTTCCACAGGAATGCGGACGGCATCTCGTTGTGGGAAGCGGGCACATGGAACAGGCCGCTCTTTTTCCTCGCGGTCATCATCGCCATCCTCGCCGTCTGGAAACACCGCGGCAACATCAAGCGGCTGATGAACGGAACCGAAAACCGTTTCGAACGGAAAAAGGCATGAGCCTCGATCTCCCCCACTCCCCTCCCGCGTCCCCAAGTCCTGAGCCTCCCATGAAACCCATCACCTCCGCTGTCATCCTCGGTGCCGGTTCGCTCGGAACCTCCCTCGCCAAACTCCTGGGCCCCAAACTCGACGACGTGCTGCTGGTTTCCATCGAGCAATCCTGTGTGGACGGCATCAACCGCGATCACCGCAACCCGAAATACCTGACCGATGTGGCTCTATCGGAAAACGTCCGCGCCACCACCGATCATCGCGACACACTCGACCTTCCGCTCATCATCTTCGCCGTGCCCACCAGCGGCATCCGTTCGGAGGCGGAGAAACTCAAATCCCTCGGGTTGCCGGACACCACGCCCCTGCTCTCGTGCGCCAAGGGCATCGAACGCAACACCGGCGAGCGCATGAGCCAGATCCTCCGCGAGGTGTTTCCAAACAACCCCGTCGGCATCCTCACCGGTCCCAACCACGCCGAGGAAATCGCCCGCGAACTCGTTACCTGCGCCGTCGTCGCCTCCACCGATCCCCAACTCTCCATCGCACTCCAGGAGCTTTTCACCCTGCCCCACTTCCGCGTCTATACCAGTGACGACGTGCCCGGCATCGAACTCGGCGGCGCGGTGAAAAACGTTTACGCCATCGCCGCCGGCATGGCCCACGGCCTCGGCCTCGGAGACAACGCCGTGGCCGCCCTCGTCACCCGCGCGCTCGCGGAGATGACGCGCCTCGGCGTGGCTCTCGGCGGCCGCAAGGAAACCTTCTGCGGCCTCTCCGGCGTGGGCGATCTCATCGTCACCTGCTTCTCCGAACACTCGCGCAACCACCGCGTGGGCCTCGCTCTCGGCGCCGGCAAGACTCTCGACGAGGCGGTCAGCTCGCTCGGCATGGTCGCCGAAGGCGTGCCAAACACCCTCTCCATCCACGAGGCCGCGCGCAAGGCCGGCGTCCGCACGCCGATCCTCGACGCGGTTTACTCCGTTCTCTATCGGAACAAGCCGGCCGCCATCGCCATGCGCGACCTGCTCGACCGCGATTCGCGCGCGGAAAACAGTTAGATATCCCTTCACCGGATGGAAAACACCAAGCCTCCCGGCGTCATCCGCCGCCTCTACAACTGGACCGTTTCATGGGCGGACCATCCGGCGGGCGCCCACGCCCTGTTCTGGATCGCATTCGCGGAGTCCTCGTTTTTCCCGATCCCGCCCGACGTGCTGCTCCTCGCCCTGTGCTTCGGCCGCCGGGACAAGGCGCTCAAATACGCGCTCGTCTGCACCGTCGGCTCGGTCCTCGGCGGAGTCGCCGGCTGGCTCATTGGCTGGGGTCTCGCCGAGCCCGTCGCCAAGCCCCTCCTCGCCCTGTTCGACCCCACCGGAGCCACGCAAACCAAGATCGAGGCCTGGTATGCCGCCTATGGCTTCTGGGGCATCCTCGTCGCGGCCATCACACCCATTCCCTACAAGGTCTTCACCGTGTTTTCGGGCATGATGCACTATAATCCGGCTCTCCTGATACTCGCCTCCATCCTCGGCCGCGGCTTCCGCTTTTTCGTGGTGGCGGAAATCATCCGCCGCTTCGGCCCCACGGTGAAACCCTTCATCGAGAAACACCTCGAATGGTGCTTCATCGCCGGAACCGCGCTTCTGATAGGCGGCTTTGCGGCGATCGAGCTGCTTCACTGAGCGCCGAAATGCCCGGTCAGCCATTCGTCCACCGCATCGACCAGCAGCGGGTAATACTCCGGCGCGAACGAATGCCCGGCCCCCGGGATTTCCAGCCACCTTTTGGCTCCGGGAGCGGCCTCATAAGCGTCCAGCCCGTCACGCGGCGGCACCAGATCGTCCTCGGTGCCATGGATCAGCAACCACGGCTGAACGATTCCCCTGGCGGCCGGAAGAATGCTTCCCAACGCCTTCATGTCATCCGCATAGGACTTGGAAAGCGGGTGCTCCGGCTCATCCCACATGTTATCAATCCCCGGCGTGAGCGCGCCGAACTCCCGCTCGTAAAACGCGGCCGCATGGGTCATCCCGGCGAGCGAAACAAGCAACCGGATTCGCAGATCGCGAGCCGCGGTCATCACACCCACCGCCGATCCCATGCTGTGGCCCACATAGGCCACCCGCACCCAGTCGGGAACCGACTCCAACACCGCCCGCAGGTCGCCAACCTCCTTGGAGATGGTGCTGTCCTCGAAGCGCCCTTCCGATTCGCCGTTTCCGGAAAACGATATCCGCATGCACGGCCAGCCCCGGTGGGAAAGCCCATCGGCCAAGGCCACAAGCTGCGGACGGTCCTTGTTGGCCGTCACCCCGTGGCCGATGATCACCAGCGATTCGCGCCGGTGTCCGGGATGAAATGTCAGGTCGATCCGCTCGCCCGCCGCGTTGGTGATCACACTGGAGGTCATGGTCGTCGATGTCAGGGTTGTGGAAGAAGCGTCCTGCCGGGAAAGGTGAGTTCCGCCACTCCGGATTTGTCGAGCTCCCCAAGACCGAGTTCGATCATCCGCCGGTATTGGGTCTCGGTGGCCTGGGAAAGCGGAGTCCTCACACCCGCCTCGGCCGCAAGGGCGTTGGCGATGCCGCTGTCCTTGGCGGCGTGGGCGGCCGAGAAATAACAGTCGTGCTCCCGGGAAATCATATCATCCCCATCCGTCTCCAGAACCCGCGAGCCGGCCCCCGTTTGGGAAAACACCTCCTTGAGCAAATGCAGGTCGATCCCCATTGCCGCCCCCAGGCCGAGTCCCTCGGCGAGACCGGCCGTATTGATATTCATCACCATGTTCACCAGCGCCTTGATGCGCGCGGCATGCCCCACAGGACCCACATGCCTGAGGGAAACCGAAAGATCCTCCAGCAAGGGACGCATCCGGTCGAATACCGTCTCGTCCCCGCCCACCATCAGATAGAGCGTGCCCTGGCGCGCCTGGGTGATGCTGGATGCCATGCTCGCCGCCAGCGTGGCGGCTCCGGCCCCGGTCGCGAGCCGTTTCGCGTCCTCGTGTGCCGCGGGGCTCACCGTCGCGCAATGAATGAATGTCCTGCCCGCCGCGCCAACGAGCAGCGATTCCGGCCCGGTCAGAATCCGCCTCATTGCCTCGTCATCCGGCACCACGGTGAAAATGACATCGCATGCGGCGCTCACCTCGGCCAATGTTTCGGCCGCGTGGCTGTTCAACTCCACCGCCAGCGAACCGGCCACCGCGCGGTTGGGGTCATACAAGGCGCCAATCCGGTATCCGAGGTCGGCCAGACGCCGCGCCATGTTCGCGCCCATTCTCCCGACGCCGACAAATCCGATGACCAGTTGTTTCATTTTGCCGTAGACTAAAGCGGATTTCACCGGCCCGGCAACCCCTAGTTTCACCTCCGGCGCAAATCCCGGCGATATCACAAAAAACGCGGTGTCACGGGCGGAACGCCGCGTGATTGAAAACTCCGGAAGCCTCTCACTTCGCCTGGGCGGCGGACTCAAGCAGATCCACGGCGGGAAGGATCACCGAATTCGGCGCGGCTGTCATCTGGTCGGTCTCCCCTTTCGGCGAAAAACGGTTGATGCCGATGCCGAGAAACTTTCCGTCCTTGTTGAAGGCCGGCATTCCAAGCGCCTGATCGCCCAGTTTTCCGAAGGTGCGCGGCTTGCCGATCACCGAGACGATCTCGGTCGTGAAGACCACCGGCTCGCGATTCAGATCCTTGCTGAGGCGGCCGAGCACGATGGCGTCGTCCAGCAGCTCCAGCGGCGCGTTTTCCGCCGTATTGACCGGTGTGAACTTCACCCCGTCGGATTTCTCCGGTCTGATGAAGGCAAGATCGAGATCCGGATCCTTGAATGAAACCTTCGCCGGAACCTCGGAACCGTCCGGCATGATGATCTTCACCTCCTTGGTGGTCCCCTTGGCGGACAGCTTGATCGGCCCCTGCGGACCGTTGACCGTGCGTCCGTCGATGTTGGCCGCCACATCCAGGGTGGAAAGCGGGGCAACGATCAGTCCGTCCGTGCCAATCACGGTTCCCAACATCTCAAGCTTGCGCTCCTCCTTGCGGGTCTGGCCCTCTCCGGCTGATATCTCTATCTCGACCACGGCGCTGAGAAACAGCACCGAGTCCTTGTGCGCGGCGGCGAGCGCCACTCCTTTTTCCTTGAGCGGGCCATCGGCGGCCGGGGCGAACGGAGCGGCGAGAACCGCGGCGGCTATCAGCAGTTTGGTTTTCATGGTTTGATTGGTTGGAAAAGGACGGTCTACCAGGCGGGTTCGAGTTCGATGTAACGGGTGCTGATGCCGCGGCGCACAAACAGCACGACCGGACTGCGGCGGTTTTCCGCCAAGCCCGCAAGCACGGATTTGAGCGTCTCCACGGAATCGGCCGGCTTGCCGTCGATGGTGACCAGGATGTCGTTGACCGACAGCCCGCCCAGTGACGCCCAGCCGGCGGGAGCGACGGCGGTTACCAGCACACCCTTGAAATCGGCCGGCAGCTTCTGCGCCACCCGGTCCTCCTGCCCGAGATCCCGCGCGGTGAATTCCAGTGTCTCGCTCTCGTGCGAATCCAACTCGCCACGGCCCTCGTGCCCGAGCTGCAACGTCACTTTGATTTCCACTTCCTCGCCACCGCGGCGGATGCCGAGAACCACCTCCGTCCCCACGCGATACTGGCGGATGCGCGTGGCGAAAAGATCCGAGTCCTCCGGGCGCGACGCGGAAATCACCTCGCCATCCAGCTTCAGGATCAGGTCGCCGGTTTTCAATCCTCCGGCCTCCGCGGTGGTGCCGGGATGCACGCGCGTCACCCGCACCCCCTTGCTGCCGGGAATGGCGAGAGCCTCTGCGAGTTCGGCCGAAATCACCTGCGTATCCACACCCAGCCACGCCTTCTTCACAATGCCCGGACGGTCGGGGTCGGGTTCCGGACCGATCCTGACAACCGTCAGATAGTTCAACCCGTCGTTTTCATAGGAAACCAATACCGGCACCGGCTCGGTCTTGCCCTCGGTGATCCGTTTGCTCACCGCCTCAAGCGCGGCCAGATCCGGAGTCGGCTCGCCATCCACGGAAAGGATGAGGTTGCCTCCGCGGATCGCGGGTTTCGAGGCGGCCGCCGCGCCACCCGGGCGCACGCTTTGCACATAAACCGCCTCGTTATCCTCGCGGAGCAGTTCCTTGGCGGCCAACGCCGTAAGATCGCGCGCCGTGATCCCCCAGGAAAGCAACTCCTTCTCCCGCGGCTCGGCCGGCTCGCGCTCGGCGGCTTTGACTTTCCATGCCAGGGTCTCCCCATCGCGGATTCCCTCAAGTTCGATCACCGAATCCACCGGGGATTCGAGAATCATGCGATTGAAAACCGGCACGTCTTCCGGCGCGCGGGACGACTGGATCCCCACACCGTTGCAACGCGTGATCACGTCGCCAGCCCGCATGCCCGCCGCATCGGCCGGACCTCCGGAAACAACTCCCCCAACGAGAATGCCGGTCGCATCCGGCTGACTTTTGAGAAGCGGCTGCGCGTTGAGCCCGATCCAACTGCGCCGGACACGCCCCCTCGCGATCAACTCTTCCGAAACCTTCCGGGCGAGATTCGAAGGAATCGCGCCTCCGAGACTGCCAATGCCCACCTCGTTCACTCCGATGATCTCTCCCGCGAGATTCACCAGCGGACCGCCGGAATTGCCCGGATAGATCACCGCGTCATGGCCGATCCAACGCACCAATTCACCCACCGACTCGCCGTCGAGTTTCATCGCCCCGCCCGGCGCGATCATCTCGGTGTTGGCCACGATGCCTTTGGTCACCGACTGGGAAACCCCCGCCGGACTGCCCATCGCCAGCACCACATCACCCACCTTGAGAGTGGAACTGTCTCCAAAAACCGCCACCGGCAGTTCCGCGGACGGATCGCGCAGGTCCTTGCGGTCGATCTTGAGCACCGCCAGATCGGAAAGCGCATCGGTTCCCACCAACGTGGCGCGCACTTCCCGCCGGTCGGCAAGCCGCACCGTTATGCGGGTCGCCCGGCCCGCCACATGATGATTTGTGATGATGTGGCCATCGGCCGAGATGATCGCGCCCGAGCCACTGCCCCTGCCCTTGCGCATCCTCCCCGCACCGCCTTCCTCGGATACCACATGAATTCGCACCAAGGCCGGATAGACGGACTTCACCGCCATTTCCACACGGGGATCCTCTGCGGCATGGACGACGGACAAAACAAAAGGCACGGCCAACATTGCCGCCGCCACAGGGAAATGGATCAATCTCATGGGTGCTCGACTACACGGGATCTCCCCGCCCATCCATAACGAAACCGCGCCAAGGGCTTGTCTCGCGGATTTCCGGCAAAAGCCGGGCTTTACTCTCCCCCAGCCCGCCCCATGCTTCAGGCACGCCGATGGAATCCCTGATCGAAGCGTTCATCCGTCACATCGCCACCGAGCGCGGCCTCTCCGACGCCTATCAACTCTCGGTCCGGCAGACCCTCGACTCCCTCAACGCCTGGCTCAAGGCCGGAAAACTCGGCATCGCCGATGTCGGAACCGACGAACTCGCCGCCTACCTTCGCGCCCGCAAGGGCAGCGGCCTGCTCGCCTCCTCGCTGCGCGTCTCCACCGTCCATCTCAAAATCTTCTTCCGCTGGCATGCCTCTCGCGGAAACCTCGCCATGGATCCCGCCGAGCCCCTGCTCGCCCCGCGGCCGGACCAGAACCTTCCGGAAACACTGCACTCAAGGGAAATCACCCGGTTGCTCGAATCAATCGACCCCGTTTCCCCGCTCGACCGCCGCGACCGGGCGATCCTCGAACTGTTTTACTCCTCAGGCCTCCGCCTTTCCGAACTCTGCGGCCTCAGACTCGAACTGATGGATCTTGACGAGGGTTTCCTTCGCATCACCGGAAAAGGCAACAAAACCCGCGTCGTCCGTGTCGGCGGCAAGGCCCGCGAGTCCATCGGCGACTACCTGGCCAACGGGCGGCCCGGGCTTCTCGCCAAACGCGGCACCTCCCATCTCTTCCTCAGCGTTCGCGGCGGCCCGCTCTCGCCCGACCGGGTCCGCCAGATCGTCAAGGAACGCGCCAAACTCGCCGGCATCGACTCGAACATTTATCCCCACCTGCTGCGCCACTCCTTCGCCACCCACCTGCTGGAAGGCGGCGCGGACCTGCGGGTGATCCAGGAACTCTTGGGCCACGCCGACATATCCACCACCCAGATCTACACCCATGTGGACCGCAAGCGCCTGAAATCCGTGCACCGCAAGTTCCACCCGCGCGCATAATGCCGCATCACCTCGAACTTCAATCCCGGACGCGCACCCGCAGATCCCGCGCGCTCCACAACACCCCGCCCGCCGCAGCGCCATTCCCGCGCA
>CAZKQK010000002.1:0-97302 GCA_964554865.1 uncultured Luteolibacter sp. | reverse complement strand
ATGGGATCACAGCTACCTCCTCCGCCTTCTCAATTTTTAGATGCGTCGGCCCTGACCGAAATTCCGTTTTGCCACCTGCAAAAACCGCGCCACCTTTTCCCCATGCGGGAGAAACCTCGGGTCGCCATCCTGGGTGTCACCGGTTTCATCGGCCGGGGCTTGCCCCGGATCTTCGCCGATGACGGGTTCACCACCACCGGCGTCAGCCGCGGCTCCCACCAGACCCGCCCCCTCATCCAGGCATGGCAGAAACCCGGCGAAGTCAACCCCGCCGGCCACCTCGCCGTAATCAACCTCACCGGTGAACCCATCGACCGCCGCTGGACACCGCAAAACCGCCGCATCTTCCACGAAAGCCGCGTGGGCATCACCCGCCGCCTCGTCGATGCCATCCGCCGCCTTGCTCCGGAACAACGGCCCAAGGTTCTCGTCAACGCCTCCGCGGTCGGCATCTACGGCCATCGCGGCGATGAGGAACTCCCCGATCACGCCCCGCCCGGCACCGGCTACCTCGCGGATCTTTGCCGCGAGTGGGAGGATGCCGCCGAAGAAGCCGCCGGCCTCGGCCCGCGTGTCGTGCTCCTTCGCGTCGGCGTGGTGCTCGGGCGCGACGGCGCCGCCTTCAAAAAACTGCTGGCCGTGTTCCGCGCCGGCATCGGCGGCAGACTCGGCTCCGGCCGGCAGTGGATGCCATGGATCCATGTGGACGACATCCGCTCCGCCATCCACCACTGCGTCATGACCGAGTCCCTCCGCGGCCCGGTCAACGCCTGCTCCCCCACACCGCTCACCAACCGCGACTTCACCCGCATCTTCGCCAAGGCCGTCCGCCGCCCCGCCATCCTCCCCGTCCCCGGTCCCGCCCTGAAACTCGCCCTCGGCGGCTTCGGCGGAGCCCTCCTCGAAGGCCAGCGCGCCCTCCCCTGCGCCCTTCTGGAAAGCGGCTTCCGCTTCGCCCACCCCACCCTCGATCTCGCCCTCGCGGACCTCGTCCGTTAGAAAAACCGGAGGCAAACGCGTCTGCCGCACCGGCATCGCCCCGCATGATGGAGGCCACCAGGCCCCCGCAGCGACTTGGCCGGACCCTTCGGGATCCGGTCATCCGCGCCATGGACCGCCTGGAGAAGGCCCTGCGGGCGCGCTCAGGTTTTGCGGCGCCAGCGGGTGAGGAGGGAGCTGGTCCACTGGAACTTGCGGGCGGTTTCGCGGATGAGGAGGGGTTCCTCGGTGGTTTCGGCGAGTTCGAAGGCGGGGCCGAGGGCGGAGACGAGCCAGTCGAAGGTGCCGGTGGCGGGCCAGTTTTCAGGTGGGGTGAAGGTTTCGAGCCAGGTGCAGGGGGTGGCGAGGATGAGTTCGCCGCCGGGATTGACGAGTGAGGGGAGCCGGGCGAGGAGAAGTTGGGGGCGGGTGAGGCGGCAGAGGAGGTTTGCGGCGTGGACGCGGTCGAAGGAACCGAGGTCGGCGGGCAGGTTCATGGCGTCGCCCTGGGCAAAGCGGATGCGCCGGGGATCGATGCCGGCCGGGGCGCGGGCGCGGAGGGTGGTGTGGAGGGCGGCCTCCTCAAGGCGTTGGTAGGGGATTTCCCCGCCGTGGCGGAGGGATTCGGCGGCGCGGATGAAGGCGTGGGAAAAATCGATGCCGGTGACGTGGCGGCAGGAGCGGGCCATCTCGAAGGTGGAGCGGCCGACGGCGCAACCGAGGTCGAGCCCGGTATCCGCGTCGCCGGGCGAGAAGCGGGAAGGGGTTCTGACGGCGAAGTCGAGCGCCTCGCGCATGCCGGCGGGCCAGTGGCGGCCGGACGGGAGGATTTCGCCGGGCGAGCCGAAGTGGAAGAGGAGGTATTCGGCGAGCAGTTTGCCGGATTCGTAGATGGCGCTCATCGGGCGGAGCGTTGGCGGATGATTTCCTCGGCCTCGGCGGATCGTTTGTATCCGGCCTGGGCCTCGCGCAGGGAGACGCGGCCGTTGCCGTCGGTGTCGTAGAAGGAAACGACGCCGTCGGGCGTGTGTTCGGCGCCCTTGAGACCGGCGGCGAGTTCGGCGCGGTCGAGTTCGCCGTCGCCGTTGTCGTCCCAGCGGTCGAATTTTTCGAGGAGACCGATCATTTTGCGTTCGACGGCGGTTTGGGGGACGACGGGGCCTGGCGCGGACGAGCAGGCGGCGAGGAGCAGGCAGAGCGGAAGGTGTTTCACGGGATTGAGGTTGGCGCGGCGGGATGGGGCGGGCAAGCTCGTTCGGGAAACCGATGCAAACGAGGATCATCGTCGCGGGAAAACCGGCGCTCGCCTATGCCAAGGCGGGCGTGGAGGAGTATCTGAAGCGCCTGTCGCGCTTCGGCGGATGCGAACTGGTGACGGTGAAGGCGGGACCGTCGGACGAAACCTCGGCGCGTCTGTTGGAAAAATCGCGGGGATGTTACCGGATCGCGCTGGACGAGCGCGGGCAGGCTTTGGGCACGCGGGCCTTCGCGGAGCGGATGACGGCGCTGGGGAACCGCGGCGAGGTGAGGGCGGCGGCGTTTCTGATCGGCGCGGCGGACGGGCACAACGGGAAGCTGCGGGAAGAGAGCGATCTGCTGCTGGCGCTCTCGCCATTCACCCTGCAACACGAACTGGCGCTGCTGGTTTTGTTAGAGCAGCTCTATCGGGTGGCCACGCTGAAGGCGGGATCGCCCTATCACCGGGATTGAATGTGCCTCCGGGCATGGCGGTTCAAACCGCCGCCACGGGGATCAGCGGCGGTATTGGTTTTGCGGGAGCATGCCGAGCTGGCCCTGGATGGGATTGGTGACCTGGCCGGTCCAGGAGAGGCGGCTGTTTTCCGAGGTGGGGCCGACGGGTTTCTTCTCCGGCTCTCCGGCGCAGGATGTGAAGGCGAGCGCGGCGGCGAGGGACGCGAGCGGCAGGAGAAATCGGCTGTACATGGTCGCATCATAAAACAAGCTCCGGGGCTTGCAAGCCCGCGGAGCTTGGGAAATCCGGATTGCCGGTCAGGGCGGATCAGTTCGAGGTGGGCTTGGAAAGGATCACCTTGTCGCCGGGCTGGAGGCGCACGCCGGTGGCGAGGCTGTTGAAGTCGATCTCGGCGATGGTCTGGGTGGGTTCGATGGAGGAGGGGCGGACGCGGCCGATGTAGCGACCGTCGCGCTGAACGGTAAGGGCGGTCTGCGGAGTGAAGCCCGAGTTGGAACCGGCGCCGATGACGAGGAAACCCCAGTCCTGGTTGACGGCGGTGATGACGGACTGCATCGAGTTGCGGCTGATGCGGGCATCGCGCTCCACCTTGCGTTTCACCAGGCGGTCGGCTTCGTCGCGATTCTGGACGAGGAGTTTCTCGGCGGTCCCGATGAGGGTGTTTTTCTCGTCGAGGGAGACGATGCGGGCCTTCTTGTCGTCTTCGATCTGTTGGATGATTTCAGGGAGATTGGTGTCTGTGACTTCCAAGCCCAAACTCTCACCCATGCTTTCAAGGATCTCGGTGACTTCTTTGCGGATTTTTTCGAGTTCGGCGAATTCCTGGGCCTGGGCGCTGATGTCGTTGTCGATCTCGGCCATGTCGCGCTCAAGGGTTCCGGCGTTGGACTTGAGCGCGGTGATGCTGGCGTCCAGTGTCTCGCGGTTGGTCTGGGAGGTTTCGAGAACCTTTTCCTCCTTGCCGAGGTCCACCTTGGTGGCGTCGTTGTTGGCGGTGACGGTCTTGTTTTTGCTGATGGTTTCCAGGCGCACCTGCTGGACATCCCCGAACTTGCGGGAGTGCTCGAGGGAGAAATATGCGGCACCGCCCGTGATGAGGATGGCGACAACGTAGAGAATGGCTTTCATGGGATTTGGGAAGGAGTTCTGTCGAATCGGTTCTGGGCCGGGATCACTTCGATGCGGGAACCACGCGGTCGCCCACCATGAGGGTGGCGTCCGCGGCCACGGAATCCGGGATGATGCTGGCGGAAGCGCTGTTTGCCTCCACCGCCGTGACCAGAAGCTTGGCGATGGTGTTGCCGTCGCGGACCACGTTGAGGGTGGAGTTTCCCACGACACCGGAGGAGTTGCCCGCGGCGAGGGTGACGAAGCCCCATGTCGGGTAGATCGAGCGGATGCGGGTGTTGACGGTCGGCAGCGAGCTTCCGCTGCTGATGGTGTCGAACATCTTCTTCATCGCGGCGTTCTGACCCTCAAGAACGGCGTTCTGGCTGGTGAGGTTGGCCAGCTTGGCCTCGGCGGCGGTGATGTCCTGGGCGAGCTGTTCGAGTTCGGCCCTGGAGGCCTCCATCCTGGGAGCGAGATCCCGGAGGTCGCCGATCTTGGCGGTCTTCTCGCGGATCTCGTCGAGCTTCGCCTTGTCGGCATCGCGCTTGGCGGCTTTCTCGGAGATCCGCGCCTTGAGTTCGTCGTTGGCCTTCTTCTGGGCGGCCTCGTCGGCGGTCAGCTTGACGACCTCGGCATCGACCTCCTCGCGCTTGGCGATGGTATCGGCGAGCTTGCCCTGGGTTTCCATGAGGAGCGCCTGGCTGCGGGCGAGGTTTTCCTTCTGGGTATTCGTCTCGGTGATTTCACCGGCGTAGCGCTCCTTGTTTTTGAAAGCGACAAAGCCTGCGAGGAGCAGGACGATCATGGTGAGGATGCCGAAGACGTTTGCCATGGGTTTGAAATTTGAAGCTTTAGGTTCCGTGTGGGCGAACACTAGGAAGACCCGATCCGGGTCGGCAACCCAAATTTCACCAGCTTTCAAACTTCTTTCGCGTTGGCTTTACAAAGCATCCACAGGGCGGCAACGGTCGGGCCTCCGATGAACTCGATTCTCCGCGTTTTCGCCTACCTGCGCCACTATCCTGGGCTGGCCGCGGCCCAGCTCTTCTGCGCGGCGGGGATGACGGCGGCGGTTTTCGTGTTTCCGAACGCCACGGGGCACGTGATCGACGAGATCATCCCGAATCCGGCGCGCCATGGGGAATTCGGATTCTGGATCGCGGTGGCGCTGGGAGGTTTCCTGGCCAAGGACGGGCTGAATTCGCTGCGGATTTTCATCAACAACACGTTCGAGCAGAAGGTGATTTTCGACATCCGCTCGGATCTTTACGGGAAAATCCAGCGTTTGCCGCTGCGGTGGTTCGACACGCGGCGGACCGGCGACATCATGACGCGGGTGGTCGAGGACGTGACGAACATGGAGCGGGTGTTGATCGATGGCATCGAGCAAGGCCTGGTGGCGGCGCTGCAAGTGCTGGGGATCGGGGTTTTCCTGTTTTTCCTGAATCCGACGGTGGCCGCCTGGGCCACCCTGCCGGTGCCGCTGCTGGCGGTGGGGGCCTGGTTTTACTCGACGCGGGGGCGCGACCGCTATCGCAACCAGCGGGAGGCGTCCTCGGACTTGAACGCCCTGCTGCACGACAACATTTCCGGCGTCCGCCAGATCAAGGCCTATGCTGCGGAAACCGCCGAGCACGGGCGTTTCAACCGGTTTTCCGACCGGCTGCGGCTGGCCACGCTGCGGATGATGAAATGGTGGGCGATCTACTCGCCGGGCATGTCGTTCGTGCGGATGACCGGCTACGTGCTGGTGCTGGCCTTCGGCGGGTCCGCCGTGATGCGGAGCGAACTCACCTTGGGCGACTTCACTCGCTTCCTGCTTTTCCTGTCGCTGTTTTACGAGCCGATCGACCGCCTGAACTCGCTCAACCAGATGCTGCTTGGCGGCCGGGCGGCGGCGGACCGGGTCTTCGACATCCTGGACTCGGACGAAGAGCCGAACGCCAGCGGCGGCGGCGAATTGCCCCCAAGGATCGCCGGACACGTATGCTTCGACCGGGTTTCCTTCTCCTATCAGGACCAGCCGACGCTGCACGAGGTGAGCCTGGAGGCCCGCCCGGGGCAAACCATCGCGCTGGTGGGCTCGACCGGAGCCGGGAAAACCACCGTGCTGTCCCTGCTCGCACGGTTTTATGAAACGACAGGCGGTTCCATCACCATCGACGGCACCCCGATCGCCAGTCTGGCCAAGACCTCGCTGCGTGACCGCCTCGCCTATGTGACCCAGGAGCCGTTTCTCTTCAATGGCACCGTCCGCGAGAACCTCCTTCTGGCCAAGCGCGATGCCAGCGACGCCAGTCTCTGGTCCGCGCTGGCCGCCGCGCACGCCGGGGCCTTCGTCCGCACCCTGCCCGAGGGACTGGACACCAACGTCGGCGAGCGCGGAGTGAAACTCTCCGGCGGCGAGAAACAACGCCTTTCCATCGCCCGCGCCCTGCTCAAGAACGCCCCCATCCTGCTGCTCGACGAGGCCACCGCATCCGTCGACTCCGAGACCGAACGCCAGATCCAGGACGCCCTCGACCGCCTGATGGAAAACCGCACCGCCTTCGTCATCGCCCACCGCCTTTCCACCATCCAGAACGCGGACCTCATCTACGTGCTGGAAAAAGGCCGGGTGATCGAACAGGGAACGCACTCCGAACTGCTCGCCCGCGAGGGCAAATACGCCGAACTCTGCCGCAAGTCCTTTCTCGATGCCGCGGGCTGAGCCGGGCCTCCCCATTCCGGGGCATGCCGCATTCGATTGAAAACACGGGCCGGATCGCGTGAGTTTTCTCCCCGCCCGTGAAACGCCTCCCGCTCCCCGCTCGCCCCCGTTTCGCCCGCCGCACAGGCCCGAGACGGCGGATACCTCTTCGCCGCCGATCCCAAGAGCGGCCGTTTCGAATCCGGCGAGGGCTTCCGTTTCCGCCACGGCCCGGCGCGGCCGGTGACGGAGGCGGAGTTCGCGAAAATCAAGGCCGCCCATCGGGAAAAGACCCGCTGAAACCGCGCGTCACTTGGCGTCGATATGTCTTATCAGCGGATAAACCTGCTCGTTCAGCTCGCGCATCGGCCGCATCAGCGCTTCGTAGGGTTCCAGATTGAGACTGACGATGCCCTTGTTGGAATCGATGTTCGAGGGATCGGCCTTTTTGTCGTTCGGATCGTTGTCGCGGTACTTGAACCAGTGCCAGCCGACGCAGCCCCGCGTTTCCAGCAGCCCGATGGCGAAGTTCTGATAGAAACGCCCGCGGTCCCCCTGGGTCGCCACCACCCAGCCGGCTCCGCTCGTGTTCGCAAAACCGGAGTCCATGCCCTTCGCATACCATTCGGTGACCATGAACGGCTTGCCGGACCACTTCATCCAGTTGGCGACCTGTTCGGCATCCGGCGACCACGCGTGATAATAGTTCACCGCAATGACATCAAGGTGACGCCCCGCCGCCTTGAAAACCGCCTTCGATCTCAGCGACTGCCCGGTGAAACGCGGGCCGAGGCACAGATGGTTCGGATCATGTTTGCGGATCGCCGCCGAGGTGATGGAAAGATAACGGTCCGCCACGAACTCGAGAAACTCCTCGCGCTTGCGGTCGTGCAGTTTCGTGTCATCCGGGAAACGCTTGCGCCGCTCGGTAAGCCAGCGGTCCACCGCGGTCCGCCCGGGATCGCCCTTGGGCAGGCGCATGAAGTTGTCCAGCGTGTTGAGATAAAACGGCAGTTCGTTGTCGGAGAAATGCCCTAACAGCCACGGATCGTCCCTGGTCGATGCGAGACGTTTCGCATGCTCGTCGCAAAACGCCGGAAACTCCGGATCGAACACGAAGATGCAATCCTTCGGATATCCCATGTGCCCGGCCTTCTGATAGATTCCGCCGCGCTTGCGGCCGTAGGAGCTCATGAAATTCCAGATCCTTGTATAGGCCAGCGGTTTTCCGGACGCCCGGATGGCATCGGTGTCCGACCACGCGCCCGCGCCGTTGAAACCATGGCTCCGGAGCAGGCCGGTGACGTTTTCCGCCCATCCCTCGCGGGTGGAGGATTCCTTGGGCAGCGGACGCCTCAGCGGTCCCGAAAGCGGCGGACAGGCCACCGCCACCACCCCCATGTGAACGAAGGGATGCCCGTCCGGATCGACCAGCCACCAGCGCTTCGCGGATTTCTCCGTCCGGAAAAACCCCGTCGCCTTGCCGCGCGAGCCGGCATCGCCGCCATACTTCGAGAGCTTCACATCCGCGGACGGACGGAAGCCGGGCAGATCGCCGAGGAGCCGGGTGGGAAACTCCCGCCACTCGGCGTCCGGCTTCATCTTCGCGGCGCGGGTCGTTGACTGCCCCGCGGCAAGCGCGGCTGTTAGAATGAGGATGATGGCGGGTTTCATGACGGATGACGGGTTTTGCCGGGACAAACATCCTCGGCGGCGGCGGCGCGGTCTATTGGCCGATCGGCCCATGGACGCACACCCGCAAAACCATGTTGCAATCCCTGCTTTCTCATTTACTTCGACGCCCCCGTTTTCAAACGTGGACCGGAAGGTCGATTGCCGTCATGAAACCCTGTGCAAACCCAACCGGGCTGCCGTTCTGGCTTTGCCTCGCGTGGCTGGCCGCCGCCGCCGCCATCGCGCGGGCACAGCCGCTCACCCGCGTGGCGGACGTGCGTTCGCTGCCCCGGGAAAAGGCCGCCACCTCCATTCCGGTCAGCCTCCGCGGCGTGATCACCTGGCGCAACGCCCACGACAACCTCACCATCCAGGACGAAACGGCGGGCATCTGGGTGGATCTCGTCGAGGCGCGCAACCGCAAGCTCTGGCAAAGCGGACGCGGAACGCTCACCCGCCTCCGTGTGGGCATGGAGGTGGAAATCACCGGCCTGACCGACCCCGGCGGCTACGCACCCAAGGTCATCCCCGCCACCCTCCGCATCCTCGGGCAGAAACCGCTGCCAAAAGCCGCGCGCATGATTCCGTCACGCTTCTTCAGCGGCGCGGACGACTGCCAGCGCGTCGAGGTCCGTGGCGTGGTCCAGGGCGTCTATCCCCTTGGCGACGGCATCACGCTCCTCATGGATGCCGATCCCGGGCGCTTCACCGCACAGTTCACCAAATCGGTCATCGGAAACCCCGCCTCGCTCGTGGATGCAAAGGTCTGCGTCCGCGGAGTCGCTGCCACCAACTTCAACACCCGCGGCGAGGCCACCGGCGTGCGCGTCATGGCCAGCGGCCCGGTAGACCTCGTTGTCGAAAAACCTCCGCCCCGCCCCGATGCCGTGCCGATGGTCACCCTCGACCGCATCCTCCCCTTCCGCGCGGAACCCGCCGGTCCCCACCGCGTGCGGGTCGAGGGCACCGTGACCTACGCCCTGCCCGGACGTTTCTTCTACCTGCAGGAGGGAAACCGCGCCATCCGCGTGGAAACCCCGTCACCCATCGAACTGCGGCCCGGCGACCGCGTGGAAGCCTCCGGTTTCGTCGATATCTCGCGACTCATCGGCACGCTCTGCGATGCGACTGTCAGGAAAACCGGCGTCGCCACCCTGCCCGCACCGGTTTCCGTCACCCCTTCGGATATTCTCGCCATCAACGAGGCCGCCGTGCGCAGCGCGCAGGTCGTTTCCCCACACGACTTCGACGGCCACCTCATCCGCTGCCAGGCGCGGCTGCTCGCCGTGCAAACCGACCCCCACGGCGGCGGCCCCGGCACGCTCACCCTTGAACAAGCCGCCTTCTCTGATCGCGGCAAACTCGTCTTCCGCGCCCGCCTGCAGGACAACCATTCCGGCTTTCTCAATTCCCTACAGCCCGGCAGCGACCTCGATGTCACCGGCCTCGTCCAACTCGATTACACCACCGCCGACGCCCAGGGGCCGCGCATCTACCGCACGTTTCCCTCCGGCCTCAGCCTGATCCTGCGCGAACCGGCCGACATCCGCGTGATCAAAAAACCCTCGTGGTGGACCGCGCGCCACCTCGCCATGGTGCTTGCCGCCGTGCTGCTCGCCCTCGGTGCCGCGCTGGTGTGGAGTCTCCAGCTGAAACGCCAGGTGCGCCGCAAGACACGCCAGCTCGCCCGCGAAATACACGCCCGCCACGATGCGTCCATCGAGTTCCAGGCCACCCTGCGCGAACGCACCCGGCTCGCCGCAAACCTCCACGACACCCTGCTCCAAACCATGAGCGGCCTCGGTTTCCAAATCGAGGCCTGCGAGGCCGAAAGCTCCTCACCAGCCGCCAACAACAGACCTCCCGGCCACCTGAAAGTCGCCAGGCGCATGGTCAGCCACGCCGTCGAGGAACTTCGCAACTCCGTCTGGGCCCTGCGCTCGCTTCCCCTTAACGGCATGGAACTGCCCGAAGCGCTCGACGCCATCGCGCGCCGCCTCGGCGCGGGCCGCGGCGCGAAAATCTCCATCCGCTCCGCCGGTGATCTCGCGCGCGTCCCCGACTTCATCGCCGGAAACCTCCTCCTCGTCGTGCAGGAAGCGCTTCACAACGCCCTCCGCCACGGCGATCCGGAAAATGTCACCATCGAAATCACCACCCTCGATCACCCCGACCGCATCGCCCTGACAATCACCGACGACGGATCGGGCTTCGTCCCCGGCGAACAACTCGGCGTGATCGACGGCCACTTCGGCATTCAGGGAATGCGCGAGCGCCTCGAACGCCTCGAAGGCTCATTCACCATCCGCAGCGCCCCGGGCGGCGGCACCGTCATCCACGCCGAGGCCCCGCTCCGTTCCTACGACGACGAGTTTTCCGAACGCTCGCTCCCCACTTCGGGAAATCCGGTTTAAGTTTCACAAAACCATGACCACCTCCCCACCGATCAGCCTGATGCTTGTGGACGACCACGCCATCCTCCGCGCCGGTCTTGCCAACATGCTCAACAGCGAGCCCGGACTCAAGGTTGTCGTCGAGGCCGACGATGGCGAAACCGCCCTGCGCATGTGGCGGGATCACCGCCCGGATGTCACCCTGCTCGATGTCAGCATGGGCGGCATGGATGGGATCGAAACGCTTCAACGTCTCCGCCGGGACTTTCCGGCCGCCCGCGTGCTCATGCTCACGTCATCGGAGGCATACGAGGATGTCCGCCACG
This sequence comes from uncultured Luteolibacter sp., assembly GCA_964554865.1. Classification (GTDB taxonomy): domain Bacteria; phylum Verrucomicrobiota; class Verrucomicrobiia; order Verrucomicrobiales; family Akkermansiaceae; genus Luteolibacter. Next base: position 86,418 of record CAZKQK010000002.1, on the reverse strand, counting down.
CCCTCGCCGCCGGAGCCTCGGGATACGTCACGAAAAACATCAGCCGCACCGAGTTGATGGACGCCATCCGCGAATGCCACGCCGGCGGTTCGCCCATCGGCGAGCACATCGCCCGCATGCTTGCCGCGGATGACGAACAGGGCCACATCTCGCGCCGCGAACTCGAGGTTCTCACCCTCGTCCGCCAGGGCTTCACCAACGCGGAAATCGGCCGCCTGCTCAACATTTCCGAACGCACCGCGAAAGCCCACGTCGCGGCCCTGCTGGTCAAGCTCCAGGCATCCGATCGCGCCGAAGCCGTCGCCCGCGGCTTCGAACGCGGCCTTCTCAAACCCTGAAGACCGCCACCTTGGCCGATCGGCCAATGGACACCCACCCAATCCGCTGCGAGCTTCCGGATCCTGCCCGGAAACCCAATTCCAAAAATGCCGCGGTCAAACCCATCCCGCCTGGCGCTCGCCCTCGCCGCCATCGTCTCCCTTTCCGCCTTCCCTCTCAAGGCGCAGGAATCCGTGTACGGCGGCGCATTCCCCGGTCTGAACGGCACCCTGTCCAATCTCATCGACTTCGAACAACAATCGGGGAAAGGCGCGGCCATCGCCAACTTCTTCCGTAACTGGGAGGACGGGAACGGCTCGCTCGGATTCCCCACGGCCGCCATGTCGGGATTCCGCAACCACGGCTCGATCCCGATGATCTCATGGCAGCCGCGGGGGCACCGCGCGGACTCGCACTACAAGCTCGCGAACATCCTCAACGGCGACTTCGACAACTTCATCCGCAACTGGGCGCTCTCCGCGAAAGCATGGGGCCATCCGTTCTTCCTCCGCTTCGCCCACGAAATGAACGGCAACTGGTATCCATGGTGCGCCGGCGTCAATGGCAACACCGCCCAGGATTACATCGCCGCATGGCGGCATGTCCGCGACATCTTCACCCGCAACGGCGTCACCAACGTCACCTGGGTCTGGTGCCCGAACACGAGCTATTCCGGTTCCACCCCCATCAACCAACTCTACCCCGGCGACAACTACGTCGATTGGACCTCCGCCGATGTCTACAACCGCATCACCAACAACTGGGGCCACTTCTCGGTGCGCGGCGGCCCCACCCTTGGTGACATCATCGCGCTCGCTCCGGGAAAACCCATCATGATCGCCGAAACCGGATGCCACCGGGACGATGACAAGGCGGGCACCCCTCCGGGCTCGAAGGCCCAGTGGTACCGCACCGTCATGAAGGACTACCTCAAGAACTCGATGCCACGCATCAAGGCCTGGGTATACTTCAACGGCAACAACCCGGACGGCAACAACTGGCGGATCGACACCTCCGCCGACGTGCTGGCCGCCTACCGCGAAAGCATCGGCCTCTCCTACTACAGCGACAACAAATACGGATCGATCACCGATAGCCCGATCCGCCCCTTGCCCAACGACGCAAAGGCCACCGACACCATGGCGCCCTTCGTCTCCATCGACCTGCCGCGCGTCAACTTCGTCCATGCGGGCATGACCAACGAGATCCGCACCCATGCCTCCGACAAATCCGGAATCACCAAGGTCGAATACTCGGTGAACGGCGTCCTGCAACACACCGAAACCCTCTTTCCCTATCAGTATTTCTGGCCGACTCCCTCCGGCCCCGGCCTGTCATACACCATCGCTTGCAAGGCATTCGACGGCCAGGGAAACACCGCCACCAGCACCATCCAGGTGCTTTCGGTGAATCCTCCTCCCGCCATCACCGGAGTCGCCGCCACCGACGGCGCCCACACCGACAAGATCCGCGTCACCTGGAATTCCGCCAGCGGCGCCAACGGCTACGACATCTGGCGAAACACCACCAACTCCACCACCGGCGCGGTAAAACTCAACACCGATCCCGTCACCGCCACCACCTACGACGACACCACCCCCGAATACACCACTTCGTATCATTACTGGGTGTGCGCGGTCGCGGATTCCGGACCCGGCCTCTTCGGCTCGCCGGACGCGGGTCACCGCAGCCTGCCTGCGGCTCCTCCGGCTCCCGCCGGATTGCATGCGACCGACGGACTCCACAATCTTCACACCCTCGTCGCATGGAACAACACCTCCGGCGCCACCGGCTATCAGGTTTGGCGGAACACGGTGAACAACAGCTCCACCGCCTCGCTGATCGCCACCATCACCCAAAACTCCCATCAGGACACGGACGTCCCCTACGCGGTCAACCACTACTATTGGGCCAAGGCCGTGAACGACGGCGGAACCAGCGCCTTCAGCAACGTCGGCGCCGGATACCGCGGCACGCTGCCCACCATCAGCGACATCACCAACCGCACCATCAACCAGGACTCGGACACCGGCGCCATCAGCTTCACCATCGGCGATGTCCACACACCCGCATCGGAACTCCAACTGTCCGCAACTTCATCCGACACCGCCCTGCTGCCTGCTGGAAACATCGTCTTCGGCGGCAGTGGCGCAAGCCGCACGTTCACCGCCACACCGGCACCCGGCCAATCCGGAACCGCAACGGTCATCGTAACCGTGACCGATGCCGATGGCGGACAAAATGCCGACGCTTTCATATTGTCCGTCAACGCCCGGCCTGTCGTCAGCCCAATCAGTGATGTCTCAATCCCGGTCAACACCTCCACCGGAAACATCGCCTTCACTGTCACCGACCTCGAAACGGCCTCCACATCGCTCACCCTCACCGCCTCCTCTTCCAACACCACCCTCGTCCCCAACAACAATATCGCCCTCGGCGGCGGCGGCCAGAACCGCACCATCGCCCTGACCCCCGCCACCGGGATCGCGGGCACCGCCGGGATCACCGTCACGGTGAGTGACGGACTCGCATCCTCTTCGGAAACCTTCTACCTGAGCGTGCTCGACAACACCCGGGCCCTGTGGACCGCCGCCACCGCCACCACACATGATTGGTCCCACGGCTCAAACTGGCTTGGCGGATTCCCTCCCGCGGGCGGCCCCTCCACCAGCATCACCTTCCTCACCGGATCACCACTGCCCCAAGGCACCGTCGTTTCCAATCAGAACCTCGCCTCTCCCTTCATTCTCAACTCGCTCATGCTCTCCGGCGGCGGACCGGAATCCCCCTCGGGCGCCGTCCGCATCTCCGGAGGATCGCTGCGCTTCCAAACCTCCCCGGGCGGTTCCACTCCGGTCATCCACCTCGCGGCGGACAACGGCGCGGGCCTCATCTATCAGCTCGCATCCCCCCTCATTCTCGACAACACCCTCACCATCGATGGCGGCGGCACCGCAAGCTTTGTCATCGAAGGCCCCGTCAGCGGTTCCGGCGGAATCACGAAGTCCGGCACCGCTGATCTAACAATATCCGGAGACAACAGCCATTCGGGAAACACCATCGTCCGCGCGGCGGGCACCTTGAAGGCCACCCATCCCAACGCCCTCGGCAGCGCCCCCCTCCAGATCAACACCGGCGCGGTTTCGCCTCTGATCCGACTCCACATCGACGGCGACGGCAACGACGGCGTGATCGCCATGCCCGTCGGCTTCGCCGGAAACAGCAACATCACCACCACCATCGATGTTTCCAACAACGGCGGGGCCAACACCGGAAACATCATCCGGCTCAACGGTCCCACCACCGGTTGGGGAAACAACGCCACCCTCAACGTCACCGGCTCCCACGGCTACGGCCTGCACATCGCGCGCCTCCGCAGCACCGGTGGCATCAGCGGCACGGAAACCTTCAACCCCACCAGCGCCCCACTTACCATCGGCGAATACCAAGGCGCGAACAACGCCACCACCCTCGCCCTCAACGGCAGCCACACCGGCAACGCCATCACCGGTCCCATCGTCAACGGCTCGTCCGTCGTCTCCCTCTCCAAAAACCAGTCCGGCACCTGGCTGCTCGGCGGCGCGAACACCTTCACCGGCACCACCTTCATCAATGGCGGCACGCTTGCCATCTCCAACAACACCGCCCTTGGCGGCACCTCCAACGGCACCACCGTCTCCGGCAATGGCGGTGGAGTCCTCGAACTCCGCGGCGGCGTCACGGCCGCCGAGCCGATCACCCTCAACGGACGCTCATCCGGCGAGCACCTCCTGAACGGCAACGGGACCAACACGCTCACGGGCGCCTTCTCCCTCGGCACCGGTGGCAACGCCTACTTCATCCGCTCCGCCTCGGGGAAACTGGTGATCGCCACTCCCGTCGCAATGATCGACAGCACCGCCAACAAGATACTCCATGTCACCGGCGATGGGGATATCGGGTTCTCCGGCGGCGTCAACCCCGGATCCGGCGCCCTCGGCATCTCGAAAACCGGAACCGGAACCCTTCTTCTAACAGGTTCAGCCGATCACAACGGCACCACCACCGTCTCCGGCGGCACCCTCGTTGCCGCATGCGACCTCACCACCACCAGCGCGCTCACCATCACCACTGGCGGACGGTTTTCCGGAAATGGCAACATCTCCGCACCCACCGTGATCGGCGGCGTCCACGCACCCGGCATGAGCGCGGGCAGCCAAACCTTCACCGGCCCGCTTTCCTACGAAGCCACCTCGCGCATCGAATGGGAACTCGCCGCAGACACCACGGATGATGGCTCGTTCGATTCGATCATCGCCGATGAAACCACCATCGAGAGCGGAGCGGCCATCGATCTTGTTTTCAACGCGCCTGGAAGCTCCGTCGATTTCACCGCCGCCTTCTGGCAGCAGCCGCGCTCCTGGTCCGTCGTCACCGCCAACTCGCTCACCGGCTCCTTCACACTCGGATCGGTCGGCACGGATTCGTTCGGCCGCAGCCATGACTCCATCGGCTCCTTCACACTCCACCGCGTCGGCTCATCCGTCATGGCCATCTGGACCCCGGATACGCCATCGCTCGCATGGAAAACCCATTGGTTTGGCGAGGAAGCTTCCGATCCCGGCATCGCCGGCGACCTCGCCGATCCCGATGGCGACGGCATCCCGAACCTCGTCGAATACGCCCTCGGCGCCATCCCCACCGAGGCCGCCCCCTCCGGCATCCGTTGCGAAACGGAAAACGGAGAGTTGACCATGACCTACACCCTCCTGAAGGCCGCCACGGACATCACCGTCAATCCCGAATGGTCCACCACCCTCGATGGCTGGAGCACGACAGGAATCACCCGCGAGGTCATCGCTGACGACGGCACGCTCCAAACCATCCGCGCCACCGTCCCCATGACAGGTGAACCGCGCATCCTCATGCGTCTCCGCGTCACCCGGCTCTGAACCGCCATCCGCCCCGGGAAACATCGATTTCATCACTCCCGCCCGGAACTGGCCAATCGGCCAATAGACCTTTTCTCCATCACACGCCAGATTTTCCCCGTTTCCTGAAAACCCACTCATGAAATCCAAAACCCTCGCAGGCGCCATCGTCGCCATATCCGCCGTCCCCCTCGCGGTCCGGGCCACCTGCGTCCGGGACAACGGCGCCGGAACCGGCAACAAAAAACATTAACGGAAAAACCCATCCATGAAACCCATCCGCAATCCCTTCCTCGCCTGTGGCCTCTCCCTGATCGCCATCGTTAACATCTCCCACGCCGCGAACTTCTACTGGGACGCCGATCCCGGCACCGCCAACAACCAGAACGGCGACGGCGTCTGGACCCCGGACATCGCCAACACCAACTGGACCGCCACCGCCGGCGGCTCACCCAACATCTCCTGGATCTCATCCTCGGCAAACACCGCGTTCATCGGCAATGTCAGCGGCACCGGTTATGACAATCCCGCCACCGGAGGCGCCATCACCCTTGGCCAGGACATCACCCTGTTCGCTCTGTCCATGAGCAGCGGCCAGACCGGTTCCTATGTCATCAATGGAAACGGCAACAGTCTCATCCTTGATGGCGAGGGCTGCTATCTCGGAAACAACAACTCCACCGCCACACTCACCATCAACGCGCCCGTCACCGGCAGCTACGGACTCGGCAAGGTAAACAATGGCAGGGTCATCCTCAACACGGCCGGCACCTACTCCGGAGCGACCAACATCCACGCCGGCACACTCGCCATCGGCGCGAGCAATGTGATTCCCGATGACGACCTCAACGTGAACGGCGCGACCGCCGTGTTCGACCTCGGCGCGAACCAGGCCGAAACCGTCGCCACCGTCACCGTGAACGGCGGCGGCGGCATCACCGGCACCGGCACCTCGTCGCTCACCTCCACCGGCAGCTTCGAGATGATGAGCGGATCGGTCTCCGCGTCCCTCGCCGGCACCGCGGATCTCAACAAGACCGAGGCCGGCACCATACGGCTTTCCGGAGCCAACACCTACTCCGGCATCACCTCCGTCGTCGCAGGCACCCTCCAACTCGCCACCCCATCATCCCTCTACGCCGGAAACACCGCCAACTGGACCGCCGGAAACATCGTCGTCTACCCGGCAGCCACCCTGGCACTCAATGTCGGCGGCGCCGGCGAGTTCACCGCCGCGGATATCGACACCATCAAGTCGCTCGGCACCTCGTCCGACGGCTTCACCTACGGCTCCATCCTCGGCCTGGACACCACCAACTCCTCCGGCGCCTTCACCTATGGCTCGGATATCGAGGACACCGACGGCGGATTCAATCCGCTCGGTCTTTCGAAACTCGGAACCGGCACCCTCGAACTCACCGGTTCCAACACCTACACCGGGACCACCGGCATCCTCGGCGGCGCGCTGCGCGTCGGCACCGATGGAGCCGGCATCAACACCAACAGCAACCACGTCCTCACCAACGGCGTGCTGGAAGCCAACGGCACCCTGGCCCTCACCGTGGGCACCGAAGCCGGTAATGTCCAGTGGACCGCCATCAGCGGCAGAGGCGGCTTCTCTGCCGTCGGCGGCGATCTCACCATCACCCTGAACGGCGGTTCCCTGCTCAACTGGTCCGCCACCGCCGGCACCGGCAAGTTCGGGGCCGCCGCACTCGTCTTCGGCTCCCCGCCCGCCACCGGCAAGGCCCGCATCACCAACAACATCTCGCTCAACTTCACCCGCACCGTCCATGTGGACCCGGGCACCGGCACCGACTCCGCCGAACTCAGCGGCGTGCTCTCCCACGGCGATGGCGGCATCGTCAAAAACGGCGCCGGCACCCTCATCCTCAGCGGTTCCAACACCTTTGGCAGCGCCAACACCATCAACAACGGCACGCTCGTCGCCAGCCACGACAACGCCCTCGGCAACACCACCGGCATCACCACCCTGCCCGCCGCAGGCGGCACCCTCGCCTTCCGGGACAACATCACCACCGCTGAAAACATCAACATCAGCGCGCGGGACGGCACCATCCCCCAACTGCGGAACATCTCCGGCGACAACTCCCTCACCGGCGCCCACACCTGGAACACCGGCGGCAACTCCTACCGCCTCCAGTCGGACGCCGGAAAACTCACCATCCCCGGCGCCATCAACCCGCTCGGAGGAAACAAAACACTCTTCGTCCAAGGCTCCGGAAACATCGAGCTGGGCGGCGCGATCGCCAACACCGCCAACGCCGGAACCGTCCTCACACTGACCAAGACCGGCTCGGGCACGCTCACCCTCTCCAACCCGGCCAGCACCTACACCGGCTCCACCCGCATCCTCGGCGGCACCCTCGTCGTGACAGACCTCGCCAACGCGGGCTCGCCCAGCAGCATCGGAGCCGCCGCGGACTTCAGTTTCCACATCCTGTTAGACGGCGGCGCGCTCCGCCATGACGCGGCCAACACCACCTCCACCAACCGCAAGTTCGCCATCGGTCCGAACAGCGGGGCCATCGACTCCTCCGCGGCCGATCCCGCCCACACCACGAACTTCACCACCAACCTGCCCATGGGCTTCAACAGCCTGGACGGCGCGCGCACCCTCACCCTCACCGGCTCCAACACCGGTGAAAACACCATCGCCCTCCTCATCGGGGACGACGCCTCCGGAAACCCCACCAGCATCGTGAAATCCGGCCCCGGCACCTGGAAACTCACCAATTCCAACACCTACACCGGCACCACCAGCGTGGGTGAGGGAACCCTCATCCTCACCTCCTCCTCGGCGCTCGCGGACGACTCCGCACTCGACATCGCGGACGGAGCCGTGCTGCACCTGCCCAACGCCGGCACCGACATCGTCTCCGCGCTGGTTATCAACAATGCCTCCATGCCGGACGGCACCTATGACTCCTCCAACACCGGCGGAGCCATCACCGGCGATGGGAAAATCCAGGTGGGCGCCGGTTCGCCCTCCACCCCGTTCGAGCAATGGATCACCACCAACCATCCGGAAATCCCCGCCGAACTCCGCGGCCCCGGTGACGATCCGGACAACGACGGCACCCCGAACCTCCTCGAGTTCGCACTCAACGGCAATCCCTCGGACCCGTCCGACAACGGCGCCATCGCCTCGCTCATCCAGGACTCCAGCGCCCCCGCCGGAAACGAACTCACGCTCGTCATCGCCGTGCGCGACGGCGCGTCCTTCACCGGCGGCACCGCCACCGTGGACGGCATCACCTACACGGTCGAAGGCTCGCTCGATCTCGTCTTCCCCGGGGCGTCCGTTTCCGGCACCGGCCCGTCCGACACCGCGCCCGCCGCCACCGGACTGCCCGACCTCACCGGCACACCCTGGGAATACCACACCTTCAAACTCGACGCCTCCGAAGGCCTCGGCGGCCGCGGCTTCCTCCGCCTCAAGGTCACCCAACCCTAATCATATAACTCCAGACCGTCCACCATCAACCATCCACGGCCATGAAACAACGGCATCCCGGCCCGCCCCGCGGCTTCACTCTAACCGAAATGCTGGTGGTGATCCTCATCATCGCCGTCATCGCCACCCTCTCCATGATGGGCATCTCCCGCATGCGGGCCGCGGGCGACCGGGCGACCACCATGATGGTCATGCGCCAGTTCCAGGTTGCCAATATCGGCTACGCTACGGAAAACAACGGGTATTACGTGCCCGTTGCCGAACTGAATGCAAACGACATACTGTCATTGGAGTGGTTCAGAAACCCCAAATTCCTGGTTCACCTTTATGGCGATCCGTCCGTTTTCGACAAATCGGACGCCCAGTTGCAGGTTGCGCCTCCAGGCAACCTGGATCCGGTGGCCTATAGGGCGAAAAAACGCTATTACGACCAAATATCCGCGAGTTTTGGCATAAACGCGGAAGATCTGAATTGGCCGAAAAAATACACCGATCCACCGATGAGCTACAGGGTAAGCGACGTCACCAATCCGGGGCGCACCGCGTTTTTGGCAACGGCCGTGAACTACCAGTTCAAGCACGACGGCCGAATGCTATGGAAGCAGGAGCCCGTGGAAGGCAAGGTCAAGACCAACAAAATGGCTTTCCGTCACGGCGGCAAAGCAGTGGTCGTATTCTATGACGGAAGCATCGGAATGATAGGCCATGAGGATATCAAACGATTTGATTCGAACGGAGGAAAAGAGAACCCGTTCTGGAAAGCGAAACAATAGTTCGCCCGCCCGCATGCCATCACTTCTCTCACACGCCCTCCGCATGGGAGGCTCCCTGTTCGCGGTCCTCTGGCTCGTCCTTCCCGCCTCCGCCGCCTCGCCGGACTGGCTCTGCGCCCGCGACGCCGAAGTCAGGGAACTCCTCTCCCGCATGACACTTGCCGAGAAGGTCGGCCAAATGACCCAGCCGGACCTTCGCGCCATCAAGGATTTCTCCGATATTGAAAACCTCGGCCTCGGCTCCATCCTCAGCGGCGGCTCGTCGGATCCCAAGGGCGGCAACTCCATGCGCGACTGGGCGGGCCTCTACCGCAGCGTCCAGAACCGCACCGCCAGGTCCCGCCTGCGCATCCCGCTGCTCTACGGCATCGATGCCGTCCACGGCCACAACAACGTCGCCGGCGCCGTCATCTTCCCGCACAACATCGGCCTCGGCTGCACCCGCGATCCGGAGTTGGTGCGCCGCATCGCCCGCATCACCGCCCGCGAAATGCGCGCCACCGGCATCCAGTGGGCCTTCGCCCCCTGCGTCGCCGTGCCGCGGGACATCCGCTGGGGCCGCACCTACGAGGGCTACTCGGAGTGTTCGGAAACCGTCACCTCGCTCGGCCTCGCCGCCATGCTCGGACTTCAGGGCGAGCGGCTCACCGGCCGCGAAGCCGTGCTCGGCTGCGCCAAACACTTCGTCGCCGATGGAGGCACCACCTTCGGCACCTCCTCCGGCGGCATGCTCGATCAGGGCGACGCCCGCATCGACGAAGCCACCATGCGCTCCATCCACATGGCCCCCTACCCCGCGCTCATCGATGCCGGCGTGGGCAGCGTCATGCCGTCCTTCAGCAGTTGGAACGGCGAGAAATGCTCCGGCAGCCGCCGGCTTCTGACGGAAATCCTCAAGGACGAACTCGGCTTCAAGGGATTTGTCATCTCCGATTACAACGCCATCGACCACCTCTCCGCCCCCGCAAAGGGGCAAAGCCCCGCCTCTAACAACAACAACGCCTCCGGCCAGGTCCGCTCCGCAAATTACAAACATTGCGTCGGGATCGCCATCAACGCGGGCATCGACATGGTCATGGTCACGGACAAATACCGCGACTTCATCCGCCACCTCCGGGATCTGGTGAACGAGGGACGCGTCCCGATGTCGCGCGTCGATGACGCCGTCACCCGCATCCTGCGTGTCAAGTTCGCCATGGGGCTCATGGACAGGGACGCCGCCATCGCCCCGGACACCGAACTCCAGCGCGACTTCGGCTCGGAAGGGCACCGCGCCGTCGCCCGCGAGGCCGTGCGCCGCTCGCTGGTCCTGCTCAAGAACGAACGCTCCGCCCTGCCGCTCTCCGGCAAGCTGCGCCACATCCACGTCACCGGCCGCGGCGCGGACGATCTCGGCATGCAATGCGGCGGCTGGACCATCGGCTGGCAGGGTGCCCGGGGCGAGATCACCACCGGCGGCGCCACCATCCTCAAGGCGCTCCGCGCCGCCGCCCCGGCGGGCACCGTCATCAGCTCCTCCCGCGATGGCGACGATCCCTCCGGCGCGGAAGCCGTCGTCGTCGTCATCGGCGAGGAACCCTACGCGGAAATGAAGGGCGACCGCCGCGATCTCTCGCTCGCCGCCGAGGACCTCGCCGCCGTCACCGATGCCAAATCCCACGGTGTGCCCGTCATCGTCGTCGTGCTCTCCGGCCGGCCGATTCTGTTAGGAACCGCCGGCGGCCAGGCCGACGCCATCGTCGCCGCCTGGTGGCCGGGCACCGAGGGCCGCGGCGTGGCCGATGTCCTCTTCGGCGACACTCCGCCCACCGGCCGCCTCTCCTTCGCCTGGCCGCACGCCACCGGCTCCTTCCCCCTCGGCCACGGCCTCGGATATTGAACGCGCGCTTCGGAGTGAGGCCATACGCGTTTCCGCGTCCCGCCGCCGCGCAGGGCAACCAAACCGGGGATCACCCAACCGCATATGGACGGGCACACAGATGAGAGTGGGTTGAAATCCAAACAATCGTGCAATGGGAGGGGACTCGCCGTGAACACGGTGCGAAAACTCCAAGGGTTCTTCCACATCCGCGTCCATCCGGGTTCATCTGCGGTTCATTCCCTCTTTGTTCGAGCCCGATCCTCCCCAGCCTGATCGCCCCGCGCCGCCTCGCCGCAATCGCTTCTCGCCAGTGCCGCGGCATCGTGCCAGCCTCGCCCTGCAAACGATGTCCCGCACCGCGCTCCAATCCCTTCACGACAGGCTCACATCCACGGTTCTCGGTTCCGGCGAGGCGGCCCGGCTGCTTCTAACAGCCCTGCTTGCCCGCGGCCATGTCCTCATCGAGGGCGCTCCGGGCGTCGGAAAAACCACTCTCGCCCACACGCTCGCCTCATCCATCGGCGGCGTATTCAGGCGCGTCCAGTTCACCCCGGATCTCCTCCCCGCCGACCTGCTCGGGTTTTCCCTCTACCGCATGGATCGCGGCGAGTTCGAGTTCATCCCCGGCCCGGTCTTCGCCAACTGCCTGCTCGCCGATGAAATCAACCGCGCCTCGCCGCGCGTCCAGTCCGCCCTGCTCGAAAGCATGAACGAGAGCCGCGTCTCCCTCGACGGCGTCACCCGCACCCTGCCCGATCCGTTTCTCGTCATCGCCACCCGCAACGACACCGACAGCACCGGCACCTTTCCCCTGCCCGAGCCGCAGCTCGACCGTTTCCTGCTCTCCATCCCCATGACCCTGCCGGACGCCGCCGTCCAAAGCCGCATCCTCATGGCACACGCCCATGGCGGCATTCCGGAAATCAACGGCAGCGACCAGCTTCTCACTCCGGACGACATCGCGAAACTCCGCCGGCAAGTCGCCTCCCTGCCCGTTTCCCAAGCCGTCGCCGACTACATCATCGCGCTTTGCGAAACCCTGCGCCGCCTCTCCGGCTCCGGGCACTCGGTATCCGTCCGCGCCTCGCTCGCCATCCTCCAGGCCGCCCGCGCCACCGCTTTCCTTGATGAGGCCGCCGCCATCCACCCGGACCACGTCCAGGAAGTCTTCCCCGCCGTCATGCGCCACCGGTCCGGCATCGAGGAAGCGGGGGACCCGTTCCGCCGCCTCACCGAGGCGCTCGAACGCACGCCCGTGCCATGACGCCCCAACGCACCGGTTTTTCACTTCAGCCCGTCACCGGTTCACACGACCCATGGCATCGAATCGCCCGATGAACGACTTCCTCGGCCGCTTTCCCCGCCAGCTTGCCTTCCGGAAGCAGGCCGTGGAGTCGGTGCGGATCACCGCGAAAAGCGAATGTTTGACCACACCCTGTCGGATCCCGGAACAATGCGCTCCATGCAGCGTATTGACGACATCTCAAACATGATGTATGACTGCCATCATGACACGCACCCAGATTCAGTTCCCGGAGCCACTCTACCGGCGGCTCAAAGAAATCGCCGAGCGGCAGGACTGGTCGCTCTCGGAGGTGATGCGCAAGGCGGCGGAGCATTTTGTCACCCGTTTTCCCGAAGGCCCCAAGCCGAAAAACGTCTGGCGCTTTCCCACGCTCGATTGCGGCGGGGATTTTATCACCGATCCCGCCCAACTCCGCCCCGAGGCCGACGCGATCCTTGAGCGCAGCGCGTCATGATTCTCTCCGCCGACACCAACCTCTTCCTCTACGCGGCCAATCCCGATTCGCCGCATCACGACGCCGCGCGCCGGTTTTTCGAGGAGGAAACCGTGGGCAAGGAACGCTTCCTCCTCTGCGGCCTCGTGCTGGTGGAGCTTTACATGCAGCTCCGCAACCCCGCCGTCTTCAAGAAACCCAAGACCGCCCGGGAAGCCACCGCCTTCTGCGATGCCCTGCGCTCCAATCCCGCCTGGGAGTTCGGCGACTATGAACCCGATGTCGCCAAGCCCCTCTGGAACTGGGCCGCCAAAACAAAGACCGGCTTCCGCCACATCATCGATGCCCGCCTCGCCTTCACCCTCCGCCATCACGGCGTCACTCACTTCGCCACCGCGAATGCGAAGCGCTTTGAGGGATTCGGGTTTGCGAAAGTGTGGAATCCCGTCATTTCTTAGCCCATGTTTCGCCCTGTATTCACCTGCGACCTTAACCCCGGCTCACCAAGTTCACCTTCATGAAATCGGACCAAGTGATCACCCTGAGCGCTTCTCCGCCCGGCGCAAACTCTCCGCCACGGAAAAAGATCTTTCCTAGATCATTTTCGAGCAGACCGGCGGCAACGAAAACTTCGCCATCATCCGCAGCAAGGGGAATCATGCCCTTTTCGGCAAGTCCACCCAGGCCATGAAAGCCCAGTGGAAGGTTCCCGACGCACGACCTCTGGCCGACTTTGCTCCCACCATCATTCTCAAGGCGAAAGACTTCGCCGCGCAAATCACCATTTTCAATTCACGGGAAAAACGCCTCGGCACCGAATCGGCGATCTCCCGCGGACACATCACCAACAACGACGCCGTCCGGCGCACCTTGCTCGAACGCGGTATCCGCCCGGAATTCCTGCCACCCGCAGAGGATGTGAAAAAAGTCGAACGCCGCCTGACCAGCGAGGAAAAGAAATCCCTCAAAAAGCCGGAGGTTCTGAAAAAGGGCAAGAAACCATGAGCAGGACGACACGCTACCTTTCCTACGGCATCCAGCATACCTGTCTGCGTCCGCCTCTGAGTTCCTCGCGATAACCAGAAACGCCGACACCAGACACCAAAACTTGCCAGAAAACTGAGCCGGACCCGAAAATCCGGCCAGGGGAGAGCTAAACCAAGCTATGGCGGGTATCGCACGGCCTACGAGACGGCGCGTTTCGTACATTTCTATAAATTGCTCGGCAATCATGCTGATGGTGATACCGCCTGGTTTTCGGATGTATTCGACCGTGTCGTTTTCCAGAAGCTGCATGACTCGCGAGCCAAGCCGTGGCCGGATTCGAATACCCCGGCACCCCCGCCACCCCGGCCCTCCCGCAAGATGGATTTGATTATTTCTGTCTCTTCTTATCTGTACCTGTTGCCACGGGCGGGGGGCTGCCGTCGGGCTTGACGTCGCGCCGCCCGTGGCCGTTGCGGGGGGCTGCCGTCGGGCTTGACGTCGCGCCGCCCGTGGCCGTTGCTGCGGGCATGAGAAAGGTCGTATTCGCGCTGTCCGCGTTATTGCTTCAGGACCTTCGGGCCTTGCCGAATTCGGTTTTCGGCCCGGTCGCCCTTGCCGAGTCGCCGCTCAACGGCACGGACCTCACAAGCGAACTCCTCTCCGCCAAGTTATGGGCGGGAAGCGTGGCCCTGCCCGGAAACTGGAAGGAGGAAACCCGGATCGTTTCCTCTGAAATTTCCCATCTGCTCGCGCGGCCGAAGCTTTTCGGCCATGACGTCGTTTTCCTGCGCGCCATCAAACGCGACACCCGCCTTGAATCACTCGAAGCCACCTTCGCCGACGCCGGATCGTTTTTCGGATACTTTGACGAAACGCTCCCCGATCACCTCGACCGCAGGGCGAAGCGCGAGGAAATCAACCGTCGGCTTGCGGCACGGCAGGCCGAGTTCTCGGAAAAATACTCTGAAACCCTCGACTCCCTCCTGACTCAAATCCCGAAACACACGGGAGGCCGGAACCCGAAATCCTCCAAAATCGGCCACACCCGCGCCCTGCGCGCGGAAACCCGTGATTTCCCTGCGGGCGATCTCGTGATCCGCCTGCTGGCGGACGGCTCGCGGCTGATCCGCGTGATCATCTCCCCGGTCTCCGCATCCCGCGACGCATGGCTCGATGGGAACCTCGCGAAACTCCCGCCGCGCGAGAAAATCCAACGCCTTCGGAACTCGGTCCGCACGCTGCCCGACGGCACCGTTTCCATCGATGGTCTCCAGCCTCTGCCCCAGGGATACCGCCCCTACTGCGGACTCAACTCCCTCGCCATCGCCGCGCGCCATTTCGGCCTGCACATCGACGAGGACTGGCTCGCGGTCGCCGGTCGGTTCCAAAACACCGGCACCGCCGACGGCAGCCGCATCCTTTCACTTTACCCGGCGGTGGCATCCGAGGCCGGCTTCTCCATGGACCGCGCGAACCGCTTTGATGAAACCTCCGTCCGCCGCGCGCTGGCCAACGGTTTTCCCGTCGTCGTCTGGCGGCGCTTCGACCACGAACGCGACCGGCTCCACACCCGATTCATACGCACCCATTCGGGAAACCCGCAGGCCGCCCTTCCCGATCCGCAAGCTCCCGGCGAACGCGCCTCCTGGCCGGGGGAGAACGCGCCGCTGCACGCCTCCGTGCTCACCGGATACCACGGAGAGCGCCGTGAAATCCTGTTTCTCGAAAGCTGGAGCGGCAGGGACATCCCGCGTCGCATGAGAATCGAGGAAATGGCCGCCACCGCCTACCTCACCTTCGTTTTCCGCCCTTGAGCCGCATTCGGAAAACCACCAACCCCGATCGACGAACGTGGATTTTGGCATCAAGTTGCTTCCCACTTGCCAAATAAGGCATTGAATGCGAATGGCTTGAGAAACCGAAAAGAATAATAATTGGAATTATTCTTGATATTGACCGGGGCGCTCCTAGGTTCCCGCCGCAATGGTCGGCAAAGCGACAGACACCCACCCGGTTCCGGAGATTACGGAAGAGATCGCCGGGCTGCGCATGACGCGGCAGCGCCAGGAGATCTACCGCATTCTCATCGAGCAGCGGAACCACCCCACGGCCAACGAGGTCTTCATGAGGGCCAAGGACCGCCTGCCCAACATCTCGCTCGCCACGGTTTACAACTGCCTTGAGGCGCTCGTCCAACACGGCATCATCCGCCAGGTGAACTTCGAGCGCGAGTCCTCGCGCTATTGCCCGAACCTCCGCGAGCACGGCCATTTCCACGACGCCGCCACCGGCGTGATCCACGACATCGATTTCAAACCCGGCGTCAACCTCGCCGACGTGCTCGACCTGCCACCCGGCGCCGTCGTCGAGGACATCGAAATCACCCTGCGCGGAAAACTTAACTCCGTTTCCTCATGATTCAGGTCATCATCAGCACCGCGCCGGCATTGCTCCCGGCCATCGCCCTGCCCGCCCGCTCCCTCCGGAAATTCTGTTATCCCCGCCGGTCGAAAGCATTCGTGGGCACCGGCATCCATCCGCCCGCCAACGTCCTGCCCGGATTCGGCCCGCAGGCCTTGGAATCCTGACCCCGCAAACCACCAATTTCCCACAAACCATCTCCACTCCCACACCATGAGCCTCCACATCCAGAACCTCCACGCCACGCTCGAAGACGGCACCGAAATCCTCAAGGGCGTCACCCTCGAAATTCCCAAAGGCGAAGTCCACGCCATCATGGGCCCGAACGGTTCCGGCAAATCCACACTCTCCAAGGTCATCGCCGGCCACGAGGGCTATCAGGTCACCGGCGGCAACGTGACCATCGGTGACGAGGACATCGCCGATATGTCCATCGACGAACGGTCCCGCGCCGGCATCTTCCTCGCCTTCCAATACCCGTCCGAGGTTCCCGGAGTCTCCAACGCCAACTTCATCCGCGCCGCCCTCCAGTCACGCCTGCCCAAGGGCGAGGAAATCGACGCCGTGGCCTACTACAAGAACCTCTACGCCAAGATGGACCTGCTGGAAATGGACCGCAAGTTCACCGCCCGCGCCGTCAACGAAGGCTTCTCCGGCGGTGAGAAGAAACGCAACGAAATCCTCCAGATGCTCATGCTGGAGCCCAAATACTGCATCCTCGACGAAACCGATTCCGGTCTCGACATCGACGCACTCAAGATCGTCGCCAAAGGCGTCAACGCCATGCGCTCGCCCGATCGCGGCATCCTCCTCATCACCCACTACCAGCGCCTGCTCGACTACATCAAGCCGGACCATGTCCACGTGATGGCCGAGGGACGCATCGTCCGCTCCGGCGGCCCCGAGCTCGCCCTGGAACTGGAAAAAGACGGCTACGAATTCCTCAAGGAAGCCGCCCTCGCCTGACCGTGGCGGCGGTTTGCAACCGCCAAGCCCATTCTCAACCATCCAACATTCCCCACCATGTCTTACGAAGACAACACCGCCCTCCTCGACGAGGAAACCCACGAGGCGATCAACATCGACCGCACCAAGGGTGATTTCACCTTTCCCGAGCGCCATAAATACGACGCCGGCTACGGCCTCGGCGCCAGGACCGTCGACTACATCTGCGACGTGAAGGGCGAGCCGCAATGGGTTCGCGAATTCCGTCACAAGGCGCTCGGCGTTTTCGAGTCCAAGCCCCTGCCCACCAACTGGGCCACCAAGGACCTCGAAAACATCAACTTCGACGAGATCCGCTATTATCTCTCCGACGGCGAGAAACCCAAGCGCTCCTGGGACGAGGTGCCGCCCGAGGTTCTGCAAACCTTCGAACGCCTCGGCATCCCCGAGCAGGAGCGCGCGTTCCTCGCCGGCGTGGAGGCCCAGTATGACTCGGAGGCCGCCTACTCCAACATGAAGGAGGAACTCACGAAACAGGGCGTCATCTTCGTGAACTCCACCGAAGGCCTCAAAAACCACGAGGAAATCTTCCGCCCCTGGTTCGGCAAGGTCATCCCCACCGGTGACAACAAGTTCTCCGCCCTCAACAGCGCCGTCTTCTCCGGCGGCTCCTTCATCTACGTGCCCAAGGGCGTGAAGTTGAAACAACCGCTGCAAGCCTACTTCCGCATCAACTCGGAGAACTTCGGCCAGTTCGAGCGCACCCTCATCATCGCGGACGAAGGGGCCGAGCTGATGTACATGGAAGGCTGCACCGCGCCGAAGTTCGAGACCGCCACCCTCCACTCCGCCGTCGTCGAACTCGTCGCCCTCAAGGGCGCGAAAATCCAGTACGTCACCGTGCAGAACTGGAGCAGCAACGTCTTCAACCTCGTCACCAAGCGCGGCCTCGCCATGGAGGACGCGGAAGTCCGCTGGATCGATTGCAACATCGGCTCCCGCCTGACGATGAAGTATCCCGGCGTGGTCATGAAAGGCCGCCGCGCCCGCGGCGAGGTCATCTCCATCGCCCTCGCAAACACCGGCCAGCACCAGGACACCGGCGCGAAGATGATCCACGCCGCCGACGAGACGACCTCCAACATCGTTTCAAAATCCATCTCCGTCGGCGAGGGACGCGCCACCTACCGCGGCCAGGTCCACATCCCCAAGCACCTCAAGGGTTGCAAGAACAACACCGAGTGCGACGCCCTGCTCATCAACAGCAACTCCCGCACCGACACCTACCCCGCCATCACCGTGAAGGGAAACCGCCACGCCACCCAGCACGAGGCGTCCGTTTCCCAGGTCTCCGAAGACATGCTCTTCTACATGCAACAGCGCGGCCTCAACGAAGGCCAGGCCATGTCCCTCGCCGTCAACGGCTTCATCAACGACCTCGTCCGCGAGTTCCCCATGGAATACTCCGTCGAACTCAAACGCCTCATCGATCTTGAAATGGAAGGCTCCGTCGGTTAACTCATATCCATGCCACTGAAGACAAAACATCCTCAAGCCGAGGCCCGGACGCCGGCGCTCTTCGTGTTCGATACATTCGATCAGGCCGAAGCGAGCGAGCGGGCGGAGTGGATGATCATGCCGCAGGAGCAGCGGATGTGTCTGCTGGAAGAACTCAGATCTCAATTTTACCCTGATGAGCGAACCGCTACACAAGGACTTCAGAGAGTTCTTGCAGTTGTTGATTGAACGCAACGTGCGCTTCCTGATCATCGGGGGATACGCCGTGGCTTGGCACGGCAGACCCCGGAACACCGATGATTTGGACATTTGGGTGGACTCCGAACAGGGCAATGCGGAACTGGTGGTCTCATGCATCCGGGAGTTCGGTTTTGATACGCCGAATCTGGATGCCGCTTTGTTCACCCGGGGTCACGGCATTGTCCGCCTCGGCGTCGCTCCTTGGAAAATTGAACTGTTCGTTGCCATTCCGGGTGTTGAATTCAACGAATGCCACGAGCATCGGGTTTACTGGCCGGTTGGTGAAATGACGATTCCGATGATTTCACTTCCAGACCTTCGGAAAAACAAAATCGCGAGCGGCAGGCCCAAGGATTTTTCAGACCTTGCCCATCATCTTCCCAATCCCAATCCCAATTCCCAATCATGACCACCACTCTCCCGAACTGGTTCACCGCCCGCCAGCAGGCCGCGCAAAAACGCCACGAATCCACTCCCGCCCCCAAACGCGGTGACGAAACATGGCGCTTCTCCAACCTCAGGCAGCTCGACTTCGACGGCTTCCAACGGAGCGCGGACCTCAGTCCGCCCGCCGACCTCGTCGCCCGCTCCACCGGCATCGGGCGCACCGCCGCGAAGTTCGTCTTCCTCAACGACACCCTCATCCACTCCGAATCCAGCCTTCCGGATGGCGTGATCGTCCTTCCTCTGTCCGAAGCGCTCGTTTCCCATCCCGATCTGGTGGAGAAACACTTCATGAAACAGGAAACCCGCCTCGGTTCGGCGAAATACGCCGCATGGCACGAGGCCAACGTTTCCAACGGACTCTTCGTCCACACCGGTGACAACGTGGAAATCGAAAACCCCATCGAGGTCCACCACTGGATCTCCGGCGCGAACACCGTCATCTTCCCCCACACCCTCGTCGTTACCGGCAAGTCCTCGAAAGTCCGCGTCATTGATATCTTCCGCTCCGCAGCCGAATTGGAACCCGGCCTCGCCATCGCCTTCAACGACCTCTGCGCCGGACAAAACTCGCGGCTCGACTACGTCGCCATCCAGGCGCTCAACGAAGTCACCCGCATCATCCAGATCAACGGGACCGCCACCGCGCGCGACGCCTCGGCCAAAGGCTTCATCCTCAACACCGGCGCATCCTGGGCGCGCAACGAATCGCTCTCCCGCCTCGAAGGCGCCGGCTCCCGCTCGGACATGCTCTCCGTCTCCATCCCCGCCCGCGAGCAGGAATACGACCAGCGCACCTTCCAGCACCACGTTTCCGAAGGCGCATACTCGGACCTGTTGTATAAAAACTCCCTCTACGACAACGCCAAGACCATCTTCTCCGGTCTCATCTTCGTCGATGAGGGCGCACACCACACAGACGCCTACCAGACCTGCCGCAACCTGCTCATGAGCGACAGCGCCGAGGCAAACTCCATGCCCGGCCTCGAGATCAATGCCGACCAGGTGAAATGCTCGCACGGCTCCACCTCCGCCCGGATCCACGACGACGAGATCTTCTACCTCCGCACCCGCGGCATCGGCCCCGTCCGCGCCCGCCAGCTCATCGCCCGCGGCTTCTCCGTGAAAGCCGTCGAACGCCTCGCCCACGAGGCCACCGAGGAACTCATCCTCCGTTTCATCGACGACAAGTTCGCCCACATCGCCGGCGGCGGGGCTTGACCGTGGCGACAATCCCGCAGGAGCGCTGGCGACTCAAATGAGACGCGAAGCGCCTCCCCGACGGCCGGAGGCAAATCGAATCCGCCAAACCCACCCAGGCCCCGCGTGGTTTTCATCTGGACAAGCTCCGGCAATTCCCATCCCCTCGGATGTCCGTGAGCCGGGAACAACAGCCGGGCTGCGGCAACAGACCCATCCGATCATGAAAGGTTATTACGTGTTGAAAAAATCCGCAGACGGCCGGTTTCAGTTCAATCTGCACGCCGCCAACCACGAGATCATCCTGTCCAGCCAGTTATACACCGAGAAAGGCTCCGCGGAAAACGGCATCGCCTCGGTTAGGGAAAACGGGCCGCATGACAAACGTTTCGAGCGCAAGCTTTCCGTAAAGGGAGAGCCCTATTTCCTGCTCAAGGCGGCCAACGGCCAGATCATCGGCACAAGCGAGATGTACGGTTCCGAAGCGGCTCGCGACAATGGCATCCGGTCTGTGGTCGCGAACTCGCCCGGCGAAACCGTCAAGGACCAGTGCTGACCCCTCCCGCCCGGCGGGTTAGCGTTTCCTCTCGATGGCGACGAGTGTGACATCGTCCATCTGGGGGCCCTCGCCCGTGAACTGCCGCAGATCCTCCTGAATCCGCCGGAGCACCGCTTCGGCACCCAGCGGGGCGGCCTGCCTGAAGACCTCCGACAGGCGCTCCATGCCGAATTCCTCATCGTTGGAATCCACCGCCTCGCGCACCCCGTCAGTGTGGAGCAACACGCAGTCGCCAGCTTCCAGCGCGACGGTCTGGTCCCGCGTCACACGGTCGAAAACCACGCCGCCATCCACACCCAACGCGAGGCCCGGCGGACGGATCAGCTCCACGGCGCCGGACGCCCGCCGGAACCACAGCGCCGGATCGTGGCCGGCGCGGGAAATGGTGAGCAGGCCGCCGGTTTCATCGAGGATCCCGTAGGCCATGCTGATGAACATGTCCTCCCGGATGTCCGGAAAAAGCTGCCTGTTGACGGCACCAAGCACTTCGGATGGGGAATTCCTGCCCGGCGCCACCGAACGAAGCGCGCTGCGGCACATCGCCATCAGCAGGCCGGCGGGCACTCCCTTGCCGGAAACATCGGCAATGACGATGCCAAAGCGACGCTCGCCGAGATCGATGTAATCATAATAGTCGCCCGAGATGATCCGGGCCGGCAGATTGGTGCCGCTGATGCGGAAACCGGCGACCACCGGATCCTCCTGCGGCAACAGGATGCGCTGCACCTCGCGGGCGTTCTGAAGTTCCCCCTCCATCGCGCGTTTTTCATGCGCCTCGCGATGAACCCGCGCGTTGCCGATGGCAAAGGACGATTGCTCGGCCGCCGATCGGAAAACCGCGAAGTCGTTGTCGGAGAAACCGCCGTCCGCGTGACGCTTCGCCACCACCAGCACCCCGAGGTCCTTGCCGGCGTGCCGCAACGGCGACAACAGCGCCGCCACATCGTCCGTATAACGGGTGAAGGCATCGCGGAATGACGGATGGCTTTTCACATCGTGAACGTGAACCGGCTCCCCCACCGCCAGGCAGTAGCCGAGGATCCCCTCGTCCACCGTCACCCGCGAGAGGCGGATGTGGCTTTCGAGCGCCCTTGGATCGCGCTCCGCCTTTTTCCTGACCTCCACCGGGATGCCGATGAGCGGCGGGCAGTCTTCGGAAATGTATGACGGCAGCAGGAAGGTGTTTCCCTGGCCGAGGAAATACACCGCCCCGCCGCGGGCCTTCACCACCTTGTCGATGCCATCGACGATGATGCGGGAAAGCACCGTGGGTGACGGCTCGTTTTCGATGGCGTGGCCCAGATCGTGGAGAAACGAGAACATCCGCTGCTCCTCGCCCTCCATGTCACGGAAGCGGCGGCGGACTGCCCGCGCACGGCGGCGCTGGTTGCGCAGGGCGAACAGCAATACAACCAGCACGAGCAGGCAAACTCCAAGGGCGATGGTCGCGGGTTCCGGCATTGCCAAGGCACTCAACATCGCCAATCCGCGGTTGCCAATCCCTAAGACTCGCCACCATCGCCGGCGGCCTTCTTCTTCGCCTCCAGTTCATCCTCAAGCATGGAAACCACACCCTCGAACTCACGGGAGTTTTTCTCATTCAACCCGGAAAGCGCCTGATGGGCCTCAAGCACATGCCGGGTCCGCTGGGTCTGCCCGAGCGGGCCCGCAGCCGCCTGTGGCGGCCCCAACGACGTGCGCACCGCATCCACCCGCCCGCGCCACAGCGCCGCGGGAGGATCGATCTCCATCAGGAAATCCAGACCCAGATCCTCAAGCGAACGCCGGTTGCGCTCGCCGGGCTCGGCAATGTGCAGGGAACCGCCATCGTCCAGGGCCGACAAGCGCGTGGCCAGCCCCGCCAATCCCCCCATGAAGGTGGAATCCATCCCGGAGCATCCCGCCAGATCCACCACCAGCAACCTCTCGCCGGCGGCGATGCGCTGGTCTCCGAACGCCTTCAGGACCGGGCTGTTCATGAACGAACCCTTTCCTTCACAGCGGATCCAACTGAATCCATCGAAGATTCCGACTGAAATGGGGTTGTCCGCTGTCACAGGTAAGGGGCGGTCATTCGCAACGGCCCGACGTTGCGAATGATAGCCGCTATGAGTCCAGCGGTCAATCATCCTTCTGGAGAATCTCCATCACCTCCAGAGATACGACCGGCTGCTCGCCAATTCCCTTCCGCCGCGCGAAACGCTCGCCTGCCACGCGAGCACCCGGCCGTTTTCGAAGTAGTCGTCTCCCACCACCGAGAACGAGGCGCCGCCTTCCGCATCCGCCGCCGGAAATGACTTCGCCATCCGTTTCACGCGGCTGCCCGTGGCGCCCTGGCGATATTCGAAAACCACTTCCACCGGCCCCGTGCCCGCGCCCTCCGGGTCGCTCCAAAGCAACGTGTAGTATTGCCCGAGCCGCTGCCGCCGCTCATCCATGCTGATCGCCCCGCGCAGGCGGCGCTCCTTTTCCATCCTCGCCATGGGCTCCGCGCCGGAGTCACGCGTCTGGTCACGCAGCAGATACTGCTTCACCACCAGCGTCTCGCGCGGACCCGCGCACGAAGCGAGAGCCAGCAGCGCCATCATCGGGGGAAAACGTCTCACATGCGGATTGAACCAAGGCCAACCGCCGATTCAAGAACCATCCCTCCCGTGACCTTGGAAACATTCGCTCCCCAACATCATCGGCAGAATCCGATAATCGGCCGGAAAACGATCGCTTGAAATCCTCCCGGGCATCCGACACGGTGGAAATCCCCGACCTGGTGCATCGATACACTCCCCCACGCTTTCATTGATAAAAGCCCGCATCGCCGCTCCGCTGGACTCCCCTGCCCATCGCGCGGCGGACGGCGTGTGGTCGAATCCCGGCGGCGGATCGTGGGCGGCTGCGGGAAACCGGAGCAATGCCCGGGCCGCGTCGGGCTCGGGAGCCACCGCCGGATTCGACCAACTCGACATCGCCCGGCCAATGCTCGTCACTCCGGACGGCAATCGCGTGATCGGCTCCCTCCGCTTCGGGGACACCTTCGGCTCACAGGACCGGGTCCTCCGCCGCGGTTCTTCCGGATCCATCACCTTCGATGCCGGGGCGGCCGCCCCCGAAGTGGCCGCCAGCCCGGGACGCGCGATCACCGGCGCTGATCTAACAGGCACCGGCGGGCCCGGGAAAACCGGGCCGGGCGCGCCCGTGACTCACCCGCGCGCCTTCTTCCGCATCGGCATCGACCCGTGATCCGGGGAATGTGAAATCAGGAATTTGATAACTGAAGCGCGCAACCACTCAGTCCGCGACGGACGGATTATCGCCTTCGGCGGCGGTTCCGCGTTTCGCCGACTTCCGCGCGGCCCGCTTGCGCGCCGGCTTCGGCGTGACGACCTCCGCTTTCACCTCTTCCTTCGGCTTGCGCGTGCGCTTCGGCTTGGGCGCTTCTTCCGCCGTTTCGGGCTTTGGTTTCGGCTCCGCCTTGCGCCTCGGCGCGCGGGCTTTCTTCTTCGGCGGCGCATCCGGCGCGGGGGCGGGCGGCCCGGCATGATCCGACAAAACCGGAGACGCCGTTTCCTCCACTTCATCCGGCTCCGATGGCATGACTTCCACTCCCGCGTCAGGCGGATTTACCGGCTCCGGCTCGGGTTCTTCGCCCACCTCCCCAATCGCAAGGTCCTTTCCTTGCCTGCGGTAGGTCACCCATGCGGGAACAAGCCACGCCGCGCCGATGGATCCCAGCGCCGCCAGCCCCGGCAGCCATGCCTCCGCCATCCCGAATCCGATGAACTGCACCACCAAAACGCCACACCCTAACAATCCATAACAGATCCGGGCCGCAAACCGGCCAAGCCCGGCCGCCGCCGCCGCCAGGGTGGCGAAGACCGCGAGCATCAGCCACTCGCCAAACCATCCGGGCCGCGGATACGCCGCCACCGCCGTCATCCCGGAGTCCGATGCGATCGCCGCAACCACGCCCGCCATTTCCGCCGAAAACGCGCGCGTCGCCGGTTCGGACAAACCCCGCTCGTCACACAGGATCACCGGGTCCGGAGCCTGCCGCGGAAACAGGCCGTCTCCGCCATCGATCAGATCCTCCGCCAGGATCCGCGCGAATGGCATGGTCCGCGCCACCCCGATGCTCATCCGTCCGTAGCGGTCGATCGGCACGGTGGGGCCGTGTTTCCCCAGCTTCAAATGCATGCCGGGCCGGATCTCCACCGCGTCCACCGGCACACCCAGCCTCTGCATCACCACCACCAGGGGAAACGCGAACACCACTCGCCCATCCCACCGGGCTAACAGAAACGGCGGACCCTCCCGCGGCTCCGAGCCGATCGCCTGGAATCCCGCCTTGGCATTCTCCCCGCCGAGGATCACACCGGGCAGCGGGACGCGGTTCACCACCGGGATCATCGAGGCATCGCCAATCACCGCCGAGACCGGCACCGAGGTCTTGCGGAACTGCCGCGGAAGCGGTTGCGGCGAGGCCCCGCGCGAGACCGGCGCGGCCGTCACCAGCGAGTCGAATTTCCCCAACGTGGTCTCCAGGGCTGTCAGGCCGATGACATCCGGAGCATCCCAGGCGAGCACGGCGGCGGACGCGGCCTTTTTCGCACCCAGGCGGTGGAAGTTGCTGAAGATCACCGCCATGTCCACCGGCGATGGCGGATTGCCTTGAAACACGCCATCCGCATCGTCACCCAACGCCACGATCAGCGGAGCATGACTGCGGTCCGTTTCCGTGGCGGCGGAGAAGGTCCGCAAACTCCACGGCGTTTCCCGGCTGCCGAAGCCGCTGACGAAAAACGGCGGATTGGCCACCCCGCGCGCCACCGCCAGGAAGGCCGCGCGATCCGGCGCGGTCCCGGGAAACAACCACCAGCCGGCAAGCGCGGCGAACGCCGCCCCCAGCAGCGCCTTGAGACGGAGTCTGTCCGGCGGCGCGGCCACGGCGGGATCAGGAAATCGCGCCGAGCACCGGTGCGAGGGGTTTCTCCAGCGCGGTGCCGGCCGTCACGGTTTCCAACAGCCGCGCCGCCGGGGCGATGTGCTGGAGATACCAGTCATCACCACGGTTTTTCACGATGTTGCCATAAGCGCCCATCGCCTGCATCAGCCGCTGGGCCGCGCATTGGTGGAACAGGTTCGGCTCCGGCCGCTCGTCGGCGATCTCCTCCCACGCCTCTAACAGACCCTCCCGCTCCTCCGCGGAGTGGTTCATGTACGGATCGAACACCAGCGACGCCAGATCATACTCCTGCCGTCCGCGGCGCAGGCCCTGGAAATCGATCAGCCACACGTCCTCACCGCGCACCATCAGGTTCTGCGATTGGAAATCCCGGTGCACCAGATGACGCGCGCCCGCTCCGAGCTTCTCCGCCATCTCGGAAAACACGGGGTTTTCCCGCAGCGCCGCGGCGTCCATGCCGAGGTGCCCCTCCACCAGATGCTCGAAGAAATATTCCTGCTCCCAACGGTATAGCGCCGCATCGAAAGGCGGCATCAGATGCATCTCCCTGGGGGCCTTCGCGTAAAACAAACGGTCGATCTGCCGGAACGCGGATTGAAAGAACGGCAGGCGCTCCGCGAAGGGCCGGTCCTTCATCGAATGCAGATCGGTATCGCCCAGGTCCTCCACCAGCGCCACCCGGTAGCGCGCGCGCTCATGCAGGATCTCCGGCACCCGCAGCTTCGCCTGCTTCAGGAACCTCGCCACCGGAATGAACTGCCCGTTGTCCTCGCGCTCCTCCGTCCAGTGAATCCCGATGAACGGCTCACACGCGGGACTCTTCACCCGCACGATGGTGCGCCCGGACGCACCGCGCTTGATGGGCAACAGGGTGATGGGCACGGTCGGGTCCACTCCGAGATATTGTCGGGCGGTGGAAAGGATCGCTTCGGTAGGCATGGGCGGGGGGAAACTAGGCGGAAAAACCAACGAAGCGCAAAGGAAAATGCCTCGGTTTCACTCGTCATGATAAAACCACAGCAACACCAGCAAACCCACGCCAACCAGCCACAGCAGATAGCGGTTGCCGATGAAATACGGATAGATCATCAGCCCGAGCCCGATTGACTTCGGCTGCCACAGCTCCAGCTTGCGGCCATAGGAAAAAGCCCCCCAGCCGATCATGCCAAAAATGAAGCCTGCCAGCAGGTTGTAGGGACTGAATTCCATGGCGCGTCCGCATCGTGGACGAAACCCGCCGTGAAACCAGCTTAAGTTTTCCTGAAATTCAACACCGCCACCACAGGATTCGGGGTTGTGGCGCGGGCCGCGATGCGGTTGTTTCACCGCGATGAAACCCGCCCTGCTGCTAGCCCTCGCCGCGCCCGTCCTAGCCCCCGCCGCGGAAATCCCGGCCATCACCGCCGCCATGAAACCCTTCGTCGAATCCGGCGAGGTGGCCGGCGTGGTCACGCTGGTAACCGATCCGGAAAAAACCATCCACCTTTCCGCCACCGGCTTGTCCGATCTCGACTCCTCGCGCGAGATGCGCACGGACGACCTCTTCTGGATCGCCTCGATGACCAAACCGGTCACCGCCACCGCCGTGATGATGCTCCAGGACGAAGGCAGACTCTCGGTTGACGATCCGGTGGCGAAGCATCTCCCGGAGTTCGCCGCGCTCAAGGACGCGCAAGGAAACCCGGCCTCCATCACCATCCGCCAATGCCTCACCCACAGCTCCGGCCTCGCCGAAGCCGGAGCCGCCGAGGCAGGCATGGTGACACTCGCCGACCTCACCAAACTCGTCGCCACCAAGCCGCTCCAGTTCGCTCCCGGATCGCAGTGGCGCTATTGCCAATCCAGCATCAACACCGCCGCCCGCATCGTCGAAGTCGTGAGCGGCGAAACGTTTCCCGCCTTTCTCGAAAAGCGCCTCTTCGGCCCGCTCGGCATGAAGGATGCCACATTCTATCCGGACGAAGCGCGCATCCGCCGGGTCGCCACCTCATACGTGAAGGACAAGGACGGAAAGCTCGTGGAAACCACCATCTCCTTCCTCGGTGGAAAATCGCTGGACGATACCAACCGCTACCCGCGCGCCAACGGTGGATTGTTCTCCACCGCGGAAGACTACGCCATCTTCTGCCGCATGATCCTCAACCACGGCGAACTCGACGGAAAAAGATATCTCTCGCCGGAATCCGTCAAACTCATGACCACCGTGCAAAGCGGCGATCTCCAAACCGGTTTCACCCCCGGCTGCGCGTGGGGACTCGGCTGGTGCGTCATCCGCGGGCCGCAGGGCGTCAGCGCCACGCTCTCGCCCGGCAGCTTCGGCCACGGTGGCGCGTTCGGCACCCAGGCCTGGATCGATCCGCTGAAAAAACGCGCCCACATCCTGCTCATCCAACGCGCCGGCCTTCCGAACTCGGACAACTCGGACCTCCGCAAGGCACTCCACCAAGCCGCCGCCAACCCATGACGCTCCTGCTCATCGGCAACGGCTACCTCGGACAAGCGGCCGCCCGCGAGTTCCGCGCGGCAGGCTGGCATGTCGTCCCCGTTTCGCTCTCAGGCGGCAATGGGGTGATCGCCTGCGATGTCTCGGACCGCGCCGCCGTCGCGGCCCTGCCCGCCGCCGATTTCATCATCCATTGCGCCGCCTCCGGCCGCGGTGGCGCCGAGGCCTATCAGAAGGTCTATGTGGACGGCTGCCGCAATCTAACAGAATCATTTCCCGGGTCCGCGCTGCTATTCACCTCCAGCACCTCGGTCTATTCCCAAACCGACGGCTCGCAGGTCACCGAGCAAAGCGAAACCATCCCCGAACGCGAAACCGGCCGCCTGTTGCTCGAAGCGGAGCGGATCACCCTGGACACCGGCGGCACCGTCGCGCGCCTCTCCGGCATCTACGGCCCCGCCCGCAGCGTGATCCTGGGAAAATTCCTCTCCGGCGAGGCGGTGATCGAGGAAGACGGCCGCCGTTTCCTCAACCAGATCCACCGCGACGACGCCGCCCGCGCGCTGCTCCACCTCGCCACGATCCGCGCCACCGGCATCTTCAACGTCTGCGACTCGACCCCCCTCACCCAGCTCGAATGCCATCACGCGCTCGCCCGGATTTTCCTCAAGCCCCTGCCGCCCGCCGGCCCGCGCGACATCAACCGCAAACGCGGCTGGACCCACAAACGCGTCTCCAACGCCAAACTCCGCTCCACCGGCTGGGAACCGCATTTCCCCTCCTTCCTCGACGCCGTGGGGGAAATCGCCGGCGCGCCGGGAGATTGACTCGCCGTTTCCGCAGATGCATGGTTTCGCCGAGGCACCACATCCGGGAAATACAGTCCCTCGCCATGCACCGGCGCATCGCGAGGCTTATCGCGGAAAACCCGGACGCGGTCGTTGCCAAGGCGAAGGAAAACCTCCACCGCTGGAGTCAGGCATCCGGATCAGGATTGTCGCCCGCATACGCCGAGTGGCTCTCCACCCTCAACCAACGCACGCCTTCGGAAATCGCCGCCCTCATCGTTTCCACAGATGACAATGCCACCCGCCTACGCCAAAGCAGCCCCTTCGCCGGTGTGCTGACCCCACGCGAAGTCTGGGCCATCAAACGCAACCATGAAACGGCATGAACTTGAACACCTGATCCGCGCCGCCGAAGCCATCACCGGTGCCGACGAAATCGTTGTCGTTGGCAGCCAGTCCATTCTCGCGGCCAAACCGGATGCTCCGGCGCCGCTTCTCCGGTCCATGGGGGCCGGCATGTTCACCTTCCGGAACCCGGGGGACGCGGACCTGATCGATGGCTCGATTGGCGAAGGATCACCGTTTCACGAAACATTCGGTTACCACGCGCAGGGAGTGGCCATCGATACGGCAGTGCTACCGGAAGACTGGAAATCGCGACTCGTCACGATCCGAAACGCAAACACCCGCGACATCACCGGACTTTGCCTCGATCCCCACGATCTGGCAGCCTCGAAACTGGCCGCAGCGAGGGAAAAGGACCGCGATTTCGTCACCGAAATGTGCCGCCACCGGATGCTCGATGACGGAACTCTGGCCTCCAGAATAGCCCTCCTCCCACTCACAGCCGGGGAACGGGAACTTATCCTCGCACGCTGGAACCGCATCCGCACCGCTGCCTGACCGCACGGTCGCCGACATTGACCGGCGGCGGGAATCCGGCTATTTCCCCCGGCTTTCCCATGAAGGAGCAGATCCCAGCCATCCAAACCGACGCCCTTGCCCAGATCGCCGCCGCCCACGACGAACGCTCGCTCGAAGAGGTCCGCGTGGCCGTCCTTGGCAAAAGAGGCAGCCTCACCCTCGCCGCCGCAGGCATGAAAGACGTGCCCAAAGAGGACAAGGCAGAGGTCGGCCAGCTCCTCAACGCCGCCCGCACCGCCATCACCGCCGCTCTTGAGGAAAAACAGGCCGCGCTACAGGAACTCGCCGATCAGGCCGCGCTCGCCGGCATCGACGTCACGCTGCCCGCCCGCGCGGTCGCCACCGGTGCCCTGCATCCGCTCACGCTGATCCGCGATGAGGCGATCTCCATCCTGCGCCGCATGGGTTTCGCCCTCGCCGACGGACCGGAAATCGAGGATGAGTTCCACTGCTTCGACGCTCTCAACACGCCCGCCGATCACCCGTCCCGCAACGAAAAGGACACCTTCTACTTCGACTCCGGCAAACTCCTGCGCTCGCACACCTCCACCGTGCAAATCCGCGCCATGGAAACCGCCGGGCCGCCCGTCCGCATCATCGCCCCCGGCTCCGCCTACCGCCGCGACGAGATCGACGCCACCCATCTATCCGCCTTCAACCAGTTGGAAGGTCTCTACGTCGCGGACGACGTTTCGCTGCCCGACCTCAAGGGCACGCTCGAATATTTCCTCCACGAACTCTTCGGGCCCGGAACCGAAGTCCGTTTCCGCCCGCACTTCTTCCCGTTCACCGAGCCGTCCTTCGAGATCGACGTGAAACTCACCGCCAGGGGCCAGGCCCCGCGCTGGATCGAAGTCGCCGGTTGCGGCATGGTGGACCCCGCCGTGTTCGAGGCCGTCAACGCCTCCCGCAAGGACAAGGCCTTCGATCCGGAAAAAACCACCGGCTTCGCCTTCGGCATGGGCCTCGACCGCCTCGCCATGATCCGCTGGGGCATCAGGGACATCCGCCTGCTCATCGAAAACGATGCGCGGTTTCTCAAACAGTTCGCCTGAAGACAGAAGACTTCAGGACGCGGGACACAAGACGAAGAAATCTCTTCCCAACGACTTTTCATGAACATTTCACTCAACTGGCTCTCCACCCACCTCGATCTGGCGGGAAAATCCATCAAGGAAATCGACGATCTCCTCACCTTCGCCGGCGTCGAGGTCGAAGGCATCGTTTCCAAGGGCGTTTCCTCGGACAGGATCGTCGTCGCGCGGATCATGGAAGCCGTGCAGCACCCGAATGCGGACAAGCTCAAGGTCACGCAGGTGGATGCCGGTGAGGGCCAGCTCCGCCAGATCGTCTGCGGCGCGAAAAACTACAAGGTCGGAGACAAGGTTCCCTGCTGCCTGCCCGGCGCGGAGCTTCCCGGTGGCTTCACCATCGGTGAAACCAGGATGCGCGGTGTGGAATCCAAAGGCATGCTCGCCGCCGCCGCCGAGATCGGCCTGCCGCCCGGAGAGGACGGGCTGCTCATCCTTCCCGAGGACTCGCCCATCGGCGTGCCCGTGAAACAACTCTTCGACTCGGACACGCTGCTGGAACTCGAAGTCACCCCGAACCGCCCGGATCTCCTCAGCCACTACGGCATGGCCCGCGAACTGGCCGCCCTGCTGAAAACCCCGCTCGGGCAGGGGAGCGCGGGCGTCCCGCCCGCATCTTCAATTTCCACCTCGCCCGCCACTTCCATCCGCATCGAAGCCCCCGCCGCCTGCCCGCTCTACACCGCCGTTCGAATCACCGGCGTTACCATCAAGGAATCCCCCGCCTGGCTCAAGCAACGCCTCGAATCCATCGGCCTGCGCCCGATCAACAACATCGTGGACATCACCAACTTCGTCCTCCACGAACTCGGTCAGCCGCTCCATGCCTTCGATGCGGCGAAACTCTCCGGCGGCATCGTCGTCCGCAACTCCAGGGACGGCGAAACCTTCCTCGCCCTCGACGAATCGAAACTCGTCCTCACTCCCGACGACCTCCTCATCTCCGACGAATCCGGCGCGGCCCTCGCCCTCGCCGGTGTCATGGGCGGCCTCGAATCCGGTGTCACCGAATCGACCACCGACATTCTACTGGAATCGGCGTACTTCACCCCGCAAGGCATCCGCCGCACCTCGCGCCGCACCGCGCTTTCCTCCGATTCGTCCTACCGCTTCGAACGCGGCGTCGATCCGCAGGGTGTTCTGACAGCCTCCGCGCTCGCCGTGAAACTCATCCTCGAAGCCGCCGGCGGCACCGCGGAAAGCACCACCCAGGTCGCCGGTGAGGCGCCGGTTCTCACCAAACCCGTCGCGCTTGATATCAAGAAACTCGATCAACTCATGGGCGCTTCGATTTCCCATGCCGATGCGGAGTCCATCCTTACCCGCCTCGGCCTGGCCAAGCTCAACAACGGCACTTGGAATGTCCCCGGCTTCCGCGCCGATCTCCAGCGTCACATCGACCTCGTCGAGGAAATCGCCCGCGTCCATGGGCTCGACAATGTGCCCTCACTCCTCCAAGGCACCTTCATCCCCGCCAGCCCGGTCGATGCCGCCTACGATGCCGACATGATCCTGCGCCGCCGCCTCGCCGCGCTCGGCGTTTACGAATGCCAGACCATCAAGCTCATCGCCGATTCGCAACTCGCCGATTCCCTCACGCTCCGCCCAATGCGGGACGGCGATATCATCCGCGTGAAACTCCCGCTCAGCGAGGACCACGCCGTCATGCGCCCCAGCATCGTCCCGGGCCTCGTGGCATCGGCCGCCAGAAACGTCCGCCAACAGCAGAAATCCCTGCGTTTCTTCGAAATGGGCCGCGTCTTCCGCAACTCCGGCGGCGGCAAAGCCAAGGATCAGGAAAGCGAAACGCTTGCCATCCTCATCTCCGGCGGCACCACCCCCACCGGCTGGAACCAAGCCGACCGCCAGGCCGACCCCTACGACCTCAAGGGCCTGATCAACGCCCTCGTGCCTAACAAAACCATCCGCTTCAGCCCGCGCGAGCGCGACGGCTTCGCCCTCGGCTGCGACATCAGGGCGGACGACCAGAACATCGGCATCTTCGCCCGCCTCAAACCTTCCCGCGAACGCGAACTCGATTTCAACTCGCCCGTCTTCGTCGCCGAACTCGATCTCACAAAAATCCGCAAGCTCCTCACCGGCATCGAACACGTCGAGGACCTCCCCCAATTCCCCGGCTCCTCCCGCGACGCCGCCATGGAAGTCCCCGCCACCCTGCCCAACGCGGAGATCGAAAACGTCCTCCTCAAACTCGCCGAGCCCCTGCTCGTTTCCTTCGAGTGCTTCGACGTCTTCAACGACCCCACCGGCCGGAAACTCCCCGCCGACCGCAAGTCCGTCGCCTACCGCTTCCAATACCGCGCCACCGACCGCACCCTCAAAGCCGGGGAAGTGGACGCCGCGCACCAGAAGGTGCTGGAGGCGCTGACGCAGAATGCCGGGGTGAAGTTCAGGTGAGGCATTCACCGCCATGATCCGGATCTGAGAGACCCGATGGTGATGAAGGGCGGAATCCTCATGGGCATCCGCTATCACAGCCCGAGGTTCACGAATCCGGAGGGTCTCGCCGAGCCCCTGATCGTTTCCTTCGGGTACTTCGGCGGATCCAACGACCCCACCTGCCTTTCGCTTGAATACAGGCGCGGCGCCGCCGGTCGAAGCTCCGATGAAAACCATCCTCCGCCTGCTCATCGGGGCGCTTGCCTGCATGGCCTGCGCCATTCATGCCGCCGAACCATCCAACCAACTGGACCCCAAGGCCGCGGTCCGCCTGCTCGCGCTGAAGTCGGGCGAGCCCGCCAGCGCGATCGAGATTCCATTCATTCTCGAAGGAACCTCGCGCTGTCCCGAAGGCTTCGAGGCGCGGCATGTCCGGCGGGTGGCGGCGATCATGCCCGTGCGTGAGGGATCGAGCCAGCGCCGGAGACTGGTTTTCCACGAGATGCATTGGAACGAGGCGCTCGGCTGGTTCATGTGGGAATCCCGGACGGAGCGCACGGGCGATGCGGTTTACCTGTGGAGCGAGCGCAAGGGCCACATTGTCAATCGCTGAACGGATCAAACCGCGGATCGAAGATTTCGAGCGTGCCTTCGACAGCTTGGCTGATGGTGTCCGGTGTGGACCGGGACGGGGGACATGACATTGCATATCTCGATCTCGTCACCGGCGAAGTTCGCATGACAGGGGACGGGGACGATTCGGAGGATTTTCATGCCGATGAAAACCTTCTGCTTCTGCCGGAGGATCCATACGGGGAATTGGATTGGGGCATGATCGAAGGGTTTGCAAACTCGCTGGAGAGTGGCGCGCCGCGGGGCCGCCTCTCACGCCCATCCGGGGCAAGGGAGTTTTCAGGCGTTTCAAGCAAATCGCGTTCGAAGGCGGCAATGTGGAATTGAGCCGCCGCTGGCTCTGGTGCGGGAAACGCCACAAGCGCGGGCCGATCGTGCGATGGCTGGAAGACAACAACATCGAACCGCAGTGGGATCGGGACATTTTCCAAGCGCCGCCCCTGCCCGGCAAGTGAGCGCGGCGCTCAGTTCCGCGGATTCCAGTGGCCGTTGTTTTCCTCCGGACCGAACCAGCCGAGCCGATGCTCCCCGGGGTTTCCGCCATGCGGGTTGTCTCCGCCTTGGGAACTGTTGGGAGCCACCGTGGACACGCTGCCATCGCACCATGCGACGATGGCCCTGCCATTGGCGCGGAAATGCACGCTGGGAGAGGGGCGCGAACCGGACGGCCCGTCCCCGAAATCCCAGAAGGGCGGTTGGCAGTAGGCATATTCCTGAAGGCCGGATGAAACCGCGTAGGCGGTGGTGGCGAACATCACGGTATGTCCGGGGTTGGTGACGTTCGCCTGGCGCTGTGAAATACGTTTGAGAGTGGATTCCTCATATGGTCCTCCCGGCAATCCGCCGATGTAGGCGGCGTTGTATCCATAACCACCGGTCCCGTTTTCAAAACTCGCCGATCCCTCGACCATCGCCTTGAACAAGGGGCAGACGGTCACCTGCCGGCTCTGCCCGAGATATGGCGAGAGGAATCCGCGGGTAGGATCGAAACGCGCGCTCGAAGACGTCCGAGCGCCGTGCCAGCGGCGGTTGTTCGATACATCGTCCGCCGGGCAGTAAACACCATGGTCCGCCAGATAGACCGCATTTGCCGCAGCCAGGGAGCGGAGATTGGCGGAACTCTCGACCACCCGCGCACGGGTGATCAGCGTGCGGCTGCCAGACCACGCCAGGGCCGCGAGGGACGCCACGATCACGATCACCACCAGCAACTCCATCAGGGTAAATCCCCGTGGCGACCTGGCGCGAGCCGTTGGAAACCTCGTCATGGCTCAGGGAAGTGGAGCGGAAACCGTGCTGACTTTCACGCGCAAAAACGCCCGGCCGGAGAACGGGCCGGTATCGCGCACCGTCGTGCGGCGGATCACGCCCACGCTGCGGATGTCGCTCGCGGAAACCTCGCTGATGACCGGGAACTTGCCGGGAGCGGCTTGGAAGGGAGCGCCCGCCATGCTGGTGGCGATGGTCGCCCACGAGCCCTCCTCCATCGTGGGCGAGGACTGCACCTCGACCAGCAGATCCGTCAATCGCTCGTCCCGGGTGAATGATATCTCCGGCCATCCCTCCGATAGCCCGATCCGGACATCCTGAACGTTCGCCACCGAGGGATCCGTGGCCGCCGCATACTCCAGCAGATTGCAAATGCCGTCCCCGTCCGGATCATCCATCGGCCCGCGCCCGCCAGACGGCAACAGGGCGAGCCGCGGCCAGGCGGCATAGGTCATCGGCGAGGAGATCGCTCCCACCGCTTCCAGATCGAAGCCGCCGGATCCGAAAGTCACCCACGGGTCACGGATCGGATGGCCCGTTTCATCGACATAACTTCCATCACCGGGGATATCCACGATACGGACGTGGCGGATTTCCTGCATCCCCACCTCGGCCAGATCGAATGGCGTGCCCCAGGAGTCGCCGTAACCGTTGACGTGTTTCCCGGCGAGATTGCGCACGTTGGTGGGATCGATTGATCCATATCCGCCGACCGCGGAAGCGGTGAGCGAGCGCGAGGGAAAGCGGACGAAGTTCTCGCCGTCCGCCGAGACTTCGACGTAAGCGAGTTCCGCGAAGATGCCGCCCACGCCAGCGCCGCCGTAGTTGTATTGGGCGATCGCGCCGTTTTCAAACACCACGAAGTCGGCCCCGCTGAGATCCCGCACCGGGCGCGCGAGTTCCACCGTGATGGTGCCCGGCGGATTGCCGTTGGCGACGGCGGCGGCATTCAACTCGCCGAGGGCGACAACATGAAAGGCATCGCCCGTGACCGGGCCAAGGGCTTTGGATGCATCGTTGAACGAGGTGCCCGCATCCGCACGGAGGTATTCGGTGACCGTCTCCGCCCAGGCGAAAAACAGGGGATTCACCCGATTGCCGGGATTCTGATGGATCGGCTGGTCCTCCTCATCGAAACCGACGAGTATCCGCGCCTTGCCAGGCCCGTGAGGCCCGGTGAACCCGGGCACCGGCGCGTCGTCGGTTTCGCTGTGGGGATCATCCAGCGCGAGCGAATAGGGACCGCCGAACGCCCCCGCGGCCGAAACCGCGAGGACGCTGGTGACCAGTTGCCAGATGCTTGGTTTCATGATCGGTTTCACGCGGATTTCAGCGCCTGCGACGCAAAGAGAGACCGATGCCGGCCAGCGACAGCGCCAGGGCCGAGGGCTCCGGCACGGCGATATTGTCGATGGCGAAGTAGGACGGGGTGCTCATCTCCGGACCAAAGCCCCAGTCGGTGTTGTCCGAGGAACTCATCGAGAAACGGATCTGGTCCACCACTCCGAGCGCGGTGAAATCGACATAAGTCCACTCATCAATGATATAATCAAGGGAGTTGTCATCAAACCGGAAATCCGCGAGATAGAAGTCAATGAAAGTCCCGGTGGGGATTCCGGAGGCGTATCCGGTGATGGTGAGCTTCAGCCAATCGGGTTCGTTTCCAAAGTCTCCGCCGAATTTTTTCGCGAACACGTCGCCGTCCCGCATCGAGAGAGCCGTGTAAGTCGCGTTGGTGAGGGAGGCCCCCTTGCCCGCGAGATCGGTGAGCGCGCCGAAGGAAACGCGGGCGGCATCGTCATAGGTGGACCAATATCCAATGGCATAGTTGGCCGACCCCGCCGCCCCGCCGCCGGTGAAGGCGCTGTATTGGTTGGCCCAGCCCGGGGTCGTGGTGTCCGTGCGGTTGGACAGGGCGAAGCCGGACCATGAGTCGTAGGTGGAATTGTAGCTGTTATTGAACGTCGTTCCGCTGATGGTGAATCCACCGGCGGGGGACGACTGGTTCAGGAAGCCTTCCGGGGGCAGGGTGGTTTCCTCGAAGGTGACGACCGCGGCGGCGGCGCTTTGGACGAGGGCGGCGAGGCCCGCCAGCGCGAGCCTTCTCATGGAGTGCTGTTTCATGTTTCTCTTCAGTGTGTTGGTGCTTGAAGAGTCCGCCGCGGGTGATGGGCGCGGCTTTCTCTCGTCGGCCCCTTTTCGCGAGGGGCCGTGTTGGACCCGCATCGCCGGACAGTCCGGCGGACGGGTGACGAGCGACGGGGGCGCAAGTAT
The DNA here is from genome assembly GCA_964554865.1 of uncultured Luteolibacter sp. Lineage (GTDB taxonomy): Bacteria > Verrucomicrobiota > Verrucomicrobiia > Verrucomicrobiales > Akkermansiaceae > Luteolibacter. Next base: position 48,243 of record CAZKQK010000002.1, on the reverse strand, counting down.
TCGGACTCCCGGTTATCGCCCGTCCCACCTTCACCGTTTGCATGGAAACGATTGGTTTGAGGAAACGTGCAACCGGTTACCGCAGCGCGACTGCTCCGGATTCTCACCGGATTCCATGACGCCCCCGTGGTTGGTCGCGGCGAGGTTGGCCGGTGATCCGGCGGGCGGCAAGGTTTATCGTTGCGAGAAGCAGTCCTTGCGCGGAACTTGCGAGACGATGCGCAGCGGAGGATGACGCGCCGGTTTTCGCCAGCTTGCCGCTTGACGCGGATGTCAGGCACGGTTTTCCCTCCCGCGCATGTTTCGCGAACTCCTCAAGTCAAAGCTGCATCGCGCCATGATCACGGATGCGGATATCGATTACGAGGGAAGCATCGAAATCCCGCGCGACCTGATGGATGCGGCGGACTTGTGGGCCGGCGAGAAGGTGCTGGTGGCCTCGATCACCACCGGCGCGAGGCTGGAAACCTACGTTCTGGAGGGCAAACCCGGCACCGGGAAGATTCTCATCAACGGCGGTGCCGCACACCTGATCCGGGCGGGCGAGAGGGTGACCATCATGGCCTTCGGATACTCCGAATCGGCCCCCAAACCGGCCATCCTGCTGCTGAACGACAGGAACGAGGTGATCCGCGGGGCGAAGTGACATCCCGCTAACGGGGGAGAGGACGCCCGTTTCCCACTGTATGCTTGCGCTTCGGCCGGATAGGGTCGAAATGTCGCCTCATGAAACCCTCCGTGAGAACCTGCCACCCGCGGGTTCGGGCCATACGCTTGCTGGCGGCTGCCTGTGCCATCCTTCCCCTCGGGATATGCGCTGATGTGCGCATCAACGAGTTCATGTCATCGAATCTCGCCGCGATCGCCGATGAGGACGGGCAACACGCGGATTGGATCGAGCTGCACAATCCCACACCGGAGAGCATCGATCTCGGCGGCTGGGGCCTGACGGACAACCCCGCGCAGCCGTTCCGCTGGACCTTCGCGCCGGGCACGGAAATCGCTCCGGGCGGGCATTTGCTTGTCTGGGCATCCGGCAAGGACCGTCCCGGACAGCAAAACCCGGTGGCCGCACCCAACGAATTGGGCGGCCTGGTGGTGTGGCTGCGGGCGGACACCGCGACTTACAGCCAGGGCCAGGCCGTGGCCACCTGGCAGGACTCCAGCGGAAACGGAAACCACGCGACGCAGCCCAACGTTTCGCAGCGCCCCACCTTCACCACCAACGCGATCAACGGGCTTCCCGCCCTGTCGTTCAACCGTTCCAACAGCCAGCAGTTGTTCCTGCCCACCGCTTCGTTCAACGGGATGTCGGACCTCTCGAACTTCACCTTCCTCGCCGTCGCCCGCTGGACCGGCGGCGTGCAGTCCGGCCTGTTCGGCGGCTACCGCGGATCCAACAACTCGAACACCGGCAGCAGCGTGTTCGAAATCATCAACTCCGGTGGAGCCCTACGCCTGCGGCTTCCCAATCCCATCGATTCCACAGTCACCGGCGCTGTTACCCAGAACCAATGGCAACTGCTGGGAGCCTCGATGGACCAACCGGCCGCAAAGGCGCGGATGTTCCGCAACGGAGCGACCATTTCCGAAACCACCGGCAACACCGGCACCAGCCTGCTCGCCAACTTCGAACGTCTTCCCATCGCCTCGTCCCACGACGACGCGCGCACCTTCGGCGGTCAAATCGCGGAAGCGCTTCTCTACAACCGCAGCCTCTCCGCGCTCGAACGCGCCTCCCTGGAGCGCCACATCGCCGCGAAATACAATCTCACCCTTGCCAGCCCTTCCGGAAACAGTCCGCCGCACACGAATTTCAGTATCTCCGCCGCCGGTGAAACCATCGTCCTCACCCGCCCGGACGGCAGCACCGCCGACCAGATCGGCCCGGTGGCCCTGCCCGCCGATGTTTCCTTCGGCCGCCTCGGAAACTCCCCGGAAACCTGGTCCCTGCTCCAGACATCCACGCCGGGAGCCGCAAACGGATCGGCCCCTTACGTCGAGCCACCGGCACCGGTCGCTTTTTCACATCCGCCCGGCGTCCACCCCCAATCGTTTTCCCTCGCGCTCAGCCACCCCGATCCATCCGCCGCCATCATATACACCCTCGACGGATCGGAACCGGACATCAGCCGCCTTTCCGGCAACACCTACCGCTTCCGCACATCATACAACAGCGGCGCTTTCGTCAACCTCGCCACCACCTCCCTGACCTATCAGAATCCGATCACGGTAAACGACCGCTCGCCCCAACCCAACCGCATCTCGCTCATCCCTTCCACCAGCGACTCGAATCCCGTCTATCTGCCTGCAACCCCGGTGAAAAAAGCCACCGTCGTGCGCGCCAGGGCCTACGTGAACGGCGTGGCCGGAGCGCCATCCGCCGCCACCTATTTTGTCTCTGGCAACAACGCCTTCGGCTATCCGGTGTCCATGGTCTCGATGTTCTTCAACGAGGCCGATTTTTTCGATTACGACAACGGCATCTACGTCGCCGGGGCGGACCATGTCACCTCCACCGGCGGCCGGATCTGCAACTGGGGGAACTTCAACCGCAACGGCTCCCCATCGGAGCGCCCCGGACATTTCCAACTGTTTGAAAACGGAGCGCTCACCCTCGACCAGGGCGTCGGATATCGTGTCCACGGCAACTGCTCGCGCCGCAACGCCTTCAAGAGCATGCGCGTCATCGCGGACAGGAGCTACGACCCGCGCGACGTTTTCGACCACCCGTTCTTCGGCGAGCGGGTGCCGGACGCCACCGTTCCCGGAAACACCACCCACAAGGCCCTCATCCTGCGCTCCCCGAGCATCAACGAGATCGCGTTCAACCGCCTCTACCAGCCGATCTACGGCGGCGTGGGCGCGAGACTCCGGCCCGTCATCCAGTTCTTCAACGGCGAATACTGGGGACTCTCCTACCTGCGCGACCGGCTCGACGAAAACTACCTCTCCCGCCACTACGACCTTGATCGGAACAACCTCACGCTCATCAACATCAAATACGGATTCGAGGTCGGCAGCACCGCACAGCGGGTCTTCGACCTCGATCACGGCGTCCCCTCGGACATGGACGATTTCCGGGCGATGCGCGATTTCATCACCTCCGGCAACATGGCCGTGCCCGCCAACTACAATCAGGCGCTGGCCATGCTCGACACGCGCTCCTTCATCGACCACCTGATTCTGAAAATCTTCGCCGGTGATGACCACTACGCGCCGGAATATGTTTTCTGGCGCGCCCGCCAGCCGCAGGACAACGGCTTCGGCGACGGCCGTTGGAGGGTGATCATCAAGGATTTCGATTCCACGCTATTCACCGACAACTATGTGACAGGCCTCGCCAACGGCACCCACCCGCGGCCATTCGGATATGAAATGTTCCAGAGCCTGCTGGCCAATCCCTCGTTCCGCAACGATTTCATCAACCGCTTCGCGGACCTCCTCAACGCGCACTTCCGGCCATCGCGGTTCCAAGGCATCATCAACGCCGCCTATGACGAGGCACAGCCGGTGTGGAACGAAATGGCCGCGCGCTGGAACAACGTGGCCTTCAGCAATCCGAGCCAACCCTTCACCACCGCGAAACGCGACGCGCTCCTCAGTTGGTCCGCCGTCCACCCGCCGCGCCAGCGCGATCACATCCGCAGCCACTTCGGCATCACTTCCAATGTCAATCTCACGGTCAATGTTTCCAATCCCGCGCACGGCCATGTCCGCGTCAACACCATCGACATCACCGGCTCCACTCCCGGACTCGCCGCCCAGCCCTACCCGTGGACCGGCGCCTACTTCCACAACATCCCGGTGACACTCGCCGCGCTGCCCGCCGGCGGATACCGCCTCGCCGGCTGGAAACTCAACGGCGGCGCCGGTTATCATTCTCTCGCCGCGGAAATCCCCCTGACAATCACCACCGCCACTTCGGTCGAGGCCGTGTTCGAGCCGCTCAGCCCGATCCACCAGTGGAACTTCGAGAGCCCCCCGGCCTTCCTGCTGCCCAGCCAGACCGTCGGCGGCGGAGCGGGCCTCGCCGTCACGCCCGGACCGCTCACCGAGACGCTGCGCAACAGCGCATCCCAGGATTTCGCCACCGCCCACCTGCGTATCAACAATCCGCTCGGCGCGTCCGCGGCCTGGTCCCTGCCCTCCACCGGCTTCGGAAACCTCACGCTCTCGTGGCAAACCCGCCGCTCCGGACAGGGAGCCGCCACCCATGTCGTGGAAACCACCACCGATGGCACGATCTGGGCGCCGCTCGCGATCTATCAGGTGGCCGATGCCGCACCGCAGACAAAAACCTTCAACCTGTCATCAGTGCCCGGCGCGGAAAACAATCCGCTCCTCGCCGTGCGGGTCACCTTCTCCCAAGGTGGCGGTGGCACCGTCGGCAACAACCGCTTTGACAATGTCTCGCTCACCGGAACCCTCCTGCCGGGAGGCCAGCCGCCCGCCTCCATCGCCTTCATCGGAATTCCGTCCGGAACATCCTCCGGCTCCCCTCTTCCACAGATCCGGGTCGGCCTGTTGGATTCCAACGGCCTGCCCGCCGTTTCCCACAACGGCCCGGTCACGCTTGCCTTGCAAGGCTCCGGCTCGCTCCTCGGCACCCTCACCGTCAACGCCGTCAACGGCACGGCCACCTTCTCCGATCTCATCCTCACGGGCACCGGCGCGCATCAACTCGTCGCCACCGCCGCCGGACTCGATCCCACTCCCAGTTCCACCATCCGCTCGCTCGGCCTGACGGAGCTTGCCGTCCCGCAGTTCATTCAGGGCGGACTCGACGCGCAGAACGAAAACAACGGGCGCGTGCCCTTCGCCTGGCGCGGACGCATCGAAGGCCTCGCCCCGAATGCCACCTACCGCTACGCCAATCGCGCCGTGCTCGCCACCGATTCCGCCACCAGCGATGGCGCCGGCAACATGACCTTCATCACCGGGCCATCCTCCGACTGGCTCCGCAGCACCGCCTCACCGGGTTTCCTCGCCACGGACGGCGGCGTCGGCCACCACACCTTCACCGCCGGCGCGGATGGCACCCACACCGCCTGGTTCATCACCGAACCCACCGGAAACGCCAGATTCACTCCGGGAAACACGCTCCATTTCCGCCTGCTGCTTAACGATGGCGACGGTGGCCAGGCCGCCGCCCACATCCTCACCACCGGCCTGGGCGCGCAAGTCATCCGCTTCGGCAGCCAAACCGGCGAAGGCTCCGCCATCGTCGGGCAAACCACCGCCGCCGCCCGCAACATCGCCGTCCTGTATGGCGATGCCGCCGGCTCCGCCCGCCCGCTCGCCGCCACCCCCGTGGAAACCACCGGCGCGGAGGTGGATTCGCGCTATGCCGCCTTCTATCGGATCACGGTCGCCACCAATCCCGGCACATGGGGAACCATCCTGCCTAACAACCTCGCCACAGGGCTCCGGCGTGTCGGCACATCCTCCATCACATCCGGCGTGGAGGAAGACATCCGCATCGCGCCGGGCGGCTTCGCCTCGACCATCAATCCCGACAACGGCCCGTCACCGGTCATGCTCGGTGCGGACGCCGGCCTGCCCACGCTGCTGCCCGATGGGGACGCCATCTGGCATGCCGCGCAAAACTGGAGCACCGGCGGCATTCCCAACGCTCCGGGAGGCACCGCCATCATCCCCGCGCCCGCCGTCGCCACGCGCCACATTGATATCAATTCCGCCACCACGCTTGGCAGCCTGCGTTTATCCAACAACTCCGCCTCCGTCCGAAACATCCTGCGCGGCACCGCCCCCGCGGCCGCCCTCAACTTCGACGGCGGCGGCCAAAGCGCCGCCCTCCGCATCGATAACTCCGCTCCGGGCACCCGCGCCGACTTCGATGAAGGCCTGCCCCTCCGCCTGGACTCCGCCCTGACCATCGATGACGGCGGCCATACCCTGCGGATCGCCGGAACCATCACGGGAAACGGACAGCCCGTCACCAAGACCGGCACCGGCACGCTCGAACTCGCCGGCGCCAGTGCCGCTGCGGCTCCCGCGGTGAATGTTCGGGAGGGAACCCTCTCCATCACCGGCAGCCACCAGGCGGCCATCGCCATCGCGGCGGACGCCATCCTCACCGGCGACGGCCTCATCGGCCAACCCGCGGGCCCCGGCACCGTCTCGACCGGCACATCCAAGCTTACCGCCCCCGCCTCCTCGGCCGCACACATCGCCTCCCACCTCGCCAGTCCCGGCGGCCTTGTCGGAAACGGCGCGCTTGTTCTGACAGACATCCCGCAGCCGCTGCCCGCCGCACCCATACGCATCGATCTCTTCCTCGCGCCCATCCGCCACACCGGCGACCGTTTCTCCGGCGGCCTTGTCGTGCCTCCCGGCATCGATCTCGCCGCCGCGCTCAACGCCACCGAGGTCCGCCTGCTCATCCCGGATCCCGCCGGAAACGTCACCCACATCGGGGAAACCTACCGGACCGCCCTGCCTGCGGATCTGCTCACCTGGTCGGTGGTTTCCTCTCCGGAAGGAAACACCATCGAAGTCCTGCAATCCGGCACACCCGCCAACTACAGCGAGTGGCGCAACCTCCATTTCAGCGATCCGGCGGACCGTGCCAGCAACGCCGTTTCCGGCCCCCTCGCCACCGGTGCGGACGGAGTCCAGAATCTCATCCGCCACGCCCACGGCGTGGGCCCCGCCGAGCCGGTGCTCTCCCTCTTGCCAAGGCTCGTCACCAGCCCCGGAGGCCCGCCCGTTTTCCTCTTCCGCTTCGATCCCTCCATCCCGGACATCGACTGGCTCGTCCGCTCCTCGCCCGATCTTGACGACTGGTCTGGCCTGCTCTTCGACAGCCGGATCCACACCCCGCCCGCGCCCGATGGCGAGGGCTGGACGCACCTGCCCGTTCCCGCCAACGGCGAACGCCGCTTCCTCAGGCTGGAACTGCAAAGCCGTTAGACGCCCGCTCCGGCCGGGAATGGCATTGACCGGTCCGGGGGCGGGGGTTAGTTTCCCCAGCCCATGAAACGTTTCCCGGTCATCCCCGCAGCCGTCGGATTGAGCCTTGTCGGCTGCGAAACCTTCAACCGACCGATCTCCGGCGGTGACTTCGACCCCCTTCGTCCGCCGGGCGGCGACATCAAGCTCAACACCAACACCGCCCCGCTGTTCAAGGCCGGCCAGTTTGTCCGCGCCGCCATGGACAACACCGCTTTCTTCAAGAACCGCCCGAAGGGCGATTCGGATGCCGACAAGGTTCTCCCGCGCGGCTCCTCAATGAAGGTGATCTCCCTCTCGGACAGCTACGTGAAGGTGGAACTCGACTCCGGAGAAATCGGCTTCGTTCCCGCCGTCATGGTCGAGGACCCGAACGCGGCGGCCGCCGCCCCCGGGATCAATCCGGGCGAATATCAAGTCTATCCGCCGGTCGGCGGATTCGGCGATCCCCTTCCGGTCGTTCCCGCCGGCGAGGCTCCTCCCGAGGGGGCCATCCCCACCGTCATCGATCCCGAGGCGCCAGCCGTCGACGCACCTATCCCGCCGGTCACCCCGCCCGCGGACACCTTCCCGGCCCCCGTCGAGTCGGCCAGCCCCGGCCCCGCCCCGCTGCCGCCGAATCAGGACGATATCGAGGCCCGGAAAAAAGCCACCGAGGCCGGAGCGGCTCCCAAGCTTGAGGATTGATCACGCGCGGTAGTGCTCATAGGCCTCGACGATGCGGCCGACGACCGGATGGCGGATGATGTCCGCCTGGGAAAAGCGCCGGAAGGCGATGCCCTCCACGCCCTCGAGAGCGTGTTCCGCCTCCGCGAGCCCCGAGCGCACCCCCGGTTTCAAATCCACCTGCGAGCCATCGCCGGTGACCACCATCCGCGATTCGTCTCCCAGCCGGGTGAGCGCCATGAACATCTGCTCGCGGGTCGTGTTCTGCGCCTCGTCCAGAATCACAAACGAGCGTGCCAGGGTGCGGCCGCGCATGAATGCCAGTGGCGCGATCTCGATGGTGCCATCCTCCAGATAGCGCTGGCCCTCCTCCGGATCCAGCATGTCATGGATCGCGTCATAAAGCGGGCGCAGATACGGAGCCACCTTCTCGCGAATGTCCCCGGGGAGAAACCCGAGCGCCTCGCCCGCCTCCACGGCCGGACGGGTCAGCACGATCCGCCGCATCACCCGGCGCTTCAGCATCGTGAGCGCCATCGCCATCGCCAGATAGGTTTTGCCGGTGCCCGCAGGCCCGAGGCCGAAGACCACATCGTGCGTCTCGATCGCCCTCACATACTCCAGTTGCGCGGGCGTTTTGGGAAACACCGGCCGCCGCCCGCGGGAACCCACCAGTTTCACATCCGCCAGATCATTGAGTCCCACCGCGCCATCGCGCGACGCCACATCGATTGCCAGCCGGAACTCGCGCTCCTCGATCCGTCCGCCCTTGCGCCGCGCGTTTTCCAGATCCGCGAACACCGCCTTCGCCCGCGCCACCGCTTCCGCCGACCCGCCCAGCCGCACCCAGCCGTCCCGTGTCACCGCATGCACGCCCAGGCCGCTTTCCAAATGGGCGAGATTCTTCGGATCGTTTCCGAACAACTCATGCAGAAACTGCGGAGTGTCATACTCCAGCGTCACCTCTACCTGCTCCGGCTCGCCCATACGCCGCCCAGCATGGCCTCCACCCCCACCACGGAAAAGACCAAAATCCCACCATCACCAGCAAATAACAAGAGACACAAATAACTGAAATCGTCTTGCCGTGTGATCGCATGTGTTGCGCGTGTGTGTTGCGGATGGGCCCGGATTTCCGCTTTTACCGGTCGTCCGACGCGCCTAGGCTGCGCGCCGTGCAACCGATCGACAAAGCCAACGCGCTTATTGAGGCCCTCCCCTATCTGCAGGCCTTTCGCGGCAAGACCTTCCTGATCAAGATGGGCGGATCCGCCATGGAGGACCCGGACCTGGTCGCCAAGGTGATGCGTGACGTGGTTTTCCTGGAGGTGGCGGGGATCAATCCGATCGTCGTCCACGGTGGCGGCAAGGCGATCTCCGCAGCGATGGAAAAGGCCGGGCTTGAGGCGAAATTCATCGGCGGCTTCCGCGTTACTACGGATGAGGCCATCGAGATCGTCGCCCGCGTGCTGTCCGAGGAAATCAATCCCGGACTGGTGCGCATGATCCGCGACTTCGGCGGCAAGGCGGTGGGCATTCCGGGAAACGATGTGTTTCTCGGCGAAAAAACCAAGGGCACGGACACCGCAGGCAACAAGGTGGACATCGGCCGGGTCGGTGAAGTGGTCGGCTGCCAGCTCGCCCACATGGATGCCGCGCATCAGGCCGGGATCGTGCCGGTGATTTCGCCTTTGGCCGCTGAGTTGGCCACCGGCCGGCCGCTCAACATCAATGCCGACCTCGCCGCCGCCGCCCTGGCCAAGGAGTTGCGGGTGGCGAAACTGGTCTATCTCTCGGACGTTCCCGGCCTGCTCTCCGATCCCAAGGATCCCTCCACCCTGATCAAGTCGGTGAATCGCTCCAACGCCGAGGGCCTGATCGCCGGTGGCGCCGTTTCCGGCGGCATGATCCCCAAGCTCCGCAGCGCGGTGGACGCGCTCAATGCCGGCGTGCGCAAGGTCCACTTCGTGGACGGCCGCCTGCCTCACGCGCTGCTGCTGGAGATTTTCACCGACGGCGGCATCGGCACCGAAGTGGTGCGCTGACCCATGAAACGAAAAACCCCGCCACGGTTGTCCGGGCGGGGTTTTCGGAGGTTGATGAAACCGCGGCTTACCAGGTGGTCACATCGTCGCCGGTCTTGTTGGCGCCATTGACGGCACCCTTGCTCCAAACCGCAACACGCCGGCCATTCAGGATTCTTCCGCCGTTGAGCACACCGCTCGGAAGAGTGACCTTTTCATCGTGATCACCGTCGAGCATGAGGTAAAACTCGCCTCCCCAAGGATCGAAGATCCCGGTGATGTCATTGCCGGTCGGGTTGTACATGATACCGCCCTTGTTGGCCTTGCCTTCCTTCACGGAGAGGAACTTGATCGAGCGTGTATTCAAAGTGAGGTTGTCACCAAGGCCGAGAAGCTCACGCATCGTCGCCAAATCCGCCTTGGTGTTGATTTCAGTGTCGGCGGTCATACCGTCCTTGGGCATCGAGCCGTATTCGGTGAAGAAATCGTTTACCGCGCTCTCAAGAGCGGTGGCGGTGGCCAATGCGGTGGTTTTCTTGGCTTTCTGAATGGCGGCATTGCCTGCGGCAAAACCGGCGGCGGCGAGTACGGCGATGATGGCGATCACCACTAGGAGCTCGACCAGGGTAAAGCCGCTCGGGCGGCGCGTGGCTGGGATTTTCATGACGGGGCTAGGATGGCGGCTCGCGAAAGCGGGGCAAACACAAATTTCCGATTCGGATCAAATCCTGGCCGGGTGTTCCCGCATTCACATGGTAAAGACCTAATCATGGATTGAGCCGGATGCAATCGATTTTATTTCAAGCGATTCCCGTTGCCGCCCCGCTGATCGGGCCGCAAAGTGCCGCCATGCCTTTGGAAAAGATCCGGGATGCCGTGCTGGTCCTGATGCGGTCGGCGAAATACCAGCCCATGACGCGCTCCGAACTCGCCAGAACCCTGGAAATCCCGTCCGACCAGCGGGGCGAACTGCGCCGCGCACTCGAGTCCCTTGCCTCAGAGGGTCACATTGAGGAAGGTCGCAAATCCCGCTACAATCTCCGCGCCAAAACCGGCAACAAGCTCTCCGGATCGCTCAAGTTCCACCCGAAAGGGCACGCCCTTTTCTTCGCGGACCCGACCGACCCGGCCAACCTCGCCACCGGCCTGGACCTCAAGCGCCACGGCAGGGTGCAGATCGACCGCCGGGACACCGGCACCGCGCTGGATGGCGACCGGGTGCTCGTTTCCATCCGGAAGCCGAGCCCGCGCAAGGCTTTCCGCAACCGCCCCGCCGCCGTGCCGCCGGAGGATGAGGAAATCCGCGGCAAGGTCGAGAAGGTGCTCGGGCGCCGCTCCGGGCGCATCGTCGGCATCTACCGCAAGAACCGCCGCTTCGGCTGGGTGGAAACCGAGGACCGCGCCATCGACGGACAAATCGGGATCGGCGGCGACACCACCGCCCGGCCCGGGCAGATGGTGGTGGTGGACGTTGAAAACTGGAACGATCCGAATACCCCCCCGCGCGGACGCGTCATCGAGGTGCTCGGCTGGCCCGGCGATCCGGGCGTTGATATCATTTCGGTGATCCACCGCTTCGGACTTCGCACCTCGTTTCCGGAGAATGTCCTGACAGAAGCGCGCGCCGTTCCCGAAGAGCCCGAGGCCGACGAGATCGCCCGCCGCAGCGATTGGCGGGACAGGCTGGTCATCACCATCGACCCCGCCGACGCCAAGGACCATGACGACGCGATCTGGCTGGAGAAAACCAAGCGCGGCTGGACGCTCGCCGTTCACATCGCGGACGTTTCCCACTACATCAAACCCGGCAGCCCGATGGACAAGGAGGCGGCGGAGCGCGGAAACTCGACATATCTCGTGGACCGCGTGCTTCCGATGCTTCCCGTTGAGTTGTCAAATGGCATCTGTTCGCTCAAGCCGGACGCGGACCGCCTGACCAAGTGCGCCCTGATGGAGATTTCCGCCAAGGGCGAAATGGTCAAATCGCGTTTCATCGACGCGGTGATCCACAGCCGGGCCAAGCTTTCCTATGGGCAGGCGCAGGACATCCTCGATGGAAAACCCGCGCCGAAAGGCTCGGATCCGCAACTCGCCGACATGGTGATGGAGGGCTGGAAACTCGCCTCAACCATGCGCAAAAGGCGATTCGGGAACGGTTCTCTCGACCTGGAGATGCCTGAAATCAAGATCCGCCTCGACGACAAGGGCCGCGCCCGCGCGGCGGACAAGGTGGAGCACACCGCCAGCCACCAGCTCATCGAGGAATGCATGCTCGCCGCCAACGAGGCTGTCGCCCGCCTGCTCAAACACCGGATGAAACCGGCGGTCTATCGGATTCACGAGGACCCCGAGCCGTCCAGGCTGATGGAATACACCGAGACCGCGCTCATGCACGGATACCGTCCCGGCGATTTGACCAACCGCGCGCACATCCAGGTGCTGCTGAACCAATCGAAAGGCAGTCCCGAAGAACATATCATCAAGCTGGGCCTGCTCAAAAGCCTCAAGCGGGCGGCCTATTCCGCCGACCCCGTGGGGCACTACGGCCTCGCGAAGGCGGACTACTGCCATTTCACCAGCCCCATCCGCCGCTACGCCGACCTCATCGTCCACCGCGCGCTCCAGCCGCTGCTGGAGAACCCGCCGAGGCGACCGGACCGCACGCCCTCGCAGCAGGAACTGATGGGCATATCACGACATATCTCGGACACCGAGCGCACCTCCGCCGAGGCGGAGTCCGAAACGAAGATGATAAAACTCTTCGAGTATCTCCAATATCTCGCCGAACAGCATGATCCGCACGGGTTCGACGGACTTGTCACCGATGTCCGCCCGATGGGCCTGATGGTCGAGGTCCCGGACATGGGCATCCGCGGCGTGGTCAAGCGCGAGGACCTGCCCGAAGGCCGCTGGCGGCTTGAAGCCCATCGCGGCGCATGGGTCTCGGCGGACGGAATGGCCATCGCCATGGGCATGCGGGTGCCGCTCCATGTCATCGCGCTGGACCGGGAGAAACGCTTTGTTGATTTCGCCGTCGCCGGTCCGCCAACCAGCATCGGCACCGTGCCGGTCCATCCCAGACCCAAGCCGCACGCCAAGCACCGGGGCAAACCCCAGCCGAAGCCCGCAGCGAAGGCCGGGCCGCCCAAGTCGTTTCGAAAAAACCAGCCACCGAAGCGCAGGAAACGCAGGTAAAACGCCATCCGCCCGTCCAGGGCCTCGCTCAAGGCCGGTTGCCGACCATCCCCCATGCCGAAGATTTTCCCATTTCTGGGTTGTCACCGATCCGATTTTGGAAATAGTCAGGATAACTTGAATATCGGCGGATTAGATTCGTGGCAACGAATTGGCACTGCTCATGCTGGTGGCGAACCGGCATTCGGTTCCTTGCCTTCCGCCGCATCACCCTGTTCACCCCACCCCAACCCATGATCCATCGCTCCGACGAGGCCCACCAGTGCGCTCTGTTTGATGAACCCTCCGCAAGCCCTCCGAATCCCAAGCGGCGGCGTGGCGGATCGGAAGATCCGAAACCCGCGGACTTCGGCCTCACCGCACCCTCGCAACTGGTGAAAAACTACGTGCTGGACACCAACGTGCTGCTGCACGACCCCGCCTCGCTCGAGCGCTTCAAGGAAAACCACCTCTGCATCCCCGTGGATGTGCTCTCGGAACTCGACCGTTTCAAAAGCGAGCAAACCGAGCGCGGCGCGAACGCCCGCCGGGTCCACCGCCGCCTCACCGAGATGTTCTCTTGCACCGACAAGGTGACCCAGGGCGTCTCCAACACCTTCGGCGGCACCGTGCGCATGGTGATTTACGATCCCGCCACCTGCCCGCGGAATTCGGAGCTGCTCAACCGTTTCCACCGCATCTTCCCGGACCGGGAGCGCGCCGATCACCGCATCCTCGCCGCCTGCCTGCTGCTCATGCAGCACAACACGGCTCCCGTCGTCCTCGTCACCAAGGATATCAACATGCAACTCAAGGCCCGCGCCGTGGGCATCGATTGCCAGGACTATCTCAACGACAAGGTGGACGCCCGCGAGGTGTCAAACTACGAGGTCCGCCGTATCGAGGTGGATGCCAACGAACTCCAGCGCTTTGCAAGCACCGGGGAACTCGCCGTCGGGGAAGAGCGCGCCTCCGGCATCGCCATCAACGAATATGTTCTGCTAGGCGCCGGGGACAAGCAGACCATCCCCGCCAGACTTGGCGCGGACGGCCGCTTCGTGAGACTCAACTTCCCCGAGGTGCTCAAGATCCCGGACGGCCAGTCGCTCAAGCCTCTCAACCTCGGCCAGCGCTGCCTCATCGACGCGCTGCTCAACCCCGGGATCTCGCTGGTCACCTGCTACGGCCACGCCGGCACCGGCAAGACTCTCGTCGCCGTGGCCGCCGGTCTCCATGAAATGTTCAACCGCCGCTACACCGGCATCACCGTCAGCCGGCCGGTCATCGCCATGGGCGAGCAACTCGGATTCCTTCCCGGCTCGCTCGATGAGAAAATGCGGCCATGGCTCCAGCCGATCCATGACGCGCTCGACCTGCTGATGCGCCCCGCCGCTCCGCTGGGACCACGCCGCAAGCAGCAGAAAAACACCGCAAACGCCGCACCCGGCGGCGTCAAGAAACCCTACGAGACCCTCATGGAGCAGGGCATCCTCGAGATCGAGGCGCTCTGCTACATCCGCGGCCGCTCGATCCCCAACCGCTTCTTCATCCTCGACGAAGCCCAGCAGCTCACCCCGCAGGAGGCGAAAACCATCGTCACCCGCATGTCCCGCGATTCCAAGCTCGTGATGATCGGAGACCCCGCGCAGATCGACAACCCCTACGTGGACAGCCGCTCGAACGGCCTCGTTTACACCCGCAACCGCCTCAAGGGCCAACCCTTCGCCGCCCACGTCGCGCTGAACCGCGGCGAGCGTTCGGAACTCGCCGAAGCCGGCGCGAGGCTGATGTGAGAAACGCGGGCATCACAACTTGCCCGCGCATGCGCTCGCCGCGCCATTGACCTGCCCGATCCCGCCCACCACGATGGCGCGGGCCCGACACCCGCCGCATGAACTTCAAGAACCGCACCCTCGCCGCACTGCGCGCCGCCCGCGCCGAGTCACCCGCAAACTCCGCCCTCGTCGGCCTCGACGGATTCGTGGACACGATCGTCACCCCGGTGGCCCGGCGCAGCGCCCAAGGTGACGCCTTCACCCCGATCCAGTCGATTCCCGAATTCGCCCAGCGCATCGCCGGCGCGGCGGGGAAGAGCACCAACATCGAGTTCTATCCGCTCATGGACAAACTCGGTGGCAACGGCCCGATCATGGCCAACGCCCTGCTCGCCGCAGGCACCCGCCTCACCTATGTCGGAGCCCTTGGCAAACCCTCGCTGCATTCGGTTTTCCACGACTTCGCCTCCAGGGCCGAGGTCATATCGCTCTGCGATCCCGCGACCACCATCGCAGTCGAGTTCAATGACGGCAAACTCATGCTCGGCCAGCTCCGCAGCCTGGATTCCATCACCATGGACACCATCGACTCGGTGATGGGCGCCGAAAACTTCCGCGCCCGCCTGCAAGCGGTCGATCTCATCGCCATGGTCAACTGGACGATGATTCCCAACATGACATCCATCCTGCGCTCGCTGGTGAATGATATCTTCCCGAAACTCCACGCGCGTGACGGCCGCATCTTCTTCTTCGATCTCGCAGATCCCGAGAAGCGCTCCCGCGAGGATCTGCTGGAAGTCATGGGCATCATCTCGCGCTTCGGCGCGTTCGGCGGTGTGACGCTCGGCCTCAATCTCAAGGAGGCCCAGCGTGTTCACGCCGAACTCGGATTCGCCGCGCGCGGCGAGTCGGAAGCGGACCTGCGCGGGATCGCCGCCGACATCCGGCGCAATCTCGACCTCGCCACCGTCATCGTCCACCCGCGCGAGTCCGCCGCCTGCGCCACCGCCGAGGGCACCTTCTGGATCCCCGGGCCCTACACCGACAAGCCGCTCATCACCACCGGCGCGGGTGATCATTTCAACGCCGGCTTCGTCCGGGGCCAGATGCTCGGCCTCGATCCGGAAGCCTGTCTCGGCCTCGGCGTCTGCACCAGCGGCCACTACGTCCGCACCGCGAAGAGCCCGTCGCTCGACGATCTGGAGAGCTTCCTCAGCGCTTGGGACTGACTTCCTCCGCCTCGCCGCCGGCTTTCTGATAGACCCGCACGTAATCCACCTCCATGCGCTGCGGAAACGCCGCGTCATCGATGCCCTTCTGGCCGCCCCACGCGCCGCCGATCGCGAGATTCAGGATGAGATAATACGGTTTCCGGAACGGCCACTCCGCCTCGCCGTCACCATCCTTCCGGTCGAACGTGGCGTAGGTCTTCCCATCCATCCGCATCACGATCCTGTCCGCGGACCACTCGGTGGAGTAAACATGGAACTTCTCCGCGAACGCCGGCGCCATCACGGTGCCCGAGCGCTGCGTGCCCTTGGTGTGATTGTAGGCCCCGCTGTGCAGCGTGCCATGGATCTTCGCCGGATCGTGGCCCACATGCTCCATGATGTCGATTTCCCCGCACAGGGGCCAGCGCACCTTGCCGATGTCCGTCGGCAGCATCCAGATGGCCGGCCAGGTGCCGCGCGCGGACGGGATCCTCGCCCGCACCTCGATGCGGCCGTAGGTCCACTCGCCCCTGCCCTTCGTGATCAGGCTGGCCGAGGTGAACTTGCCGCGTTCCATCTCCTCCTTGCGCGCCTCGATCACCAGCCTGCCGTTCTCGACGCGGGCATTCTCACGCCGGTCCTCGGTGTAATGCTGCGCCTCGTTGTTGCGGATCATGCCTTTTTCATAGCCCCAATTTGCGGGATCGGGACGGCCGGGGCGGTCAAACTCATCGGACCACACCAGTTTCCAACCCGGGTCCGCGGCCATTCCGCACGCCGCGAGTGACAGGAACAGAAGGAGTTTTGCCATGCGCGCGGATACGCATGAAGCGCGGCCGGTTTCTCAGCGGTGCCGCGAAAGATCGTCGCGGCGCAACTTTTGCCGATGAAACAGGTTTTCACCACTGCGCGTATTTTGCTCCAAGGGATCCACGTCCCCACCGCCCGCCACCATGAAAACGACCATCCGCACCTTGCTGCCCTGCGCGCTGGCGATGATGGCCTCCGCCGCCGCAAAATCTCCCGTGCGCCCATACGAGGCGGCCTCGTTTTCCACGGCCGAGTCCGCCATCGACCGCATCGTTTTCGCCGCCCAGCGCGATCTCGGCATCGTGGCCGCGGCTCCCTGCTCGGATGAGGTCTTTGTCCGCAGGGCATACCTCGATCTCATCGGCCTGCCGTCCGACGCCGCGGAAGCCCGCGCGTTTTTCAATGACAAACGGCCGGACAAGCGCGCCCGCCTCATCGATCAACTGCTCGAACGCCCCGAATACACCGACTACTGGACCATGCGCTGGTGCGACCTGTTGCGCGTGAAGTCCGAGTTTCCCATCAACCTCTGGCCCAACGCGGTGCAGGCCTATCAGAAATGGATCGGTGACTGCGTCGGAAACAACCTGCCGCTCGATGACATGGCGCGCGCCATGATCGCATCCAGCGGCAGCAACTTCCGCGTGCCGCAGGTCAATTTCCTCCGCGCCGTCCAGAGCCGCGGCACCCAACCGCTCGCCGCCGCCGTCACCCTCACCCTGATGGGAAGTCGCCTCGAATCATGGCCCGCGGACCGCCGCGAGGGCATGGAGAAACTCTTCTCACGCATCGCATACAAACCAACCGCCGAGTGGAAGGAGGAAATCGTCTGCCTCGATCCCGCGCCGTCCGGGCCGCTCGATGCAATGCTGCCGGACGGACGGAAGCTCCGGATCGCACCGGGCGAGGACCCGCGCGCCGCGTTCGCGGACTGGCTGCTCGCTCCCGGCAACCGCTGGTTCGCCCGCGCCGCAGTGAACCGCCACTGGGCTTGGATCTTCGGCCGTGGCATCGTCCATGAACCTGACGACATCCGCCCGGGAAACCCTCCCTCCATTCCCGGCCTGCTCGATCATCTGGAAAAGGACTTCGCCCGTCACGGATACGACGCAAAACACCTGCTGCGCCTCATCCTGAATTCCCGCGTCTATCAACTATCGCCAATCCCGCTCACCGATCACCCGCAGGCCGCCGCGATGTTCGCCTCCTATCCCGTACGTCGCCTTGAAGCCGAAGTGCTGCTGGACTCCATCTGCATGCTCACCGGCACCACCGAGGGATACGACAGCCCGATTCCCGAGCCCTTCACCCACATCCCTCCAAGCGCGCGTTCGGTGAATCTCGCGGACGCCTCCATCACCAGCCCCTTCCTCGAAATGTTCGGCCGCCCCCAGCGCGACACCGGTCGCATGACGGAACGCTCCAACACCATTTCCGAATCCCAGCGCCTCCACCTCCTCAACTCCTCGCAGATCCAGGACAAGATCGAGCGGAGCTGGAAACTGCGCGCCCTCACCCAGGGGAAGCGCCGGGAAACGGACGCCGTCATCCATGATGTCTGGATGGCCGTGCTCTCGCGTCCTCCCATGCTCGATGAGAAACAGGACGCGCTCGCCCACCTCCGCGAGGGCAAGCTCGGACTCAAACAGGCCGTCGACGACATCGCCTGGGCCCTCGTAAACTCGAAGGAATTCCTCCACCGACACTAACAGAAACACCCGCCGTCATGAACGCATCCCCACTCACCCGCCGCGATTGGATGAAACTCGGCATGATGGGAGCCGGAGCCTATGCCATCGGCGCCAACGGCATCGCCGCTCCCGTCGTGAAAAAACCCGCCAGGGCCGTCATCCAGATCTGGATGTGGGGAGGCCCCGCGCATCTGGACACCTTCGATCCCAAACCCGACGCCGGCCGCGATTGCTGCGGCCCCTTCACCAGCCCGCTCGCCACCAATGCCGACGGCATCCGCATCGGCGAAATGATGCCCTTGCTCGCGAAACAGGCCGACAAGTATTCGATCATCCGCAGCATGACCCATGGCAACAACGGCCATGAAACCGCCGCCTACATCGTGCAGACCGGCCGCCAGCCCGACCGCCTGTCCTGGCCCGGGCTCGGCTCCATCGTTTCCGCCTTCAAGGGCTACGACCACGGCTACAAGGGACTCATCCCACCCTACGTCGTCCTGACAACCACCCAGGGCCGCTTCTCCGAATGCGGATTCCTCGGCCCGAAATACAAACCCTTCGCCACCGGCGGAGATCCCGCCAGGGGCCGCTTCGAGGTCGAGGGCGTCATCGCCCGCGGCATCAGCGACGAACGCCAGAAGCGCCGCCGCGAACTGCTCCACAAGCTCGACACCCTCGGCCGGGCCATGCCCACCGCGATCGCCTTCCATGACCTCGACCGCTGCGAGGAACAGGCATACGAACTCATCCTCGGCGACTCGCGGAAAATCTTCGATCTCTCCCGGGAAAAGGACGATCTGCGCGACCGCTACGGCCGCAACACCTTCGGCCAGTCATGCCTGATGGCCCGCCGCCTCGTCGAACAGGGCGTCCCCTACGTCACCATCAACTACAAGGGCTGGGACACCCACAAGCAGCACTTCGAAATCATGCGCCGCAAACTGCCGGAACTCGATGCCGGATTCGCCACGCTGCTGGAAGACCTCCACCAGCGCGGACTGCTCGATTCCACCATCGTCTGGTGGGGCGGCGAGTTCGGCCGCACGCCCAAGGTACAGTGGGAAGCCCCATGGAACGGCGGACGCAACCACTTCGGAAATTGCTTCTCCGCGGTGCTCGCCGGCGGCGGCTTCACCGGCGGTCACGTCGTCGGACAATCGGACAAAACCGGCTCCGAAGTCGTCGAACGCCCGGTCCATCCGCACGATCTGTTGGGAAGCGTCTGCGAACGCATGGGAATCGATCCGGAAGGCCGGCTGCCCAATCCGATGGGTCAGGACATCCGTGTCATGCCCGAGGACATCCCCGGTTTCTCCGGCGACAGCAAACGCCTCAAGGAAATCATGTAGAACCGGCGACGATGCGCCTTCACCACGGCATTCTCTGTCTCATCACGGCCTCCACCGCCGCCGGCCAGGGCGTCCGCCCGGAACCGCGCGTCGGCTATCTCCATCCTGCGGGAGCCAGCCGCGGAGCCACCATCGAAATCCTCGCGGGAGGACAAACGCTTCAGGGCATCGACAAGGTCCGCGTTTCCGGCAAGGGCGTCGAGGCGCGGGTGATCAAGGCCTATCGCCCGGCCCGCAATCTCGATGGCGACCAGCGCGCCCTTCTCAACTGGCACATCGCCTGCCGCCGCGCCGCCATCGGCGGCAAGGCCAAACCCGAAGCGCCGAAACCTCCCGCGAATCCCGATGGAACACCCGCGCCGGAAGTGAAACTGCCGGAAATGCCATTGCTCGATCTGTTAGGCGGCCTCGACGAAACCGGCATCCGCCACTGGACCACCGTCATGGGGCGCGGGGACCGTGCGCAGCAGAACAACCAACTCGGCGAGACCCTGCGTATCGCCATCCGCGTGGCGGCGGACGCACCGCCCGGCATGCGCGAAATCCGCCTCGGCGGCCCGCAGGGTTATACCAACCCGATGCGTTTCGAAATATCGACTCTGCCGGAAATCCGCGAGGTCGAACCCAACGAGCTCCAGGCGCGCGATGCCGCCACCACGCCGCCGGCCGCCGTTCCCTGCGTCTTCAACGGCCAGATCCAGGCGGGCGATGTCGATTTTTTCCGCTTCCGCGCCCGACGCGGCGCGAATCTGGCGGTCCATGGCAAGGCCCGCGCCCTCATCCCCTATCTGGCCGATGCCGTGCCCGGATGGTTCCAGATGGTGGTAACTGTTAGAGACGCCAAGGGCCGTGAGATCGCCTATGGCGACGACTTCCGCTTCGATCCCGATCCCGCGTTCCGCTTCCGCGTTCCGGAGGATGGCGAATACACGCTGGAAATCCGCGATTCGATCCACCGCGGGCGCGAGGACTTCGTTTACCGCGTCCACCTTGGCGAGTTGCCCTTCATCACTTCCATATTCCCGCTCGGCGGCCGCGCCGGCACACCCGTCACCGCGGAAATCCGCGGCTGGAATCTGACAACCTCACACATGACTCTCGACACCTCCGGCGGCGCTCCCTCCGGATCCACACGGGTCCACGGCAAACACGGCCCCTCCAACATCGTCCCCCATGCCATCGACGATCTGCCGGAAACCGCCGCGCGCGAGCCGGACAACAGCCCGGAAACCGCGCTGCCGGTCTCCGTTCCGCATGTGGTCAACGGCCGCATCGACAAACCCGGTGATGTTGACATCTTCCGCATCGAGGGACGCAAAGGCGCCGAACTCGTCATCGAAGTGCTTGCCCGCAGGCTCCGCTCGCCGCTCGACGCCGTGATCCATGTCGCCGACGAAACCGGGCGTATCCTCGCATGGAACGACGACCTCATGGAAAAGGACGGCCACCTCCACCTTGGCGACGGACTGCTCACCCACCACGCCGATCCGCGGGTGCGCCTGGCCATTCCGGCGGACGGCCCGGTTTTCATCCGCATCGCCGATACCCAAAACCAAGGCGGCCCGGAACATGCCTACCGCCTCCGCGTCACCAACCCGCACCCGGACTTCGAGCTGCGGGTGACCCCGTCCACCATCAACGCCCCGGCAGGCGCGCATGTCCCCGTCCGCGTTCACGCCTTGAGGGCCGGCGGCTTCAGCGA
Organism: uncultured Luteolibacter sp.; assembly: GCA_964554865.1. Lineage (GTDB taxonomy): Bacteria > Verrucomicrobiota > Verrucomicrobiia > Verrucomicrobiales > Akkermansiaceae > Luteolibacter. Next base: position 26,866 of record CAZKQK010000002.1, on the reverse strand, counting down.
CGAAATCCGGCTGTCACTCAAGGACGCCCCGCCCGGATTCCATCTAACAGGCGGAAGGATTCCCGCGGGAGCGAATCAGGCGCGCATGACGCTGCTCGTGCCGTCAGACGGCGGGAAACCGGCAAACCCCATCCGTCTGTCAGGGACAGCCACAGGCAGCTCCGGGCCGGTAACCCGCGAGGCAATCCCGGCGGACGATACCATGCAGGCATTCCTCTGGCGGCACCTGCTGCCCGCAAGCGAATGGCTCGTCTGCACGGCTCCGGGACGCGGCCGCCGCCCGCCACTGACCCTGGAAACGGAAACTCCCGTCCGGCTCATTGCGGGTGGCGGCGCGGAAGTCCGGGTGAAAGCCCCCAAGTGGATTCTGGACCGCGATCCACAACCCGAACCCAGCGACCCGCCACATGGACTGACTGTTTCCAAATCGAGATCCGCCGACGGCTTCATCGTCTTTGAACTTCACGCCGATCCCGCCCTCGAACCGGGTTTTGAGACAAACCTCATCATTGATCTCTCGGCCAGGCGGCAATCCGGAGCGAAACCGCAAAACCGCCAGATACTCGCCGGATTGCCGGCCGTGCCGATCATCATCACCCAGCCTGTTACCCCATGAAAACCGCATCCGCCCAAACAAACGCCGGAGCGATCCCGCGCTGCGAGACCGCCGTCGAGTGGCTGCCCGCGGACTGCGGCAAACTGCCCGCCCGCGCCGCGGTTTCACGCTTCATCGGCGGCGATGGCGTCACCGAGTGCCACATCACCGTGCAACTCACGGCACACTGCGGAATGCCGCTCGCCATGCTGGATCTCGCCTGGCGTTTCGCCCTCGCCTCCGCGGACATCGATCCCTCAAGCACGGTCTTCCGCCGGGTTTTTTGCAGCGATGCGGTCAACCAGGCGCGTGTTCTCGAATCAAAAACCGGAAAAGTGCCCGGCGCGCTCTCCGTCATCGGACAAACCCCGCTGCCATCCGCCAAGTTCGCCCTTTGGTCCCAGCATCTCGTCGATCCCTCCGGTCCGCTCGAAACCGCAAACGGAAACTCGTTCTTCGCATGCCGTCGCGGCGACCTCGTCCATCACTGGATCACCGGTCTCAACGATCCGTGCGGATCAACATCGGAAAAACAAACCCGCGCCGTGCTCGCACAACACCAGTCATGGCTGGCGGCCAATGACATGACCCTTTCCGAAAACGTCGCCCGCACCTGGTGGTTCGCCCGTGATATCGACTCCGGCTATCAGGGCCTTGTGGCCGCCCGCCGCGAGCATTTCCACAAACACGGCCTCACCAGGGAAAGCCACTACATTGCCAGCACCGGCATCGCCGGAGCGCATCCGGCGATCAAGGCGCAACTCTCGCTCGACTCCCACGCCATCGCCGGACTGCGCCCGCAACAGGTCGATTTCCTCCACGCGCCGGACCACCTCTGCCCCACCCACGACTACGGCGTCACCTTCGAGCGCGCCACCGCCATCACCTACTCGGACCGCAGGCACGTCTTCATTTCCGGAACCGCGAGCATCGACCGCGAAGGCCGCATCCTGCATCCTGGCGATGTGCTGGGACAACTCGCGCGCACCCATGAAAACATCGCCGCGCTGCTCGCCCGGGCCGGAGCCAATGCCGGAGACCTTGCCGTCATCATCATCTATCTCCGCGACGCGGCGGACGCCGTCTCCGTGGATGCCGCCCTCAGCGACCACTTCGGCCACGTGCCACGCGTGCTGGTCCACGCCCCGGTCTGCCGTCCCGGTTGGCTCATCGAGATCGAAGGCCTCGCCATCATCCCCGCCCATCGCCCGGATTTCCCCGCGTTCTGAGGGTGGATGGCGGGGCCTGTCGCCACAAACCTAACGTGCGATCAGTTGTTTCACCGGAACAAACCACCTGGACTCGGGATGAAACTCCTCCGGCGTGTCCAGCAGGCGCGCCGATCCGTCGAGAAACAACGCGGCGGCCTTGCCATCGTAGCGCGCGGGATCCGGCTTGTTGTTGAAGGCGTCAATGTATCCCCAGCAATGTTCGGCCGGACCATCGGCGAGAACCAATGTTTGTTCCGGGCTGCTGAAATTGGCGAATCTCAGCACATGGTCGCCACGGTATCCGCCGTCGCCCTTGTGGCGGCCGATGACGGGATAGTTCCAGCCGAAGGAGAGCGTCTGCGCGGGATTCCCGCGATCGAAGCCCTTGTGGGCGGGATTGTGGAAACGCGAGGGATCGCCGTGGTTCTCGTACTCCGATATCGTTTCCCACCAATACTGGCGGAGATTGTAGTCGTGCCAAACGGGCAGTTCGCCCTTTTCCGTGGCATACGAGATCACCGAGACGCCGATATCGCGCACCTGGTTGATTCCCGCCGCCGCCTTCGCCCGTTGGTTCCACTTGCCGAAGCCGAAAGCCGTTAGAACGGCGAGGGCGGCGAGAATGGCGATGGTCACCAGAATCTCGGGAAGTGTGAACCCGGGGGCGGCAAGCGGGCGAAAGCGGGGCGTGTTCACCGGGAAGGGTCGGGTTCTCATTTCCTGCGCCGCAGCAAGGCCAGCATTCCCAGCGAGCCGATCAGCGCGGCACCCGGCTCGGGGATGGTGGTGTAAGTGTAAAACGATCCGGAACCGCCTCCCTGGCCACCGTCCGGATAGGCGTCGCCGCCACCCCAGAAATCCGTCAAAACAACGAAATCGAAGGACGCCGGATCATCCATCCATGTCCGCGGAAGGCTCATCTCGTGGTCATTGGCAGGCCAATCCTCGTAAGAGATGATGTCCGGCTCGTCCCATAACCAATCCGTGCCGCTGCCGATGTATTTGAGCAGGGAGTTCCCGGTAAGCAGATACTCGCCGCCGACCGCGAAGGTGCCGCCACCACCCGTGTAGCCGGTCGAGCGGTTTTGATCGGTGTCGATCACGAACAACTGGTCACCGGTGAGAAAACCCGAAGCGGTGGAATTCATCACCTGCCGGATATGGAAGAAGGTGGAATCGTGGGCAATGGTGATGGTGTGGTAGTCGAGCGTGTGGCTTTCATTGGCATCCGCGGGATAGGCGGTGAGGCCGTCCCAATCGCTGCGGATGTTGTTGCCGCCGCTGGTGTCAATGGTGTTGTCCGCCACCGGATTGGACAAGGTGAGCAGCGAGGCGGCGTGCGATGGCGCGGCCAGCGCTGTCAGGGCGAGGAGCATTCTCGGATTCATGGGGCATCAGGGGTTGAGTGTGGCTTTCAGTCGGATGAAATCGGGACTCGCGGGGATGGGAAGTACGAGACGCACCGTGACAGACTCCCGCCCGCCGGGCAGGGGATCCGTGGAGATGATGGTGAACTGGGCGGGATTATCATTCCATGCCGTGAGTTCGGATGAGGTTTCCGGTATGGCGATGACCGCCGATGGCGCCGCGGGCCTGGTGAAGGTGAAGGTGAGATGGCGGTCCGGGCCGATGGTTTCCAATCCGGAAACCGGCAGGATCGAGACATCGGAGGACTTCGGCAAGCCGCCGAGCACGAATTCCATGAGGTTGGAAATGCCGTCGTGATCGGGGTCGGCATCATCGCCGCCGATCAGCGGATCGGCGAGTTCCGATGCGGTGAACTGGCCGAGTTTCCACGTTTCATAGTCCGAGGTTCCCGGATTTTCGGCGAATTGATAGTTAAAACCACCCGCGAACTCGGCGGGCGCGCCATCGGACCACAGCGCGAGGCGGATCAGGCTGTTGGGGAAGACGGCGAGGTCCGGACCGCCGGTATTGTAGGTCGCGTCCCGGCGGAAACGGTATTCCTGCCAGGTGGTGTTGGAGGAGTAGGGCGATATGCCCGCCGCGCCATTGGTGAAGGTGGCGCCGAGATTGAAATTCGCCGCGTCCTGCGCGAAGGGAAAGTCGTTCTGCCAACTGACTTCCGCGCCCACCTCGCCAAGGCCGTAGATGTTGAATCCGGTGGCCGGGTTCGCGTCGTTGTCCAGCGAGACGAAGGTGCTCGGCGAGCCGTTGAAGCCGTTCACGTCCGCCGGACCGTCGTAGCCGACGAGCAGGTAGAGATACTGGTCATCGTTGGCCACTTTCACGGTGACGATGTCCGGAGCGCCGTCCCCGGCCGCGTCCGTGGCCACCACCGGAACCGTCGCCCAGTCGGAAAAATCGCCATCAACCGAAATGTGGGCGAAGTGGGACGGAACGGGAGGCGGTTCCGCGATCACATAATCGATCCCGCCGGCGAAATCCGCAGCCGTTCCGTGATCGGTCCAGAAGGCGAAGCGCAGTGCGGCGTTGGGAAAGACGGGCTGCGGCGGATTCGCGCCGATGGCATAAGTGGCGTCCCTCCGGATGCGGTATTCCTGATGGCTTGTGTTGGAATAATAGGGAGCGATGCCCGCCGCGCTGCTGAAGGTGGCGCCGAGATTGTAGTTGGCCGCATCCTGGGCGAAGGGGAAGTCATTCTGCCAGGTGACCTCGGCCCCCACCGCGCCGATGCCGTAGATGTTGAATCCGGTGGCGGAGTTCGAGTCGTTGTCCAGCGAGAGAAAGGTGCTGGGAGAGCCGTTGAAGGTGTTGGTATCCGCCGCGCCATGGTAGCGGACGAGGAGATAAACATACTCGTCGTCGTTGGCGATCTGCACGGAGGAGATGTCCGGAATGCCGTCACCGGAAGGATCGCTGAAAAGCACCGGCACATCGGACCAGTCGGAGTCGTCACCATCGACGGCGATGGTTTTGTAATGGCTCGGAGCACCCGTGGGGGTGGTCCCGATCACGACCGTGTTTGCATCCTCATTCGCAAGCGCGTCCTCGGCGCGCACGGCAAGGCGGTAGGTCGTGCCGTTTGCCAGGCCGCCCACGGTGAACTCATTGGCATATCTGCCAGCACCCGCTCCGGACAGGTAGTTTTCGGGAACGGACGGGGAAACGTCGGCCAGCTTGGTGGCCGTGGTGAAGTCGAGCACCGGATCGGTCGTGTAATAGACATGGTATTTCACCGGACCGGTCTGGTCGCGGGCGACATCCCAGCGCACGGTCACCGAGCCATCGCCCGCCACCGCCTGCTGGATGCCGATCCGTGGCGCGGGCGGCTGGTTTCCTGGAGTGAAGGGATCGGAATCCGCGCCGGTGGCGGCGGTACTGTCCCAGACCGGCGGCGAGGTGTCGGGGTTCGCCGCGTTCCAGGTGGCCGCGTCGGTATTGAACGGCAGCGCGTCGAGCGCCGGATTGGTGCGGTAAAGCGGCCATCCCTGCTCGCGGTGGCATTCATCGAAGTCCGCCAATCCGAGTGACGGCGGCTCTCCGGGGGAGGTGTAGCCGAGGCCGATCACGGTGAAGCCGTCCGGGCGGCCGGCTTCGGCGTTGATCTTGGGGGCGTAGTTGAACTTGTTGTCGTCGAAGTAGAGGGATGGCAGTCCGGAGCCGCCGCTGTCGGTATAATAACTCTCGAACATCATCAGGTCGATGTATGGCCGGAGCGTGTAGGCATAGGGTTTCAGGTTGGGGTTGTGGAAAAACACGCCCCGGTTGGCGAGCAGCAGCTTGGCCGGGTTGTCGTCGCTGATCTTTTTCACAATGTCGCGATACGCCTTGGCGGTCCACTCGAAGTAGGTCGCTCCGAAGCTGTTGGGGGCGGGGGTGTCGAGCGTGTCCATGAACAGGCCGTCACAGCCGTATCCCGCGCCGTAGGTGGTGGTGAGCAGTTCCTGGATGCCGCTGCGCCCGTCCGCGGCCTTGGTCTTGGTTTTCAGAACCTCATACCAGGCGGGGTCGCCGGGATTGACATAATATCCGCCGAAAATGCTGTTCTGGTCCGGGAATCCGTTGAAGTCGTCGTCATCGAGATAATACGATGCGTAGCCGGTGCCTCCGGGCGAGGCATCGCCGAGTGGCTCGATGCTGTCATCGAGCGGCCCGAAGTAGGACGGCCGCGGATCGACGCGCGGACCCTCTCCATCCCCGGTGAAGGGCGCGCCGGGACGATCGTCCTCGCCGATGGAAATGTAGGCGAAAACCTTCACGTCGTCCGCAGTGCCCGGGGTGCTGTCCGGCCCGGAGCGGATGGCGGCGATGTCCGCCGGCGTGATGTTGCTCGTGGAGGGATGGAGGATCACCATCCGGTAGTTCAGCCGCGCCTGGCTCACCAGCGTGGGCGTCCAGTTTCCATAGTGGATGAGGTAGGGCGCGGAGCTGTCGAGACCCGGAACCGGGCCGCGTTGCGCGGTCGCGGCGGGGTTGCACATGATCAGCGGAACGAAAACGGAGGCGGCGTGACGGGAAATCTTCATGACATTCAAACATACCGATCTCACCGCCTTCCTCCCTCGAAAAAAAGCGATTTCACCCGCCACGAACTTTTCATGTCAGATCCGGCGGGTTTCCGGTATTGCTTACAGGGAAAGTGCCTCCACCGGGGGAGCGCCGCACCACACAAGCATGGAACGACCCAATCACAGCGAACCGGTTACACAGCCGGAGGACCACGCGGTCGCCGAGGAAATCCGCGCCTTGCAGCCCGGCCTGCGCGAGTATGTCGCGGGCCTGCTCGGCGGGCTCGACGGCGTGGACGACGTGGTGCAGGAAACGAATCTGTTCCTCTGGAACAAACGGGCGGACTTCGTGGAGGGCACCAGTTTCCGCGCCTGGGCGATGCGGGTGGCGTGGTTCAAGGTGATGGCCGCGCGCCGCGACCGGGCACGCGAGGGGCGCGTGATTTTCGGCGACCACATGATGGAGCAGCTCGCCGCCCGCGCCGAGGAACGCATGCCGGATTCCGAACCGCGCCTGCGCGCGCTGCGGCACTGCCTCGAACGCACCCGCCCCCAGGACCGGCGACTGCTCGATTGGAAATACGGAAAGGGCGCGTCGCTCACCGAACTTGCCGCGGCAAGCGGCAAGGCGGCCACCGCCATTCACAAAACCATCTCGCGGCTGCGGCTGGCACTGCGCCACTGCGTCGAAAACCAAATGAAGGCGGATCAATCATGAACTCACAACCGGATCGCGAACTGAGACGGCTGGTGGACGGCATGCTGGACAACTCGCTGTCCCGCAGCGGGGCGGCGCGCCTTGAGGAACGGATGGAGGCGGACCCGGCGGCCATGGACTACTACCTGGCCATGGCCGGGCAGGATGCTTTGCTGGCGGACATTTGCCGCGAGGCGGCACCCGTGCCGCTGGCGAGGCATAGGATGGGAGCGGGGGCGAAGTGGCTCGCCGCCGCTGCCGCCATCGCGATCGCCGCGGCGGCGTTCTGGCCCAAGCCCGGCACGGTTTCAACCGCCGGGACCAATAAACCCCTCCCCTTCGCGCGCCTCACCGGCGGCTCCGCCATGGATGGGGAAAACCGCCCGTTGACCACGGGCGCGGCGCTGGGCGCTTCGGACGGGCTCGCTGTTTCAACCGGGCTCGCGGAAATCACCCACCAGTCCGGCACCCGGCTGTTGATCGAGGGACCGGCGTTCTATCAGGCCACCGGTCCGAACGCCGGCCGCCTCGCCTATGGCAAACTCGTCGCCGAAGTCCCTCCGGGAGCCGAGGGTTACATCGTCGAGTGGGCGGATGGCAAAGTCGTTGATCTCGGCACCGAGTTCGCCATCGATGTGCCGCGCAGCGAGGGACCGGCGGAAGTGGGCGTGTTCCGCGGCGAGGTGCGGGTATTGCCGGGCGCCCGCCCGCAGGCCGACGGAGCGCCGCTTTACACCGGCCATGCCGTGCGCATGAGCGGCACCACCACCACCGGGCTGAGGTCGATCCCCTTCGATCAGGAACGTTTCATCCGCAAACTCCCGAGCCGCGAACTGCCGTGGTTCTACCACGGAGGAGACGGCGCGTTCGTCTGGAACGTGAGCCACCTGATGTGGTCTCCGGGCGATCACCTCGCGGTCTTCAAGTGGATGACCGGTCCGGAAGCGCTCACGCTGCGCAAGGTGGAGCTGCTGCTGGATGGCGAGGTGCTTGCCACCGACGAACATCCGTGCAGCGTCGGCGATCTCGGCAGCACGGTGGGAAACATTTACCGCCTGCATGTGCCGGAAGCGGACTGGCGCCGCGGCGCGTGGGAACTCCGCGCCTGGCCGGTGGAGGAAAAACCCGGTGCGCGCGCCGAGGGCATCGTCATGTTCGAGGACGGGGCCGCCCTGCAAGCCTCGGCCGGCGATTTCACCGGCACCTGGGACTACGTGCACGACGGGAAATCCTACCGCCGCTCGTTTCATCCGGACGGCACCTGCACGCTCTGGGTGGATGGCCGTGCCTCGGACTACTTCCAGGACGCCGGTTGGGAGGTGAGCGGCGGCATCCTCAGCGTGCGCTTCCCCGCATCCCAAAACACCGAGCAACACCTGCTGCGGGATCGCGAAAGCCTGCTCTTCATCAACCAACCCTATCGCAACGCAAGGAGGGAGCGGTGACACGCAGGCAGTGGCTCGCTCTAACAGCAGGCGCGTCCCTCGCCTCGTGCGGGAAACGCGGACAAACCGTCATCTACAAGCCGGACCAGGCGGACATCCCGAATCCGGAACGCGGATTCTACACCCAGATCGCCGCCGAGAACCCCGGCGACCTGTCCCGGCCCCGGGCAAACGGCCTGGCACTCGTGCTCCTCACGCTGGATCTGAAACACTACCGGAGCCGTGGTCTCGACGATGCGAAACTCTCCGTCCTCGACGAGGCGATGCACCACATTCGCACGTCCGGCGCCAAGGCAATCTTCCGCGCGGCCTACGGTTTCACCGATGACGACTACCGCGTGGACCCCGCCGACCTCGGACTCATCCGCCAACACATCGCGGAAATCTCCGGAGTGTTGGCAAACCACGCGCCATGGGTTTTCTCCGTGCAGGCCGGAATGCTCGGCCCCTGGGGCGAATGGCACGGCTCCACCCACGGCAACCCGCCATCGCCCGAGTCGCGCGCCGCCGTCCTAACAGCCTGGTGCGAGGCCCTTCCGCCATCCGTATTCGTGCAAATCCGCAGGCCGATGTTTCTGCGCGATCTCAGGGCGGACACCACGCGGGTGGGCTTTCACAACGACGCGCTGCTCGCCATGCCCGACGACATGGGCACCTATGCCGAACCCGGCTGGGACCGGCGGAGGGAACTCGACTGGTGCTTCGATCATCTCGGCCGTGTCCCCTTCGGCGGCGAATCGGTGCCCGCGAGCGAAGGCACGGCGCCCGCCACGGTTCTCGATGAACTCGCCCTGTTGCGCGCCACTTATCTCAACATCGGCTATCATCAGGGCACACTCGACAAATGGAAACGCAGCTCCGTTGAGAGTGGCACGCTTTTCAACGCCGTCCGCCGCAGGCTCGGCTACCGCATCGCGCCGCTGCGCTTCGAACACGGCGGAGACTCCGCCACACTGGTGATCCGCAACGACGGATTCGCCGCTCCCTTGAAACCCAGGCGCATGTCAACCGCGTGGATCGACAGGAAAACGCTCAAGGTGGTGGCGGAGACGCCATTCACGCCAATCGACTGCACCAGTTGGACACCCGACGCCGGTGAAATTTCATTGCAACTCCGCTTTCCGGAAAACGCCGGACCTAACGCCGCCCCGGCTGTTAGATTCGCCGACGGCGCGGACGACCTTTGCCGCGACGGCCGCCACGCCATCCGCCTGGCATCCCGGGCAATCCCCTTCGACGAAGCCGCCGGCTGGAACACGCTCGCCTGATCCGCGCTTGGCAGCACCCTCCGCCACGGGCATGCTCACACCATGAGCGCCGCTACGAAACCGCCGTGCCGCCTGGTGTTTCAGGAAACCGGCAAACCCGCCGATGTGCTTCGCCTCGCACCATTCACTCCGCGCGAACCCGCTGCCGGCGAGGTTCTCGTCCGCCTGCTCGCCGCGCCGGTCAACCCCGCCGATCTCAACACGATCGAGGGCACTTATGGCGTGAAACCCGCGCTCCCCGCCGTTCCCGGCATCGAGGGTTGCGGCATCGTGGAAACCGGCGCCCCGCCTGATTTCGCGCCCGGCGATCGTGTGATGTTTCTCCGCCGCGCGGATACCTGGGCGACGCACACCACCGTGGCCGCGGACACGCTTTTCAAACTGCCACCGGACATCGATCCGCTCCAGGCGGCCATGCTCAAGGTGAACCCTGCCACCGCGTGGAGGCTGCTTCATGGTTTCGAAACCCTCGGTCAGGGCGACTGGATCGTCCAAAACCTCGGCAATTCCGCCGTCGGCCGCTGCGTGATCCAGCTCGCCCGCGATCTCGGCATCCGCACCATCTCCTTCGTCCGCCGCGGGGAACAGATCCCCGCCCTAACAGAACTCGGCGCTGACCGTGTTTTCACCGATGACGAATCCGGCCTGCAACAGGCCCGCGAGGTTCTCGGTGGAGCGAATGCGGCGCTCGCATTCAACGCCGTGGGCGGAGACAGCGCGCTGCGCCTGATGAAACTCCTGCGCGAGGGCGGCACCCACATCACCTACGGAGCCATGGGTCGCAAACCGCTCACCATGCCCAACGGGCTGGTCATCTTCCGCGACCTCCGCGTCCGCGGACTGTGGGTCACCCGCTGGGTGGAAAACGCCGCCGCCGGTGAGGTGCGCGACGTTTACCGGAACCTCTCGCGGCGTGTGTCCGCCGGAAAGCTCATCCAGCCGGTGGATCGCTCGTTTCCACTCGAAGACTGGCGCGCGGCCCTCGATCGCCTGGATGCGCCGGAACGCGATGGCAAGATCCTCTTCGCCCCCTGAATTGAGGTTCACACCAGCAACATGCAGTCGCCATAGCTGTAGAAACGGTATCGCCTCTCCACCGCCTCGCGATACGCCTCCAATACCAACTCGCGGCCCGCAAAGGCGGATACCAGCATGATCAGCGTGCTCTGCGGCAGATGGAAATTCGTGAGCAGCCCGCCGATCACCCGGAACTCGTACGGAGGATGGATGAAGATGTCGGTTGCCCCCGATTGGTCATTCTCCGGAATCCGTCCCGCCGCCGCATCGCTCCCGGCCGCAATCGCCTCCAGCACCCGCGTGGCCGTGGTGCCCACGGCGATCACCCGTCCCGCCGCATTCACCCGCCGCGCGGTGTCCACGCTCACCGCATATCGCTCCGAGTGCATGATGTGATCGCTCACCACCTCCGCGCTCACCGGCCTGAAAGTGCCCACTCCCACGTGAAGCGTGAGAAACGCGTGCGGCAGCCGCTCTAACAGTTCCGGAGTGAAGTGCAGCCCGGCGGTCGGCGCGGCGATCGCCCCTTCCTCGCGCGCGAAAACCGTCTGATAGCGCTCGCGGTCCGCATCCTCGTCATCGCGCCCCATGTAGTGTGGCAGGGCCAGATGGCCGTGGCGGTGGAGATCCACCGGGGCGTCCCAGCGCAGCAGCCGGTCCCCGTTTTCAAAAACCTCCGCCACCGTGCCGGTGATCCCGCCCACCGTCACCGGGCGTCCGGCTTTCATCTTCTTGCCCGGACGCACCAGACAGCGCCACTCAAGCGGCGAGAGACGGTCCAGGCACAGCAGTTCGATATCACCCGCATCGGAAAACACCCGCGCGGGAATCACCTTGGTGTCGTTGAGCGCCAGCAGATCATCCGTTTTCACATACTCCGGAAAATCCCGGAACATCCGGTGCTCGATGCGCCCCGTGTCCCGACGCACCACCAGCATCCGCGACGCCGACCGATCCGCCAGCGGACGCGAGGCAATCAGCTCTTCCGGCAAATGGTAGTCAAAATCCCTGGTCCGCAGCGGCATGCCGACTCCATAAACGCTAATCGCCGCCGGGAAACCCTGAAATGCGGCACTTGCATCAGCCCCACCCTCGCACGAGGGTCCGCCCGTGCCCGATTCCGCCCCCGCCGCCGATGATTCCGCCGTCCCCGCCTGCGACATCTGCGGCTGGCCCGCCGTGGTCGTCATCGAGACCGTGGCCTGGTGCGACGCCTGTTTCCACGAAATGGGCTCCTGCTGCGGCGAATGGCGCGAGTCCCAAGGGGACAAAGGGGAATCCCCGCCATGATCCCTCCGGTTTCCATGCCTCTCCCCCTCCCCCGTCCGGAGCCGCAAGCGGGATTTTATTATTTCTGTCTCTTGTTATTTGGCATTCCGGCCATCGGGCACTTATCTGGCAGTCGCCAGCGGGGGGAAGGGTTGTTCGGAAATGACCCAGTCCTCGTTTTTGTCGCTGAAGGTCTTGAGCGCCCACTCGCTGGGGAGCAGGGCGACGAGCCAGCCGTTGGAGTCGCGGGCGAGAGAGGTGCCGAGCGAAAGGGACGGGCGGGCTTCGGGAGCGAGGGGATCGCCATCCCCGGGCTTGAGCCAGCGGGCGAGTGACCAGTTGGCGGGTTCGAGGCGGGTTTCGGCGGCGTATTCGCCTTCGAGGCGGTATTGGAGGACCTCGAACTGGAGCGGGCCGACGGCGCCGAGCAGCGGGACTTGGGAGGGGCCGGCCTCGAGCAGTTGGAACTCGCTGGCGACGCCTTCCTTGAGGAGTTGCTGGAGGCCGTCGCGGAAGCGTTTGTATTTCGCGGTGCTCTTGTTGTGGAGATAGGAGAAACACTCGGGCGCGAAACGCGGGATTTCATCGAAGGCGACGCCACTCTTCGAGGCGAGGGTGTCTCCGATGAGGAGGTCGTGGTTTCCGACCAGGCCGACGACATCGCCGGCGTAGGCGTCGTCCACGGTTTCGCGGTCGCGGGCGAAGAGTCGCTGCGAGTTTCCAAGCCGCATCTTCTCGCCGGAGCGGGTGTTGAGGACGTTCATGTCGCGCTCGAATTTCCCGGAAACGATGCGGACGAAGGCAACGCGGTCGCGGTGTTTCGGGTTCATGTTCGCCTGGATCTTGAAGACGAAGGCGGAGAACTCCTCGGACGAGGGATCAATGACGATCTCGCCGCTCTCGCGCGGCAGGGGAGGCGGCGAGAGTTCGAGGAAGCGGTCTAACAGGAGCTGCACGCCGAAGTTGTTGGCCGCGCTGCCGAAGAAGACGGGCGTGAGTTCGCCGGCGAGCACCTTTTTCGCATCGAAGTCCGCGCCGGCCCCTTCAAGCAGTTCGAGTTCGTCGCAAACCTGCCGGTAGACGTTTTCATCGATGGCGGACCTCACGTTTTCATCCTCGATGCCGCTGACGGAAACGGGAGCGCGGAAAGCGCCGTGGGCGGTGCGTTCGAAGAGGTGGACCTGTTTGTTTTCCCGGTCATAGACGCCCTTGAAGCGCGGGCCGTCGCCGAGCGGCCAGTTGACGGGAAAGGCGTGAATGCCGAGCACGTTCTCGAGTTCGTCCAGCAGATCAAGGGACGGCCTGGCCGGGCGGTCCATCTTGTTCATGAAGGTGAAGATCGGCACGCCGCGGCGGCGGCAGACTTCGAAAAGCTTCCGGGTCTGGCTCTCGATGCCCTTGCCGGCGTCCACCACCATGACGGCGGCGTCCACGGCCGTGAGGACGCGATAGGTGTCCTCCGAGAAATCCTTGTGGCCGGGGGTGTCGAGAATGTTGACCACGCAGTCCTTGTATTCGAACTGGAGGACGGTGGAGGAAACCGAGATGCCGCGCTGCTTTTCGAGTTCCATCCAGTCCGAGGTGGTGGCGCGCTGGTTCTTGCGCGCGGTCACGCTGCCGGCGAGCTGGAGCGCGCCGCCGTAGAGCAGGAACTTCTCGGTGAGCGTGGTCTTGCCGGCGTCCGGGTGGGAGATGATGGCGAAGGAACGGCGGCGTCTCACCTCGCGCTGCAACGCGGGCGAGGGAGTGGCGAAGGAGGAAACGGACATCGGCGGGCCGCATGGCTAGCCGCGCCGCGCGGGGCGATCAAGCGCGGAAGCTTGGCGGCCCGCGCCCGCAAGTGCAAATTGATTATTTGTGTCTTAAATAATTTTTGGGGGAGCGGCGGCGGGATCGTGGTTGAAACATTGGCGTGGATGGTGTCGTTATTAGCGGCGTTCCCATTTGTCCGATGTTTTCGATCCACCGCATCCTGTTGCCGGGGCTTGTCGCGCTGACGGCCCATGCCGCTGTTCCGAGCGCCCGAGACGAGGGCGGCATGAGGGAGGAGGCGGCGGGCGCGGAGGGGCGGATCGGTCTGGCACGGGCGGAATTGCGGCGTGTGGCGGGTCCGGCGATGGCGGAAATGGAGAAGCAGGCGGACGGGCGGAAGTTTCTTGCCGAGCTGAATGCGTCGCCGGGATTGCTGGGCGACCTGATGTTTTCCGGCCCGCTGCCGGACGAACCGGGCAAGATGCTGTGGGTGCTGCACGGGCTGTGGAAGGAGGATCGCGCCGGACTCGCGCGGCCGGAGGATCGCTCGACGGCTGCGGCGGTGGCTTTGACTTTCGGCCAGAAATCATGGCCGGAGGACAAGGCGGCGGACCGCTACCGGTATTTCCGCGATTCGCGGGCGAAGGGTTTGTTGCATCCACAATTCGATTCGCTGCTGGCATGGGAGAAACGGTTTCCGGTTTCCGCGGGAGGGAACGGTTCGTGGAACGGTCCAGGCGGTTGGGATGACGCGTCGCTGGTGTGGCTGCGGGATCATGTGAAACTCCAGGCCAGGGATTATGTCGGCGCGTGCTGGCAGGCTCCCTACCGGTTGGACAACCTGTTCGGGGATTCGATCCATGGGCGGATGTATTACGCGCCATTCGGCCACATGGTCCATGCGAAGCGGGTGCGTGACGTGGGCGGCGTCTGCGGGTCGCTCTCGCACTATGGAGCCACGGCGGCGCGTGCCAACGGCATCCCGGCAATCACGATGGGCGAACCGGGCCACTGCGCGTATGCGGTGCGGGTGGCGCGCGGCGAATGGGTGCCGGCGTATTCGCTGTCCTGGCAACGCGGCTTGCATACCAGCCTGTGGGGGCGCACCTGGACGCAGTTGGTGCTGCAGGAAAAGGCGCTCGGCGACAAGGAGGCGCATGATCGCTGCACCGCGCACCTGTGGCAGGCCAGGAGCCTGGCGGGAGCCGACGCCGAGTTGGCGGAGACCGCCTACCGTCTGGCGCTTGAGGCGCAGCCGCTGAACCAGCCGGCATGGATCGAGGCGCTGCGTTTCCTGCGCGACCAACGCAAGCCTTCGGCGGAAACGTGGAAGGCGGTGCAGGCTGCGGCACTCAAGTCGCTGGCGGATTATCCCGAAGCGGCGTGGGATGTGATGGCGGAAATCCAACCCGCCGCGCTTGCCGCCTTGTCCGAAGGCGAGCGGCTGCCGTTTCAACTCGCGTTTCATCAGGCCATCGCGGCCAGGGAGGGTCCGGTGATGTGGAACTTCGGGGGGGCCCTGAAATCCCAGGCCGATGCCTTGGGTGGCGATTCCGCCGCGCGTCTGGCGTTCTTCGGGCAGGTGCTTGCGGTGCAGGCGGGTTCCAAGTCGTGGTTCGCGCCGACCATCGCCTGGGGACAGGCGGTCTTCGGCAAGGATGAGGCCACATCGACCGAGTTTTTCGCCGCGCTTGCGAGGGTGTTCGCATCGGACAGCGCGGGAGCCAATCGGGACGGACTGCGCGCCGCGCTGCGTCCGGCGGTGCTGGCGGCGGCGGCGAACGACAACGTCGAGGCCTTCCAGGCGCTGGGCAAGGCGGGTGCGGTACTCCGTAGCAACGAAACGCTGCAAACCGAGCCGTTTCCAGGCGACCTGCTGAGTTCGGGTGGCATGCTCACGACATCGAGCACCTGCGGCTGGGATCATCCGGAAAACCACTGGGGCGTGCTCGAGGCCTGCGGCGGGGGGTTCCACACCGAGCGCCAGGTGCGGCCATGGGCCATCGCCCGCCTGGGCAAGCTCGGCGACCTGAGTGGCATCGTGATCCACGATCCGTCATCGGCTCACAACGCCACGCGCCAACTGCCGTTCAAAGTATCGGTTTCCGAGGACGGCGAATCGTGGCAGGAGGTCTTCCGCACGGACACACACCAGCGGGTCTGGCGCATTCCGCTGGAGGGCAAGGCCACGCGCGTCCAGTTCGTCAAGGTGGAGCGGGACGATGACAGGAACGAGTTCTTCCACCTCAAGGCCATCCACGCCTACGGCCGCCGCCTCCAATGATTGCCTATCTAACAAAAACCGCCATGCGCGCATTCATCATCCTAGCCCTGACAATCCCGGGCGCCGCCGCGGAGCACGTCGCGGACTTCGACGCCGCGCTAGCGCGCGCCAAGCGGACCCGCGCGCCCATCGCCGTGTTCATCCATGGCTCGGACTGGAACCGTCCGGGCGAGGCGATGCTTGCCATTTGGAAAAACCCGAAGATCGGCGAAAGCGCCGGAGCCGACACCCTGCTTGTGACCATCGACCGCAAGGAAAGCCCCGCCGCCGCCGATGAGGAGCTGGCGAAACGAAATGCCAGGTGCCAGCCGCCGGTGCGCGCCGTGCCGGCCGTGGCCCTGTATGACAGCGAGGGGCGCTTCGTCGTCGCCCGCTCCGGCACACCGGAAATCGGGGCATCCGGAGGACTGCCCGCCTCGCTCAAGTCGATGCGCGCGCTGCTTGCGAAACGCGACGACCTATGGAAACGCGCGGCCGGCGCGGCCGGTCCGCGCAAGGCGGCGCTGCTGTCCGCGGGGCTCGACCTGATGAACCAGGGTCTCGGCCCGAAAAACATCTATCAGCCGGTGCTTGATGATATCAAATCGGCCGACCCCGGGGATTCCGGCGGCCACGTGGCGAGACTTGGGTTTTCCCACTGGGGCCTGCTGGGCATGGTGATGGAGAAGGCCAAGGCGGGCAAGCAGGCCGAGGCGGAGGAGGAACTGGCGAAATGGAACCGCACGGGCGGACTCTCCGCGCGCCAGAAGCAGGAGCTGCACGCCACCCGATTCGCGCTCTATCAGCGGTGGCCGGAAAAGAAGGCGATGGCGCGCAAGGCACTTGAGGACATGCGCGCCGCCGATCCGAAATCCGATCTCGGGAAAGCGGCCGAAAGTTATATCAAGTCGCTCAAGGACGCCTGACGAACCGCTCGCTCAGGAACCGAGACCGAGGCGTTCGCAGGCGTATTTCGAATCGATGATCGGCTGCCACCAGTCGCGGTTTTCAAGATACCAGCGCACGGTTTTATCGATGCCGGTATCGAAGTTTTCCAGGGCGCGCCAGCCGAGTTCGGTTTCGAGCTTGGTGGCGTCGATGGCGTAGCGGGCGTCGTGTCCCGGACGGTCCTTGACGTAGGTGATGAGCGATTCGTGACCGCCTGCCACGGGGTCTGGCGAGAGTCCGTCCATCAGTTGGCAGATGCGCCTGACGACCTCGATGTTGCGGCGCTCGTTGCGTCCGCCGACGTTGTATTTCTCGCCGGGTCTGCCGTTTTTCCAGATGGTCCGGAGCGCGCGGGCGTGGTCGTCCACATAGAGCCAGTCGCGGATGTTGTCGCCCTTGCCATAGACCGGCAGCGGGCGGTGGTGGAAGCAGTTGAGGATGATGAGCGGGATGAGCTTCTCCGGGAAATGGTAGGGGCCGTAGTTGTTGGAACAGTTGGAGATGACCACCGGCAGTCCGTAGGTGCGGTGCCATGCCATGACGAGGTGGTCCGAGCCGGCTTTGGACGCGGAGTAGGGCGATGAGGGATCGTAGGGCGTGGTCTCGCGGAAGAGGTCCCCGGGACCGAGCGAGCCATACACCTCGTCGGTGGAGACGTGGAGGAAACGGAAGGCGTCCTTGCGTGGTTGCGAGAGATCCGCCCAGTAGTTTCGCGCGGCTTCGAGCAGGTTGAAGGTGCCGATGAGATTGGTCTGGATGAAGGCGGCGGCACCGTCGATGGAGCGGTCCACGTGGGACTCGGCGGCGAGGTGGAGGATGCCGTCCGGCTGGGTCTCGCGGAAGATGCGGTGCATTTCCTCGGCGTCGCAGATGTCCGCCTGGATGAACTTGTAGTGCGGGGATCCGGCGATGGGATCGAGCGAGGTGAGATTGGCGGCGTAGGTGAGCTTGTCGATGTTGACGACGCGCGCGATGCCGTCGCCGACGAGGTGGCGGCACAGGGCGGATCCGATGAAGCCGGCTCCGCCGGTGACGATGACGGTGGGGAGGGTGTCGCTCATGGGGATATCAAGTCAGGTTTCCTGTCACGGTTGATGGGAAAAAAGCCCGGCGGGCAGCGAGGAAATCGGCGGCAGCGCGGCGTCCTTGGCGGAAAGCACGGGTTCGGTCGTGATTTTCCAATCGATGCCGAGCGCCGGATCATTCCACAGGATCCCGGAGTCCGCCTCGGGCGCGTAGTAGGAGGAAACCTTGTAAAACACCTCGGTGTCCGGCTCCATGGTCACGAAACCGTGGGCGAAACCCTCTGGCACGAGGAGCTGGCGGCCGTTTTCGGCGGAAAGCTCGACCGCATCGTGGCGGCCGAAGGTGGGCGAGCCCTCGCGGATGTCCACGGCCACATCAAGGATGCGTCCGCGCAGGACGCGGACGAGCTTGGCCTGGGCGTGCGGAGGTTTCTGGAAATGCAGGCCGCGCAGGGTGCCGGCGGCGACCGAGAGCGAATGGTTGTCCTGCACGAAGCCGCCGCGGAAACCGGCCTCTGCGAGTGCGCTTTCACGATAGGTTTCCGAAAAGAATCCGCGATGATCGGCGAATTTCTTCGGCACGACCAGCAACAATCCGGGGATGCTCAGGGGGAGAACTTGCACGGCCCGCGAGTCCATAGGGCAACGCGGA
This sequence comes from uncultured Luteolibacter sp., assembly GCA_964554865.1. Classification (GTDB taxonomy): domain Bacteria; phylum Verrucomicrobiota; class Verrucomicrobiia; order Verrucomicrobiales; family Akkermansiaceae; genus Luteolibacter. The sequence goes on along the minus strand of CAZKQK010000002.1, from coordinate 8,291 downwards.
CGCCGTGGCAATCAAATCACCCCACGCGATCAGGGGTGTGGCGGGTGACCCGGCTCCCGGGAATCGTGCCACCCGAAGAAAGTTTCCTGAAACGGCGGCGGCCAGAGGATCCGGCAGCGACCGGGGACATCAAAGCATCGCTGCGAAAGGGTGCCGCGCCCCTGGTTGGTGGCCAGAAGCAGACTGACAAACTGATCGACCCGTTTCGCCTTTGGCGGTTTCGCCTCGGTCCAGAAATCATCGAGGCTGCCCTGAAACGTGAGATCCGGCAGGTCATACACCGCGCGGCCGAGCGCGATGACCGGCGTGTGGTGGACAAGTCCGGAGATGCCGACCGAGCTGTTGATGTTCACCACGCCGCGGGCGTGTTCAAGCAAGGTGGGAAGGTGGACGCGATCCACATATGACAAGCGGCCGCCGCCGAGGCGGTGGTCGAGGCCGGCGATGAGGTCGGTGTAGTCCTTGTAGCCGCGGTCCATCGGGTGGACTTTGAAAACGAGCTTGGTGTCCGGCGGCGCGTGCTTGGCGAAGGAGTTGGTGACCTGCCGGATGAATTGCTCGATGGACTTGTAGTCCGAGCATCGCGTGATCTGGGTGTCGCTGTGGACTTGCAGCGGCACGGCGTAATAGTTTCCGGACATTTCACCGGCAAACCGGGCGTCGTACTCGCAGTCCCGGTCGCGCTCGATGAAGCGCCACAGGTGGATCATGCCGTGCTTGAAATGGTGCCAGAGGTTCATCTTCCGCTGGTCCACGAAGTTCGGGAAAAGCGGTGAGGTGATGCGGCTGAAAAGGTAGTTCGCGCAAAACGAGATCAGCTTGGCGGAGGTGCTCACCTGGCAGAGTTCCGGCGGGATTTCCGGGCGTTTGGGCGCATCCGCCCCATCGAGGATGGATTTCCACGCCTCGGGCACCGCCCGGATCGGGATGCTGCCGTTGCTGAAAACCATCACGCAGTTCGGCCGGATCAGGCCCAGCTCGAAGACATGGCAATCAAGCCCGAGTTTCTCCGCGAGATCCCAGGCCACCTGATTGTAGGGCCGGTAGTGGTTGTAGAGGAAAAACGTGTCGTATCCCTCCGCCTCCACCAGTTCCCGCAGCCACTTTCCGAATGCCCCAAGCGGCTCGCGGAACAGGTGGGTGCGGATGCCCCGCAGGCGGTAAATGATGTCCGGTGCGCAGAAAAACACCTTGGCCACCTCATGGCCCGCGTCCATGAGATCCAAAGCCAGCAGGGACATGCCGGCCTCCCAGTCGCCCTGGACGATCAGGATCCTGCGCCCGCCGGTTTTCCCGGCGGATTCGCCGACATGATCGCCCGTTGTCCGGGATTCGCCCGCCTCCGCCGCCTTGCCACCCTCGGAGTCCGCGAACCCGCCATCGGCCTGGCGAAATGAGGGTGATTCGACGCGCATATCTGACGACAACAGGAGGTTTCGAAATTCGGTTCCGTGACACAAAGCGGATTCGCGCCGGATCCAAGGCACCGCCAGGGGCGGGACTCTATGAATTCGCCTCACCCAGTCAACACCCAAAACCCCGGAAACGAAGACCGGACTTGCGCCGCCGCACGGCCCAGCCGATGTTGCGGATGGGTAAAAAGCCCCTACAAAGCCATGAAAGAAATCATCGAAGCATGGAAACGGGTGGATCGCAACATGGTGGCGGTGGCCATGAGCGTCATCCCGGGTCTCGGCCACCTGTACAAACACCATTATCTCGCCGGTTTCGGCATCCTCACCCTGGGCAATGTGCTGGTCGCTTTCGTCGCGGGCCTGATGGCCTTCGCGACACTCGGCCTGTCGCTCATCGTGGTCCCCGCCGTCTGGTTTGCCGGCATCGCCTGCTCGGCCTACATGGCCTCCGACGAACACGGCCACCACCCCTGGCTCCACGTTTGGGAATACCACCGGGCAGACAAGTGGCGAAAACTTCGCCGGGCCTGAAATGCGGTGCCGGGGCGAATGAACGGGCGAAACGTGATCGCGTAGTTCAAAAGTCAGCATTTCCTGACTATAAACACGCCCATGACCTCCCCCAGCATATCGCTGCGCCGTTTTGTCCTGGTTTCGTCCTCGCTCATCGGATGGATCCTGGCTCTCTCGTTCATCCTCAATGTGCTCTACGGAGCGAAAGCAACCGGGGGCTGGCTCATCGTCGGCATCATGATCAGCGCGGTGATTTACGGCGCATATCTGATGACGCGTGACCTGTTTTCCGCCGTGGAGGCCCCCACGCCGGGGCCGCGTCCGCCGCGCAAACCGGCCAAACCAGCCGCGAAACCGGTGCCGCAGCTTTGCAAACGCCGCAAGCGCGAGCGGCGCGTCATGGCGCGCTCCTACCGGATCGTGCTCGGCCTCGGCGACCGGCGCCAATCCTTCAACCGCCGGAAAACCGGTCCCCTCACCCGCAGGTCACGGGGCGAATTCCGCACCACGACGCTGCGTTTCAATCCGGTCTGAACCCCCCGGCGGCACTATCAGCGGTTGCTGCGGTCCTCGCCCCCCTTGAGCGCGCGCTTGCGGGCATTCGCGTCCAGCAGGCGCTTGCGCAGGCGGATGTTCTTGGGCGTGGCCTCCACCAGTTCGTCGGTATCGATGTATTCGATGGCGCGCTCGAGCGAGAAGCGGATCGGCGGCGTCAGCTTCGAGGTCTTGTCCTTGCCGGACGAGCGCATGTTGTCGAGGTGCTTCTCCTTCACCGGATTGACCGGCAGGTCGCCCACACGCGGGTTCTCGCCGATGAGCATGCCGGAGTAAACCGCGTCGTTCGGCCCCACGAAGAGGATGCCGCGCTCCTCCAGCGCCTGCAGCGCGTAGGTGGTGGCCGCGCCGGAGTCCATGGAAATGAGCGTGCCGGTCGTGCGGTTGACGATCTCGCCCGCGTGCTCACCATACTCCTTGAAGAGGTGGCTCATGATGCCGTGGCCGGATGTCAGGTTCACCAGCTCGGTTTCAAACCCGATCAAGCCACGGGTCGGGATCACCGCCTGGATGAAGGTGCGGCCGGACGGCTCGGTGTCCATGTGTTCCATCAGGCCCCTGCGGTTGACAAGGGTCTTGAGGATGCCCTGGGTGTAGTCGCCGGGAGCCTCGATGTAGAGGGTCTCGAAAGGCTCTAACAGTTTCCCGGTTCCCTCCTCGCGGCGGAAGATCACCATCGGGCGGGAAACGCAGACTTCGAATCCCTCGCGCCGCATTTGCTCGACGAGCACCGCGATCTGCATCGCGCCGCGGGCCGAGACACTGAAAACGCCGGCCTGGTCGGTGTCCTCCACCTGGATGGAAATGTTGGTCTTCAACTCCCGCATCAAACGCTCGCGGATCGCGCGGGAAGTAACGTGCTTGCCCTCCTTGCCGGCCAGCGGGCCGTCGTTGATGGAAAACTGCATCTGCACGGTCGGCGGATCGATTTCCACGAACGGCAGCGCCTCGACATCGGGGGAACCGGCGAGCGTTTCGCCAATGTCGATGTTCTCGATGCCCGCCGCCACGCCGACGATGCCGCCGGCGGTGCAACCTTCCGAGTCATGCGTGGCGAGGCCGGAGTAGCTGAAGGTTTTCATCACCTTCGATTGCTGCCTGGTGCCGTCCTTGCGCAGCAGCCAGATGCTGTCGCCCTTTTTCACGCCGCCGCCCAGCACCTTGCCGACCGCCACGCGGCCGACGTAGTCGTCCCACTCGATGTTGGAGACGAGCATGGAAAACGGCGCGTCCGGATCCGCCTTCGGCTCGGGAATGAATTCGACGATCTTCTTGAGCAGCGGAATGCAGTCCTTCTTCTCGTCGTCCGGATGGTTCATGAAATAACCGTCGCGGGCCGAGCCATAGACAAACGGCGCGTTGAACTGGTCTTCGGTGGCGTCCAGATCGAGGAAAAGCTCGAGCACCTGGTCATGCACCTTGAGTGGATCGGCCAGCGGGCGGTCGATCTTGTTGATGACAACGATCGGCTTCAGCCCCTCGGCCAGCGCCTTGCGCAGCACGAAACGGGTCTGCGCCTGCGGGCCGCCGAAGGCGTCCACGACGAGCAGCACGCCGTCCACCATTTTCATCACACGCTCCACTTCCGCGCCGAAGTCGGCGTGGCCCGGAGTATCGACGATGTTGATGGTGTAACCCTCCCAGTGCACCGAGGTGTTCTTGGCCTTGATGGTGATGCCCTTCTCGCGTTCGAGGTCCATCGAGTCCATGGCGCGCTCGGTGACGGCCTGGTTTTCACGATACGCTCCGCCGGCCTGGAGCAGTTGGTCCACGAGCGTGGTCTTGCCGTGGTCAACGTGGGCAATGATGGCGAGGTTGCGGATCTTGAGGGACATGGGGCGTCTGGATGGAATGGCGCCGTCCGGGCGGACGGGGCGCGGGGCTATGCACGGTTTTTCCCCATGTGGCAAGGCGCGATTCCGCGCGCACCGTGACAATCGGCCGGTTCCGGCCACAAAACCCGTGATTTCCCGGCCATTCCGGCCATGGTCGCCGCGGCGGACGCTCCCGTTTCATGCTCGATCCCCTAGACCGCAAACTCCTGCGCGACCTCTCCCGGATGAAGGGGCAGGTTCTCGCCGTCTCGCTGGTGATGGCTTGCGGTCTGGCGATGATGATCATGACCCGCAGCCTGATCCGCACGCTGGAAAACACCCGCTCCGCCTACTACCAGAAATACGCGATGGCCGATGTCTTCGCCACGCTGAAACGCGCGCCCCTCTCCGCGGCCGAGCAGCTCAAGACCCTCCCCGGCGTCGCCGCCGTGGAACCCCGCGTGGTCCTGGATGTCACCCTCGACCTGCCGGGCCTCTCCGAACCCGCCACCGGGCACCTCGTTTCCCTCCCCGAAGACGGCGGCCCGCAGAAACTCAACCGCATCTTCCTCCGCGAGGGACGCTTCCCCCGGCCGGACGCCCGCCGCGAGGCCGTCCTCGGCGAGTCCTTCGCCCGCGAAAACGGCCTCCGCCCGGGAGATTCGCTCGTCGCCGTCATCAACGGCCGGCGCGAAACCCTCTCGATCTGCGGCATCGGGCTGTCCCCGGAATTCGTCTTCGAGGCTCGCGCCGGGGAAACCCTGCCCGACCACAAGCGCTTCAGCGTCATCTGGATGAACTACCGCGCGCTCGCCGTGGCCTACAACATGGACGGGGCTTTCAATGATGTCTGCATCGACCTCGCCCCCGGAGCGCCCGCCGGACCGGTGATCGCGGAAATCGACCGCCGCCTCGCCCGATACGGCGCGGGCGGGGCCATCGCCCGCGAGGATCAGGCATCCGCCCGGCGCATCGATGACGAACTCCGCGTGCTCCACTCGCTCTCGTTCGCCTATCCGCTCGTTTTCCTCAGCGTGGCCGCCTTCATGGTCAATGCCGTGCTGTCCCGCATCGTGCGGCTCCAGCGCGAGCAGATCGCGCAAATGAAGGCGCTCGGCTACTCGTCCCGCCAGGTGGGCGTCCACTATCTCAAGTTCGTGCTCGTCATCGGCGTGCTCGGCACCGCCATCGGCGCGGGTGCCGGCTTCCGCCTCGGCGAAGGGCTGCTGGATCTCTACACCGGGTTCTTCCGCTTTCCCGAACTGACCTATCAGCGCGACTGGCGCTCGCTCGGCCTCGCCCTGGCCGTCAGCCTCGGGGCCTCGTCGCTCGGCGTGCTCACCGTCGTTCGCCAGGCGGTGAAACTCCCGCCCGCGGAAGCGATGCGGCCCGAACCTCCCGCCGATTTCAAACCCTCACTCTTCGAGCGCATCGGCCTCACGCGTTTCTTCAGCCCCGCCTTCCGCATGGCGCTGCGCAATATCGAACGCCGCCCCTGGCAGGCGGTCTTCACCTGCTGCGGCCTCGCGCTTGCCACCGGACTGATGGTCCTGCCCGGTGCCATGAGCGACAGCATCGACCACCTGCTCACCTTCCAGTGGAACAGCCAGCAGCGCCAGGACGTCGCCGTTTTCCTATCCGAACCGGCCGGCGGCAAGGGCTTCCACGACCTCGCTCACCTCCCCGGCGTGATCCGCGCCGAACCGATCCGCAGCGCGCCGGCCAGGCTGCGTTTCGCCCACCGCGAGCGTAAACTCTCCGTCACCGGGATTCCACGCGATGCCAATCTCAATCGACTGTTAGATGATAACAGCCGCCCCATCGCGATGCCCGAGGACGGTCTGCTGATGTCCGCCAAGCTCGCCGGGATCCTCGGCGCGAGGATCGGCGACGCGGTCACCGTCGAGGTGCTCGAAGGCCGCCGGCCGGTGGTCGATGTCCCGCTCCGCGGCCTCGTCGAAGACTTCGCCGGAGTGGCCGCCTACATGGACATCCGCGCCCTCCAACGCATCCTCCGGGAGGGCGATACGGTGAACGGCGCCTATCTCGCCATTGATCACGCCCAATGGGACCGCTTCATGCGCGAGGTGAAGGACACCCCGCGCGCCGCCTTCGTCATGGTGAAACGCGACCAACTCGCCGCCTTCCGCGAGACCACCGGCAAGAACATCGGCATCATCCGCAATCTCTACTTCGTCCTCGCCACCATCGTCGCCTTCGGAGTCGTTTATAACAGCGCCCGCATCGCCCTCTCCGAACGCGGCAGGGAACTCGCCACCCTGCGGGTCGTCGGTTTCCGCCTCCCGGAAACCCGCGCCGTCCTCGTCGGGGAACTCGCCGTCCTCGTGCTCCTGTCCCTTCCCGCAGGCCTCCTCTTCGGCCGCGGCCTCGCCCTTTTCATCATGTCATCCTTCAGCACGGAAACCGTGCGCCTGCCCATTCTCATCAACCCCGCCACCTACTCCACCGCCGTCATCGTGGTCCTCACCGCCTCCGCGCTGTCATTCGCCGTCGTCTCCCGCATGCTGGCGAAACTCGACCTCGTGGGCGTCCTCAAGGCCAGGGACTGACGGCACGCCTCCCCGCATGGCCGCTTGCAAGAACCCATGCCGTGGTTCACCCTCCCGCCGCGCATCCATGGCCGATTCCCCATCCACAGACACCCCCGCCGCCGCGCCATGGGCTCCGCGCCGCGAGGTGTCCGGCAAGAACCTCATCCGCCGCTCCCTGCCATGGCTCGGCCTCGCCGCGCTCATCGCACTCATCGCCTGGGGACTCTGGCCGCAACCCATCGTCGTGGAAACCGGAACCGTCGCCCGCGGCCCGCTCACCGTCCATGTTTCCGAGGAAGGGAAAACCCGCATCCGCAACCGCTACATCGTCGCCTCGCCCGTCGCCGGAACCATGCGACGCGTCCCCCTCAAACCCGGCGACCCGGTCAAAGCCGACTCCACCATCCTCACCACCATCGTTCCAAGCCCCACGCCCCTGCTCGATCCCCGCTCGCGCGCCCAGGCCGAGGCCGTCGTAGCCATGAGCGAGGCCGCCCGCGGACGCGCCGCAGAGGCACTCGAAGCCGCTCGCGCCGCGCTGAAACTCGCCGAAGCCGACCGTGACCGCGCACGGGCTGTTAGAAAAGACGGCTCGCTCTCCGCCTCGGACCGCGACCGCATGGAAACGGAAGCCGCCATCAGATCCGCGGAAGTCCGTGCTGCCGAATTCGCACTCCAGGTGGCCGCCCACGAACTCACCAAGGCCCGCACCGCCCTCACCCGCCCCGAAACCAGTGCCGCCGAACTCCGCGTCGAAGTGCGCTCTCCCGTCAGCGGAGTGGTGCTCTCCGTCATGCGGGAAAGCGAAACCGTGGTCAGCCCGGGAATGGAAATCCTCGAAGTCGGCGATCCCAACGACATCGAAATCGAAGCCGAGATCCTCTCCCGCGATGCCGTCGCCATCAAGGCCGGTGATCCGGTCGAAATCGATCACTGGGGAGGCGACGCCCCGCTGAAAGCGCGCGTCAGACGCATCGAACCCGCGGCATTCACCAAAATCTCCGCCCTCGGAGTCGAGGAACAGCGTGTTTACGTGCTCGCCGACCTTGTCGATCCTCCGGAGCGCGCCAAAGCCCTTGGCGACCGCTACCGAGTCGAAGCCCGGATCGCCGTCTGGCATTCCGAGGATGCTCTGACAATTCCCGCCGGAGCCGTTTTCCGCGAAGCAAACGAGTGGAAGGCCTTCGTTTGCAGAAACGGAACCGCAAGCCTGCAAAGCATTGAGGCAGGCCGTACCGACGGCCGCAAAACCGAAGTCGTCTCCGGCCTCCAGGCCGGCGAAAAAGTCCTGCTCCATCCGCCGGACACAGTGAAGGACGGCTCGGCGGTTGTTGAACGGGATAACTGAAACCGGGCACCAGTCCCGTCATCAAATCCCCCCGCGCAAATCCCGCGCACTCCATAATACCCCGGCCGCAGCCGCTCCGCTCCCGCGCATCCTG
>CAZKQK010000001.1:0-110177 GCA_964554865.1 uncultured Luteolibacter sp. | reverse complement strand
TGGGATCACAGCTACCTCCTCCGCCTTCTCAATTTTTAGATGCGTCGGCCCTGATATTCTCGACCGGGAAAAATCCGGAAAGCGCATGTCGGCATATCCTCGGGAATCCCGTTTGTCAGGACGGGGAGAGGTCGTTCCGCGCCCCTCCCCAAAAAACCCGTCTCCTCAGCAAAAACACCTATCATGAAACCCATTCGCCATCTCAGCCTTCTCGGCATCGTCGTCGCCTTCAGCCAGCCGCTTTCGGCACAGTGGACATGGACCGGAGCGTCCGGCCCCTCGTGGGCGAATTTGTCGAACTGGAGCCCGGGCACCCTCCCTGACCCTGGGGCAAACATTACCATCGCCGATACCACTCCACAAAATATTGGCAATCTCAGCCCTGATGACCGCACGGTCGGCTCCATCACCGTTGGCACCACCGGCACCCGCACCAGCGCCTTCATGCTCAACACGACCACCGCCAACACCCTCAACATCAATGGCGGGATCATCGCAAACGGCAGTTTCACCGGCATCGGGGCGAGGTTTCGCGGTAATTACAAAATCACCGCCAATCAAACCGTGCAGGTCGGCGGGGAAGCGGGAAGTCATTCCACGGACCGCGGTATTGTCATCCAGTGCGTCACAGACGGCACCTCCATGGCTACGCCCGCCGTTACCGGCACGCTCGTTCTGGACGCGAATCTGAACAAATCGGGAACCGGCCAGCTTTTGTTGGTCGCCACCTCCGTCAGTGGAGCGGGTGACATCAACATCAACGAGGGCGCCATCAAGTTTAACGCGGGAGCATGGGGGCCGCTCACCGCTTCCGGTGCCGGCAAGATCGCCGTAAACAACTCCGCCACGCTCATCTTTTCCAGAAATTCGGGCACATTCAACATCACCAGGCCCATCCAGTTGAACAACACCGGCAAGATTGAGACCGGTACCGGAACCACCGGCTTGACTACCCTTTCCGAAATTGCCTCGGACATTGAGTTCACCGGTGCCAACACCATCACCAATGCGGTTAACTCCGCCTCCGGCAGCGTGCCCTACCGGTTCACGGGTGTCATGTCCGGCACCGGAACCCTGACCAAGAACGGCGGCAGCGCACTCACCCTGGCTGGCACCTCCGCCAACACGCTCAGCGGGCAGATCACCGTCGCCGCCGGCGAACTCTCGCTCGACAAGACCGGCGTCGGAGCCGTTGGCGGAAACATCCTCGTCACCGGCGGCACCCTCCGCATCAACCAGCCCCACCAGATCGCGGACACCTCGGGCCTCACACTGACGGGTGGCAACATCGCCATCACCTCGAACCGTCCGGAGACCATCGCCTCGCTGACCATCAGTTCCACGGCCACCTCCAGCTTGTCCGGCCTCAACGTCACCGGAGCCACCGCCATCAGCAGCAACGCCATCCAGGAACTGAACTCGGGCCAGGTCTTCACCACCCACAGCCTGAGCCTTTCCAATAACGCCGCCATCCGCCCGGTCGGCAACGCCACCGTTCCCGTCACCACGGACATCAACGTCGGTGCCGGCGGCCTGACCATGAACACCGGCCGGATCATCTTCGGCAACAACGGCAACGCCTCCGCCATCAACCTCAATCTCGCGGGCGACCTCGTCTCCACCGGCGCCAGCCTTTTCTCCGCCACCAACAACAGCGGCCTGCGCGTCATCGACCTCCAGGGAGGCTCCCGTTCGTTCGCCATCAACGACGGCACGCTCGAAATCAGACACGCCACGATCGCCGCCGGCAACGGGCCCTCCGTCCAAAACGGCACGCTCGTGAAATCCGGAGCCGGCACCCTGGTCCTTTCCCGCTCGCAATCCACCGCGGACTTCTCGCTCACGGAGGGTCCCGTCGAGATTAAGTCCGCCGTGGCGGCCGGCAATGTCACGCTCTCAGGCGGTTCCTTGCTGATGGACGTCGGCGGAGCCTCCCCCGCCAAACTCACCACCGGCGATTTCACATCCACCGGCGGCACCATCGAGCTTGCCGCCGACAACGGCATTGTCGAGGCGGGCACGATCGAACTGGTGCGCTACGGCGGAACCCTCACCGGCGCCCCGGTCATCAACATTCCCGCCGTGCTGACCGCCAGCCGCATGGAGCCGGTGGTGGACTTCGGCACCGGCACGGACAGCTCCATCACCATCACCTCCACCGCCGTGCCGCTCGCGCTGACGTGGCATGGAGCCGCCGCCGGCGGCCTGTGGGACAACAACAACACCGCCAACTTCAACGGCGGTGCCGAGAAATTCTACGCGCTCGATTCCGTCACCTTCAATGACAGCGCGGCGAACTCCAACGCCGTGCTCGACTCGGAAGTGATTCCGGCCGATGTGCTGTTCAGCCACGGAGACACCATCCCGACCTACACGCTTTCGGGCACCGGCGCCATCGGCGGGCCGGCCAAGCTCACCAAGACCGGCGCCGGCACCACCATCCTGGCCACGGACAACAGCTACACCGGCGTCACCGATATCCTCGGTGGTGTCCTTCAGGTCGGTAACGGCGGCGCCTCCGGCAGCCTCGGCAGCGGCGCGGTGCTGGTCGATTCCGACACCACACTCGCATTCTCCCGCAGCGGCAGCGCCGTCGTTGGCAATACCATCTCCGGCACCGGAACGATCCTGGCCAATGGCCCCGGCACCGTCGCCTTCACCGCCAACAGCGCCAGCTTCACCGGCGATATCATAGTCAACGGAGGCACCCTCCAGTTCGGCGATGGCGGATCGACCGGCTCCCTCGGCGGTTCCCTCATCGAGGTCGCCTCGGGCGCCACCTTCGCCGTCAAGCGCGCCGGCATGCCCACCATCACCAACTCGCTCATCGGTGCCGGCGCCCTCACCATCGACGGCGGAGATCCGATTCTCAACGGCTTCAACACCCACAGCGGGGGCGTTTCCGTGATCAATGGCGGAACGCTGCGGATGCCGAACGATTGGGTGCTCGGCGACTTTCCGATGGATTTGGTGACCGATGCCGTCCGCCTCAACCACGGTGGGCTCAAGAACCAGAATTCCGACACGGTGACCGATTATTACCGCGGTGTCACCATTACCGGTGAAGCTTACTTCACCGCGGATTTTTCCAAGTCCCTGACCATTGGCGGCCCGATCACCGGCACCGGCGACATCTTCATCAACTACGACTCCGGAAGGGTCATCTTCACCGACACGACCAGCGACTGGCAGGGCGTGCTGACCCTCGGTGCCGCCAAACCCGGTTTTTTCGGAACCACCGGCGGAATTCTTGAAATCGACACCATCAACAATGGCGGGGTTGCCGGTCCGCTCGGCATCGCCTCCGCCGATCCGGCCAATCTCGTCTTCAATGGCGGCCGCCTCATCTACACCGGCATCGATGCCTCCACCGACCGCGGTTTCACCCTGCAGAATGCGGGCACCGTCGAAGTGGTTGCCGGCACACTCACCATGAGCGGCGTGGCCACCGGCCTCGGCTCGTTTACCAAGGCGGGTGTCGGCACCCTCGTCCTCACCAACGGAAGCAACGACTTCATCGGGGAAAAGATCATCGCCGGCGGATCGCTCGTCATGGCCTCCACCACCGCCCTCGGGGATACCGGCACCTTCGCGAGATTCACCGGCAGCACCGGAATCCTCGATCTGGCCACGGATACGGGCATCGCACCCTATCCGCTCACCATCGCCGCGGGCAACAGCGGGACCATCCTCTCGAACGTCGCCACCCCAGGCCCCGGCATCAACCACACCTTCGGCAACTTCGAGCTGTCCAACGTGGTGCTCAACGTCGCAGTCGGCGCGAACGTCATCGGCGGCGATCCGCGCGTGACCATTCCCAACCTGAATCTCTCGGCGGGTGCGGGTGGAACCCTTGGACTCGCTCCCACCACCGCCAACCTCACGGTCGGTACGGCGACCATCGGTTCCGGCAACTTCGCGAAAACCCTCGCGCTTCGCGGCACCGAAACCAGCGTGGACAATCATGTGACTGGCACCATCTCCGACGGACTCAACGTCCTCACCCTCCGCAAGGAAGGGGACAGCATCTGGACGATCTCCGGGGACAACACCTTCACCGGCAACGTCGTGGTGGATGACGGCATACTCGTCGCCGCCCACAGCAACGCGCTTGGTGACAGCAATAAGGTCATTACCGTCGCCGGCGATGCGAATGGCGGCCGGATCCCGGAACTGCGCTTCATCGGAGGCATCTCGCCCACCCTGGCGGAGATCCAGACCTCCGGTGCGGGTGTGGGAAGCGCGACAGGCGTGCTGCATAACATCTCCGGCGACAACACGCTCACCATCACCAGCCAGGTCACACTGAGAACCGGCGTCGCCGGGAGTACCTTCCACTCGGATGCCGGCACCTTCACCATCAACACCCCGCTGGTCACCGCCAATGCCACCAACCGCTTCCTTACCCTCGCGGGTCCCGGAAACGGAGTGATCAACGGTGTGATCGCCAACGGCTCCACCTCCAACCTGCCCGTCACCAAAAACGGCACCGGCACCTGGGCGCTCAACGGCGCCCACACCTACACCGGCGTCACCACCGTCAACGAAGGCACACTCTCCCTCGGCCAGGCCGCGCTGAGCGATGTCGCCGCCGTCGTCATCGGTGAAAACGGAAAGCTCCACCTGAACTTCGCCGGCAGCGACCGCGTCGGCTCGCTCACCATCAACGGAGACACCAAACCGGACGGATTGTATGACTCCACCACCGATCCCGGATTCATCACCGGCACCGGCAGCATCCGCGTGGGACCGGAGCCCTCGGGCTACGGCACCTGGGCATCCGGATTCCCGTTCGACGCCGGCGTCAACGACGGCCCCAACGACGATCCGGACGGCGATGGCATCGGCAACCTGCTCGAATACGCGCTCGGCGGCGTCCCGGTCGGTGCCGGAGCAAGCGACACCTCGATCCTTCCGGACCAGAGCCTGACGGCCACCGACCTCGTCCTCACCTTCCACCGCAGCGACTCCTCGGAAACCGATGTGACGCTCAAGGTGCAATGGTCCGGCGACATGGACACCTGGACGGACTTCGCCACCATCGGCCCGGCCAGCTCGCTGCCGCAGGTCGCTGTGACCGAGGACTCGCCGACGGTCGATCTTGACACCGTCGTCGTCACCATCCCGCGTAGCCTCGCGCCGGACGGCAAGCTCTTCGCCCGCGTCCAGGCGGTGAAATGACCGCTTCTCCCATCGCGGCCGGGACCTTGTGTCCCGGCCGCCATTTTCCCCGCTGTCCACGATCATTCATGAAAACCCCGTTTTATATCAAACTCGTGCTGCTTTCCCTCCTCGTGCCCGCCCTTGCGGCGGAGCCCGCCGCACCAAACACCCTGACCGGGGCGGAAAAAGCCGCTGGCTGGCGTCTGTTGTGGGACGGGGAAACCACCACCGGCTGGCGCAAGCCGAAGACCGATGACTTTCCCTCCAAGGGATGGGAGATCGGTGACGGCGTGCTCACCGTGCTTCCCAGCGGCGGTGGCGAATCCACCAACGGAGGAGATATCATTACCAAGGACCGCTTCTCGGTCTTTGATCTGCGCGTCGATTTCAAGATCACCAAGGGGGCCAACAGCGGCATCAAGTACTTCGTCCAGCCGGACCTGAAACCCATCGACAGGAAAACGGGAAAACCGGCCAAGGTCGGATCGGCCATCGGTCTCGAATTCCAGATCCTCGATGACGCCCACCACCCGGACGCCAAAATGGGCAGGGACGGCAACCGCACCATCGGCTCGCTCTATGATCTGATGACCGCCTCCTCCTCCAAGAAGGTCATGCCGGTTGGCGAATGGAACTCCGCCCGCGTCCTGGTCACCACCCGCCGCGTCGAGCACTGGCTCAATGGCGAGAAGGTCCTCGAATACGAACGCGGATCGCGGAGCTTCCGCGAATCCGTCGCCGCCAGCAAATACCGGAACATCACCGGCTTCGGCGAATGGCCGGACGGACACATTCTGCTTCAGGACCACGGAAACCGCGTTTCATTCCGCAACATCAGGATCCGCGTGCCATCCAACAAATAACCGTTTCATCATCATGAACCCACACTTGCCCGGTTTCCCCCGTCGCTCGTTCCTCAAGGGCGGCATCGCCACCGGCGCCCTCACCGTATTCGCCCCTAACATCTTATCCGCCGCGCCCGGTGACAAGGTGCGCCTCGCCTGCGTCGGCATCGGCAACCGCGGCGCCGACGTTGTCCGCGACCTGCACAAGACCGGCTTGGCCGAAATCGTCGCCCTCTGCGATACGGACATGGGTTCCAAGCCCACCGGGCCGGTCCTGAAAATGTTCCCGAATGTCCCGCGCTTCCAGGACTTCAGGAAAATGTTCGATCAACTCGGCAATGGCATCGACGCCGTCAGCATCGCCACTCCGGATTTCTCGCACTTCCCCGTCGCCATGCTCGCCATGTCGCTCGGCAAGCACGTCTATGTCGAGAAACCCATGGCCCACAGCTTCCTGCAGATCGAGCTGATGATGGCCGCCGAGAGGAAATACCGGGTGGCCTGCCAGATGGGCAACCAGGGACACTCGGATGCGAACTACTTCCAGTTCAAGGCATGGACCGAGGCCGGCGTCATCAGGGATGTCACCCGGATCACCGCCTTCATGAACAACCCGCGCCGCTGGCACGGCATGAAGGTGGACGGATATCTTCCGGAGGAACCCGTGCCCGAATCGCTCGATTGGGAGTGCTGGCTGGCGACCGCCCAACAGCGCGCCTACAACAAGGGATATGTGAACGGCGACTGGCGCTCGTGGTATGACTTCGGAAACGGCGCGCTCGGCGACTGGGGAGCGCATATCTTCGATACCGCGCACGAGTTTCTCAAACTCGGGCTGCCCGTCGAGGTGGAACCGAAGCTCGAGGGCCACAGCCCTCTCATCTTCCCGCAGGCGTCCACACTCGCGTTCCGTTTCCCGAAACGCGGCGCGCTGCCGCCCGTGGAACTCACCTGGTATGACGGCCAGAACAACCTGCCGCCGCTTCCCGCGGATTTCGGCGAGTCGGTGGTCGATCCCAACATCCCGCCGCCGTCGTCCGGCAGCATCGACACCAAGCGCCAGGCCCCCGGCAAGGTCATCTACGGCGGGGATCTCGTTTTCAAGGGCGGTTCCCACGGCTCCACGCTCCGGATTCTGGGCGACAAGGAAAAGGATCTGCGCTCCAAACTGCCGAAGGTCCCCCGCAGTCCATCCAACCACGCCGCGAACTTCCTCAGGGCGGCCAAGGGCGGGGAGAAATGCCGCTCGAACTTCGCCGTCGCCGGCCCACTCTGCCAGGCCATGGCCATCGGCATCATCGCCCAGCGCGTGAATGCCACCGTCAGGTTCGACCCGGTCACCAAAAAGATCACCAACCACCAGGTCGCCAACGGCCTCCTGAAAGGCCTTCCTCCGAGGCAGGAATGGATGCAATACTACAAGTTATGAGACGCCGCTCCCCGTCACCGCTCACGGCTCTCCCGATGGCTTTACCGTACGGGTAATCGCCGGTCGTCGCGGGATATTGGGTTTTTCCGCGGCGACCGGCATCATCCGCCGTCTGACAACGGCCGCCGATGGCGGCCGGACCTTCCGTTCGTGTGGAAATGGAATGCAATACGGCCGGATTGGCGGCACGGTTGTGGAAAAATGCGTTCACTGCGAATTTGACGTGAATCCTCCCGGACTGGCAAGGTCCCTGCTTGAATGCGCGCATCGGTCACACTCGGGCGCATGCGCGTCCCACGACGCATAGCCGTGCCACTTCGGGGATTGTGATTCAGGAGCGCTCCCGGCATCCGGATTCATTCCGCTTGCGCTTGCGATCCGTGATTTCGATAAATCACGGGCACGGCATGCGTTACCGCCAAACAAGACCGCCATCACACCCGTATGAAACCAAAATCGCACCTCCATCGCTCCATCGCCGCCCCCGCCCTGATTGTCCTCTGCGCCATCGGCGGGCAGGCACAGGCCGGCGAACACACATACCGTTATTTCCGTTTCGTGCCGACCGCCTCGGAAACCGGCCAGACGCAGATGTCCGAGTTCAATTTCATTAACAACGGCAAAAAACTCAACCTTATGGCCGCCGGAACCACCGCCGAGTCCACAGGCGCGGGTCCGGTCCACACCGTCACGGTTTCCGGCGGCACCAATGCCGTCACCGCCGGCGAGGGCGCGAACATGCTGCTGGACGGCAGCGTCACCACCAAGATGTTCAGCAACGCCCTGTCCACCCTCACCTTCGATTTCGGAGAGCCGGTCACCATTGACGCGTACAACTTCGCCACCGCGAACGACTTCCTCACCCGCACGCCCACCGCCTGGACCTTCCAGGGCAGCATGGATGGCGTCAACTATTTCATCCTGGACACGCGCACCGGCCAGACGCCGCTCCACAACACCACATTCACCTATCAGACGCCCCTCGCCCTGCCCGACATTGCCGGAGCGCCCGTGATCAACAGCGTGTCCGCCACCACTCCCGCCATCATCACCGCCGGCGGAACGGTGAATCTCACCCACGCCATCTCCGGTTCCCCCACTTCGGTGATCCTGAATCCGGGGGCCATCGACATCACCGCCACTCCGGATTTCAGCGTTTCCCCCTCCGGGAGCACCTCCTACACCATCACCGCCACCAACGCCTCCGGCTCGGTCAACAGGACTTTCCATGTCGGAGTGGTTGCGCCAAACACCGCCACCTGCCGCTATGTCCGCTTCATGCCGCTCCTGCTGCGCGGCGGCAACGCGAACTCCATCCAGGTGGCGGACTTCGATTTCTACTCGGGCGGCACCAGGCTCACCGTGAACTCCGTCACCAATCCGAACGGAAACAACTCGGGAGACGGGGCCCCGGCCAATGTCATCGACGGCCTCGCCAACACCAAGTGGCTGGACTTCAACAAACAGGGGCTCGTTTTCGACTTCGGCTCCAGCCAATCCTTCGACAGCTACGAACTCACCACCGGCAATG
The DNA here is from genome assembly GCA_964554865.1 of uncultured Luteolibacter sp. Classification (GTDB taxonomy): domain Bacteria; phylum Verrucomicrobiota; class Verrucomicrobiia; order Verrucomicrobiales; family Akkermansiaceae; genus Luteolibacter. Next base: position 101,209 of record CAZKQK010000001.1, on the reverse strand, counting down.
ACGCCACCGAGCGCGATCCCGTGTGCTGGATTCTCGAAGGCAGCGACAACCTTGCCGACTGGTCCACCATCGCCCACGTCCACGCGGACAACTACCCGATGCCCGCCGGCCGCAACGTCGTGACGGGCAGGATTCCCCTGAACTACTCCCCGCTGGTCTGGACCGGTGACCAGACATCGGACTGGAATACCGTCGACATGAACTTCTCCGGCGCCTCCTCCGTCTTCGCCAATGGCGGCGCGGTCCTGTTCAACGAGGTTTCCTACTGGCGCGATGTTTACGTTTCCGATCAACTCAGTCCGGAATCCATCGCCTTTGACAACTCCGGGGACAGTTATAACATTCAGGGCTCGCCCACCGTCGGCAGCGCCTCCGTCATCAAGAACGGCTCCGGCTCCGCCACCCTCGGAAACCTCAACGCGCTCACCGGGGCGCTGATCGTCAATCAGGGGCTCCTGACGGGCTCGAACCTGAAATCCTTCGGGGAAAACAACGCGACCGGCAAGTTCCTCGTGCGCGATGGCGGCCGGGTGGGATTCTCTTCCGCCAACCAGTTCAACCAGCGTTACTGGTCCATCGTGAACGGTGGCGTCTTCGTGGACTCCGGTTCCAAGCTGACCCACATCGGCCCCATCCAGGTCTTCGGCAGCTTCACGAAAACCGGAGCAGGCACCCTGACGATGAGCGGCATCGGCGGCTCCCAGTTCAATGCCGCCCACAACCTCATCATCAACGGGGGAATCGTGGAGTTCACCTCCGGGTATTTCAACAGCTTCGCTTTCCTCGGCAACAGGCTGGCCGCCACCGTCAACACCGGAGCCACCCTGCGCGGCACCACCGGCAGCGCTCTTGGAGGCGACTACATCGACGCCGCTCCCGGCATCGGCCAACTCCGCGTCAACGGCGGCACCTATGAGCACACCGGTGGCATCCAGTATCTCTCCAACGGCTTCGTCACCACCGGCGGTGTGCCGCAGGGCCGGATCGTGCTCAATGGCGGGATGATGGCCGGCGCCGGACAGATCGAGACCGCGCGGACCCGCAATGCCACCGCCGATGCGGATGCCTCCAACGACCGGCGCACCATCATCAGCACCGAGGCCAACGCGGTTTCCTCCACCATCTCCGGTTCCGGCGCGCTCGTGTTGAACCCGGGACACGTGGTCTTCGAAGTCGTGGATGGAGCCGCCGACGACGATCTGGTCATCTCCAGGGTGATCAACGGCAACTACGGCATCATCAAGGAAGGCGGCGGAAACCTCACCCTCACGGCCGCGAACGGCTATCAGGGAATCGCCATCACGGATGCGCCCGGAAACACCACGCCGCTTGCCTTCGACCTGCCGCACGGCACCACGGTCCGCGGCGGCACCCTCACCCTGGCGAACCTCGCGGGAAGCGCGACGGGAGCCTCGCCCGTGTTGGTGCAGTCCGGAACCAGGCTCGCCGGCGCCGGGTTCTCCGCAAGCACCCTCACGGTGCTCGGAACCATCGCCCCCGGCCATCCGGGAGCTTCCGCGCCCATCGGCGCCCTCACCGTCGGTCCGGCCACACTTGCCGGCTCCTATGAGTGCGAGGTGGACGGCCCGTCCGCGGACATGCTGGTGGTGAACGGGGATCTTAACATATCAGGCAGCCTCCGGATCCTGCCCGCCGGCTCCGGAGTGACCGGGGACAGTTATGTGATCGCCACCTATACCGGCGGCCGGACGGGAACCTTCGCCACCGATGGACTGCCGCCCGACTATTCGGTCGTCTACGACGATGTGGCGGTCCCGCATGAGGTGCGGCTCGTCAGCGGCAGCGCCGCCACCGGATATGACGCGTTCATCGCCAACACCACGCTGACCGGTGACGACGCCCTTCCCACCGCGGATCCGGACTTTGACGGGCTGTCCAACCTGATCGAGTTTGTGATCGGCGGAAATCCGCAGGTTTCGTCGCGGGACAATGTTCCGACGATGACAGTCAACGGCGCGGGCGATTTCGTCTTCGTCTTCCGCCGCACCGCGGAGTCCTCCTATCTCGATCCCCATTTCGAATACGGCACCACGCTCGGCGGAACCTGGACCCCGGCCCCCGCGCCAAACGTGAGTGTCGAGCCCGATGGGTTCGAAGACGGAGTTGATAAAATCACCGTCACGCTTCCCTCGTCCTTCAGCGCGAACGGCAAACTCTTCGGCCGCCTCACGGTGACCAGGTGACGCCGGTCCGAGTTCACACGGAGGATCGTCCAGCCGCCGCCGGAAGTCCGCTTCCGCGCGGCGGTCTGTCATCGTCCCGGGTTTACCCGCCGTTTTCCAGTTCCTGCCTGAGCGCCTCCAGTTCCTCCCAGCGCTGATAGAGGCGGGAGACTTCGGCTTTCGCGGCATCCAGCCTTGCGACGATGGCGGGGATCTCCGCGTAGTTCGCCGCCTGGAACTCCGGATCGTTGAGTTTCGCCTCGATCTCCTCCACCGCGCCCTCGGCTGTTAGAATGGCGGCCTCCGTGCCATCCAGTTCGGTCCGCTCCCTGAGTGTGAGCTTGCGCGGGCGCGAGGGCTTGTCCGCGGCCTTCCGGCGGGCCCCGGCCTCCCTGTTGGCGGCCTGGGCCTGGAAACGTCCGGCCGCCTCGCGGGCCTGGCGCTTTTCGAGATAGTAGGAGTAGTTTCCGGGTTGGACGATCACGCCATCCTCCTCGAAGGCGATGATCCGGTCGCAGATGCGGTCGAGGAAATAGCGGTCGTGGGAAACGCAGATCACGCTGCCGTCAAAGTCCGCCAGCGCCTCCTCCAGCATCCGCAGCGAGGGCAGGTCGAGATCGTTGGTGGGCTCGTCGAGCACGATGAGGTTGCCGCCGTTTTTCAAGACCTTCGCCAGCATCAGCCGCGCTCGCTCGCCTCCCGAAAGCAGATCCACGCGCTCGTTGATTCGCTGGTCGCTGAAAAGGAAGCGCCTCAGGTAGTTCCGCGCACCGAGCGGCTGGTCGCCGAACATGAGCTTTTCGTTTCCATCCGAGATTTCATCCAACAGGGATCCGGTTCCATCCAGTTGCATGCGCGTCTGGTCGATGTAGTTCACCTTCACCCGCTTGCCGAGCGCCGCGCTTCCCTCGCCGGGCGGGATCTGGCCGAGGCATAACTTCAGCAAGGTGGTCTTGCCCACGCCGTTGCGGCCGACGATGCCGGTGCACTGCCCCGGTTCGAGCTTGAGATCCAGATGCCTGAACAACCATCGCGGATGCGCGGCCGTGCCGACGTTGACCCCCGCGTTTTCAAGCCGCACCACGATGTCCCCAAGCTGGGGTGGGGGAGGGATCAGCAAATCCATCTCCCGCTCCTCGGGCGGCGCTTCCATGCCTTCGATCTCGTAGAACTTGTCGAGCCGGTGCCGGGACTTGGTGCCGCGCGCCTTCACGCCGGAGCGCACCCATTCCAGCTCCTCGCGCAGGAATCGCTGGCGGCGGCGCTCGGTCTGTCCGGCGATCTGTCTTCTAACAGCCTTCGCCTCGAGGAACGCGGTGTAGTTTCCCGGATGGGAAAACGCGCGGCCCTGGTCGATCTCGATGATGCGCGTGGCGATCACATCGAGGAAATAGCGGTCGTGAGTGACGAAGATCACCGCGCCGGGGAAGGTTTTCAGATAATCCTCCAGCCAGCGGATCGATTCGGCGTCCAGGTGGTTGGTGGGCTCATCCAACAACAGCAGGTCCGGCTGGCAGGCCAGCGCCCGGCACAGCGCGACGCGGCGTTTCTCCCCACCCGAAAGCGGCGCGACGGGCGCGTCCAAAGGCGGTGCGCCGAGCGCGGTGGCGGTGGCCTTGATGCGGGCGTCGAGGTTCCAGCCATCGGCGTGGTCGATCAGGTGCAGCAGTTCGGAAAGCTCCGCTTCGCTGCCTTCTCCCGCCTCGTAGCGCCGGATGGCATCGACCACATCCGCCGCACCGGAAGCGATGTTTTCCCCCACGCTGAGTTCCGGATCGAGTTCGAATTCCTGCGGCAGATGGCCCACCCGCAGCGCGCGGCGCAACGCGATCTCGCCGGAGTCCGCCGCTTGCGCGCCGCTCAGGATCTTGAGCAGCGAGGTTTTCCCGCAGCCGTTCCGGCCCACCATGCCAAGTTTCTCACCGGCCGCCACGGCGAGGGTGACTCCGTCAAGCAGGGTTTGGTAGCCGTAGGTCAGGCGGATTTCGTTGGCGGAAAGCAAGGCGGACATGGAGCGGCGGATGTTGCCGATCCCGGGGCAAAGGTCCATCCCCGATATGTCAGCGGAATTTGCGTTTCCACCGGAGAATGGATCCGGAAACCCGTTGTTTCCGCTTCGCCGGTCATGGTCAATGGCTTGAGTTTCTCAACCGGCTCGGTGGTGGATGCGGCATTCGCGGATGCGCCCAATGGCAGGACCGCGATTGGTGGGAAACTTGGGACACGAGGCGGGAATCGCTTCATAATGAATTGGTAATCAATGGTAAAAGTGAAATCAAGTGCCCTGCTGTGGATTGAGGCGGAGCGCCGGGCGGTGGATATCTTCTGTAATGAATCTCATTAACATGCAAAATATCCGTTTTTCAGAAAACAGGTTTGACTCTGTTTTGGGGTCGGGTGCAACCTGCCCGCGCTTCTTGCGACTGCATCGCAAGAACACCAATATCCTGAATCAATCCGATGAAACCGAAACGCCATTTTCATATATCCGCGCCCAAGGCTTTGATTTTGCTCACGGTCTCCGTGGGTGGCGCGGCTCAGGCTCAGGACGCCTTGCAAACCTTGCAGCCCTTGACGGTGGTCGGCAGCCGTGACGCTGTTTACGATCTGCCGGGCTCGGCGGCTTACGTCGAGGCGGAGGAATTCCGCGAGCGCGGCTACACGAACATCGCGCAGATCGCGGCGAAGGTTCCCGGGGTTTATGTGCGAAACGAGGACGGCTTCGGCAATTTTCCCAACATCTCGCTGCGTGGCGTGGACGGAAACCGCAGCACCAAGGTGACCATCATGGAGGATGGCATCCTCACCGCGCCGGCCCCCTACTCGGCGCCAAACGCCTACTACGCGCCAAAAGCCGGACGCATGGCGGGCATCGAGTTTCTCAAGGGCTCCAGCCAGGTGAAATACGGACCGCAGACCACCGGCGGCGTGGTCAACTACCTCTCCACCGACATCCCCGAAGGCGAAGGCCCGAATTTCTACAACCGCACCACCTACGGCAGCTACAACACGCTTTTCGAACACGCTTGGTACGGCGACAGCCGGGAAACCTCGGCCGGCAAGGTGGGCTGGCTGCTGGAGCTTCACGGCGAGCACTCGGACGGCTATCGCGACATTGATGGCTCGTCGAAAAACACCGGCTACGACCTCATCGAGCCGATGCTCAAGATGTTCTGGGAACCGGACACCGCCCTCAGGCAACGCCTCGAATTCAAGGTCGGCTACACCAAATTCAACGCCAACGAGACCTACACCGGTCTCACCGACAACGATTTCGACGACGATCCGGACCGCCGCTACGCCTCGACGCGTTATGACGAGTTCAACTCCGACCAATGGCGCACCTATCTCAAGTGGGTGGCCGAGCCCAGCGACGTGCTGCGCCTTGAGAGCGCGGTCTATTTCAACTCTTTCCGCCGCAATTGGGACAAGCTCTCCGCCGTCGATCTCAGCGCCACCGGCTCATCCATCACCAACGTCGCCGAAGCCATGCTCACCCCGGATGGCATCGCGCTCCTCAAGGGCCGCGGCATCGGCAACATCACCGCCACCGACGCTTTCCGCGACCACGAGGCCTACGGTTGGCAAAATCAGGTGAACTACCGCTTTGAAACCGGCACCGTCGAGCACGACCTCGCCGTCGGCCTGCGCCTCCACTACGACCAGCAGACCGGCTCCGACGTGAAAACCACCTACGCCTCCAACACCAATGGCGGGTTCAACTACACGGGCGAGACCCCATCCACCCCGATCACCCGTCAGGAGGCCTTCGCCACCGCGATCTACATCGAGGACGCCATCTCCATCGGCAAACTCACCTTGCGCCCCGGCGTCCGCTACGAGTGGCTGGAACTCGAGTCCTCGGTGCCAAACACTCCATCGGTCTCCGTGGATGAGCACCTCTTCATGGGGGGCCTCGGCGCGAACTATGACATCGATGGTCAAAACTCCGTCTTCGGCGGCGTCTATCAGGGAGCATCGCCTGCCAACCCGTCCGGCTACGTTGGCGGGACCGATGGCGAGGAAAGTCTCGGTTTCGAACTCGGCGTGCGCCACAAACAGGAGGCCCTGCGCGCCGAACTTGTCGGTTTCTTCACCGATTTCGACCAACTCATCGCCCCCGAGCTTCCCGGCGGCGCCGGCTCCACTCCCAGCCAGAACGGTGGCTCGGCCGAGGTGTGGGGAATCGAGAGTTATATCGAGTACGATCACGGCCGCGCCGCCAAATGGTCATTCGGCCTGCCGGTTTACGCCAGCCTCACCTATACCAACGCCGAGTTCGCCGGCATGAGCGGCCCGCTCGCGCCCAACGCGGGCACCTTTGCCGGCGGCCGCAATGGCAACGAAATCCCCTATGTCCCGGAATGGAAATTCGCCACCGGCGTCGGCCTCACCTTTGAGAAATGGGGTGTGAACCTCGATGCCTCCTACGTCTCCACCTCGTGGGGCACCGGCTACAACGACGATCCCCGCCCGGCCGGTTCCAATCCGAGCGCCATGGACGGCAAGGTCGACTCGCTGCTCGTGTTCGACCTCACCGGTTACTATCAACTCACCGATGAGATCAAACTCGTCGGCGGCATCCAGAACCTCTTCGACGAACGCGCCGTGATCAGCCGCGCGCCGCTCGGAGCCCGTGGCAACGCCCCGCAGATGATCTTCGCCGGCTTCGAGGCCGCATTCTGAGCCCGCTTCCATGATTGTCATCGCGCAAAGACCGGACTAGCTTCCGTCCCCGCTCCATGACCCAGGCGTTTCTCCACTCGCTGAACATCGGCACGCTCTCCACCTGGCTGAGCCTTGCCGGTTTCGGTACCGTGGGTGTGGTGGTGCTTCCATGGGAAGCGCCTCCCGCCAACCCCGCCGTGACGGAGGAAACGGAGATCGTGTTCAACGACTTCGATCTGGGCGCCCCCTTGGACACATCCGCCGCGGACGGCATGGAAACCCCTGCCGCCGGGGAGGCTCCGGCAGCCCCGGCGGAAACCTTGCCCGCCCCGCCGGAACTCGCGCCGCTGGCGGAATCCGGGCCGCTGCCGGAAATCCCGGACCTGCCCGCGCCAAGCGCCGCACCACGCGGCGCCGAGGCGCCAAGGGAATCCCGCCCCGCCGAAAACTCCGCGGTTTCCGGTCCCCGCGCGCCCGCGTCCACCTCCCCCCGCCGCCCGGCCACTGCATCGGGACGGCCCGCGGGTGGCGGTGGCACTTCGGCCGCAGGCACGGGCTCCGGCATGTCAAACGCCGCCCGTCTCGCCGCCGGCCGCATGCCCTCGCCCGCCTACCCGGCCGCCGCCCGCCGCGGCGGACAGACCGGCACCGTTGTCGTCGAGTTCACCGTGGACACCACCGGTCGCGTCATCGCCGCCCATGCCGCGAAACCCTCGCCTTGGCCGCTCCTCAACAACGAGGCCGTCCGCACGGTCAGGCGCTGGAAGTTTCCTCCCGGCGGAGTCATGAAACTCCAGCGTCCGATCACCTTCCAACTCCGTTAGAACTCGAACTCCAGCCGTGCTCTCCAACATCGTTGTCGAAACCTTCATTGAGGGCGGCTGGGTCATGTGGCCCATCCTCGCCACCTTCTTCCTCGCCGTTTGCGTCGTGCTCGACCGCGCCGTCTGGTGGCTCCGGCTCAAGTCCACCCTGCGCCCGCACCTGCAAAACCAGGCCCGCGAGGCCCTCGGCACCGGCGATTTCCCCAAGGCCTGGCAGCTCACCCAAAACACCCCCGACCCCTACCTCCGCAATCTCGCCGATGGCATCACCCATGCCAACACCTCCATGCTCGCAGCCATGCAGCTCGATGCCACCCACCTCATCGAGAAATCCGAAGCGCGCATGTGGGTCATCAGCACCATGATCACCCTCGCTCCCTTGCTGGGCCTGTTCGGCACCGTCGTCGGCATCATGGGTTCCTTCAGCTTCGTCGGTGACGAACAACTCGCCGCCACCAAGGTTTCCGGCGGCATCGCCGAGGCCCTCATCGCCACCGCCAGCGGCATCGCCATCGCCATCCTCTGCCTGCTTCCCTATAACTTCTACCGCAAGCGCGTCTCCGTCCTCCGCGGCTCCCTCGAGCGATGGATCAACCACTCGGAACTCCTCGTCAAGTCCGCCAGGGAGCACGGTCACGACGTGGAGGCCTTCGCTCTTCAGACACAAGAACGCTTCGCCCCAAGACGGAAGACGGAAGATTAGAATGACGCCGCTCCCTTTCATCTCCTTTGCCACGGTGCCGGATCGCGTTTCCCCGCGCCTTCCCCTTGCCTTCCGTCTCCTGCCTCCGCCATGCCGGTAAACCTCCAGAGCCGAACGGGAGACGATGAGGGCGACGAGGCCCGCATCGAGATCATTCCGCTCATCGACATCATGTTCTTCCTGCTCGCCGCCTTCATGCTGGTGAGCCTCAGCATGACCCACATGAAACGGGTGCCCGTCAACCTGCCCGAGGCCTCCACCGGCATTGCCGATGCCAAGGAGCCGCCCTACCAGATCGCCATCGATGCCAACGGCGTCACCACCTGGGAGGGAGCGCCCGTCACCCTTTCCGAAATCACCGCCCGCCTCAAGGCCGCCGGCGCGGGCAAGGAAACCCGCGTCCTCATCTCCGCAGACGGGGACGCCCGCCACAAGCAGGTCCTCGCCGTCCTCAACGCCACCCGCGACGCCGGCGTCGGGAAAATCAGTTTCGAAACCCGGGAATGAACGCGCGGATCCTCCCCATCCTCAATGCCGTCGGCTGCCTGCTCCTCACCGGGCTCGTCGGCGCGCAATGGATCAAGGAACGCTCGCTCAACGGCGACATCGACGGCCTCAGGAGCCAACTCCGGGAAGCCCGCCGGCACGCCGCCGCCGAAGCCGCCCGCCGCGCCACCCTCGAGCGCGACATCACCGTGCTCAAGGAAGCCATCACCTCCACCCAGAAGGCCGCCGAATCCTCCGCCGAGTCCCTCGCCGCCAAGGAACAACTCGCCGGCCAGCTCCAGACCGATCTCGAAGCCGCCCGCCAGCAGGTCACCGCCTGGGAAGAGGCCCTCAAGACCCGCGACGAACGCATCCTCAAACTCGACTCCGACTTGCAGGCCACCCGCAAGCGCCTCGACGAGGCCATCGCCAAACTCAAGGCCGCCGGAGCCAGGTAGCCCCCCGCCCGTCCCGGACCAAGGACCACCCGCAAGGGATTTCTCATTGTTTCTGTCTCTATAAGCGGGGCCTGAAGCACAAGCACCGTTCATTGGGGATTTGCCCGCCCGCCATCATATCCGTCATAGATGCGCCCGCCATGACGGATATGAATGAAGTGATTTTGAAGGCCGACCGGCGGTCACGCCTGCGCTACACTGCGGAGCAAAAGCAGGCGCTTGTCGAGGCCTGCGAGGCCAGCGGACTCGGTTGCCCGCGCTTCGCAGCGCCGCACGGAGTGAATCACCATACCCTGATGTCCCGGCTCAACAATCGCCGGCGGGCTGACCCGGACCACCCGGTCCTGCGCTCGCCGACGCCCGCCGAGTTGGACGGCCCGCCGCCGCGCCCATGGAGATCCTGCTGTCCTGCGGAGTGAGGCTTGCCGTCCACACAGCCTTCCGGATGGACATGGCGGTTGCCGTGATCCGCGAACTCCAAAAACCGCGGCCATGCTGAGCTTTTCGGGCAGCCTCAAGGTGTTCGTCGCCGTCGAACCCTGCGACATGCGCCGCAGCTTCGACGGCCTCCACAACGCGGTCACCACCCCGCTTCGTGAACATTTTATGGGACAGGCAAATTGCCAGGAATTTCTCGCGTCTCCAAGTCGCTCATTTCCAGATGGCGGGACAAGCGTTCCCACCAAGCCGGGCAGCTCAGTTCCCTCATCCACACCCCGCTCGCCGGCTCCGGCGTGGCCGAGAGCGGCCACCACCACGTTTACGATCCCGCTGGCAACATCGGCTCGAAACAGGTAGAAAGACCCGGACTCGCCGCCACCATGACCACCTACGCGCACAACTCCCTCAACCGGATCACCGCCATCGGCGGCTCCGGCGGGGTGAAAACCGTCGTCGTGCGCGGGGAAACCAGCGAGCCCGCCAGCGTCAGGGTCCGGCCGGATGCCTCCTCTCCATGGAAAAACGCCCGCATGCTCGCCGGCCGGCGCTTCGAGGCCGACATCGACCTCGCCACCGGTCCCAACCAGATCCAGGTCCGGGCCAGGGACGGCTCCCACAACACCTCCACCTATACCTACGCCCTCGATCTGGCCACCGCCCCCGCCGCCACCCCCACCCCCACCTTCGATGCCGATGGCAACATGACCGGCGACGGCATCCGCTCCTACGAATGGGACCACCAGAACCGCCTCGTCAAAATCACCTGGGGAGCCGGATCGAACAAAACCACCGAATACAAATACAACCCGCTCGGCCAGCGCAGCGAACGCATCGACAAAACCGGCTCCACCGTCACCGCCCACCACTACTACCTCTACGACGGCATCCAGCCGCTCTGCCGCTACACCGCCTCCGCCAACCTCGACCGCCGCTACTACGGCGAAGGCGAGCAACGCAAAGACGGCGCGAACTGGAACAGCCACTACTACACAAAGGACCACCTCGGCAGCATCCGCGAGGTGACAAACAGCGACGGCACCCTCGCCGCCCGCTACGACTATGATCCTTCCGGCAAACGCAGCGCAGAATACGAGTCCGGCACCTACACCAACGGCTGCGAACTCGGCTTCACCGGCCACATCACCCAGCTCAGTCCGGTGGCGGGACAGACGGAGTTGGTAATGACGCTGTTCCGGGCTTACGATCCGGAGCTTGGGAGATGGCTGAGCGCGGATCCGATTGGGGAGGAGGGCGGTTTGAATTTGTATGGATATGTAAAAGGTGATCCTGTTTTAAGAATCGACTTATTCGGTTTGGTGGATAGCGTCGAAGTCGGGATCACTACTGCTGTGGGTCAGGGAAACGTTGCCGCCTTGGAAACGATATTAATAGGTGTGGAAGGTGCGCAAGCGGCTGCATGCCGTTCTGCAATTACGAGGCTAACCTCATTGGCAAAATGATGCAATCGCAAAGGAATTAAAAGGTAGTGTCAATGCAGTTTTTCCAGGAGAAATGAAGACGAAAACAGTGGCGGAGATTATGAGGCTGGCGAGGAGACAAGGCGGCTCAAACCGCTAGAAAACTATTAACAGAAAAAATATAATAAATCTTGTAGGTAATGAAAATGTTATCCCATCCTCTTTATGTTCTTCTGTTTGATCTTGATCAAAAAAATATTTCCTATTCATTAAGTAGGGATCAGCCTGATTCAATATCGGTTGCTGTTTGTTTTGTAGGAAGCAGACTTGAGATTGGTGTGTTTGATGATGGGCATATGGAAGTCGCGATTTTTGAAGGAACAGAAGCGATTGTTGGCGGCCGTGAAATTATTGACAAGTTCCTAGAGCAGGTATGAATGGCACGGGGTTATTATGACAGTAAATGGGGTCAGAGTAGAATGGCGCGTAGATAAGGCTGATTCCGGGGAATCAGGGCGTGGGCAGGGATCGCTCTCCGCAGCCGTCCCTGCCTCAGTCTTGCGAAATTCGGCTTATCTACGCGCCATTCGGGTCAGAGTAATCGGTTTAACGCGAGCGGTGTGAAAGGCCCCACCCGCCAGTTCGAGCCCAAAGTCTTCTACGGCCCCGCCGAACAAGTCAGCTCCCTCATCCAGACCCCGCTCGCCGGCTCCGGCGTGGCCGAGGGCGGCCACCACCACGTTTACGATCCCGCTGGCAACATCAGCTCAAAACAGGTAGAAAAGCCCGGACTCGCCGCCACCATGACCACCTACGCGCACAACTCCCTCGACCAGTTGATGAAATCGGCCCTCAAGCCGATTTCACCCTGCGGGCACGTCGCGTTCACAAGAAATCCCCGGTGTTATCGGTGGCGCTCGGTTCAACCAGTGGTTTCCCGGCGTACGTTTCATATGCAACTCCGGAATCCGGGTGTGCGCCGGGGAAGCCGGAAGCCACGCGGGTGGAAGTCCCGCCGGTCGAATTAGACGGTTCGCGACCAAAAGAGATGTCCGGGATGAAGCCGCGAGGCCGAACCTGCAAGCGGGGCACCCTCTGAACCGACAGGCCATAACGAAAGTAAACCCCATCCAATGAGCATCGAAAACGAAAACACCGGAAAGCCGAGCCGCTGCCTGAACGGCGAAGGCTGCCAGGGGCGGACGAGACAACCGTCGGAGTCCCCCCATCATTCCGGCGGTGTCAGCGGGGATGGCATGTCGGGAAGGGCAACCGAGGTAATCCATGGCGGGCAAACGCTACCCGCACTGTGAACCCAGCCCGGAAAGCTGCGGCAAACTGCGGGAAGCGATCCGGGAGGAAACCGCCCGGAGCACCCAATGGAAGGAACCCGAAGAAGTCTTCGCCCGCGTCAACCAGCGGGCGATGGGATGGACCGGCTACTTCCACCATGCCAACAGCTCGCGGGTGTTCGACAAGATGCAGTGGCAGGTCCGCGAAAGGATGCGGCGCTGGCTGTGGAAGAAGCACGCCAAAACCAAGGCCCAATACGGACGGCAATACTGCGACGAACGCCTGCACGAACATTACGGACTCATCCGCTTCCCCCTGAAAACCAAGTGGCGACACTCATGAAGCAAACCGGAGAACGGCACTCCGAGAGCCGGATGCGGGAAATCCGCCCGTCCGGTTCGATGAGGGGGAGCAACGGAGCGGCTCCGCCGACCGTTGCTCCCTACTCTACTGATTCGCCTGGGCATTGGCCGGGCATTGTCGGGCACGACAGTAAGGTCGTGCCTCCCTTGTTTGATCTGAAGGCCGGCTGGAGGCTTGACTCATGCGCCGCCGGGGTGGGGCGGCGTGGGGGATCAGGCTGTTGCCTGTTTCCTGGAGAAGATCCTGGAAATCAGGACGAAGAAAAAGGGGATGAAGATGAGGTCGATGAAGGTGGCGGAGAGCAGGCCGCCGGTGACGGCGGTGCCGATGGCGTTCTGGGCGGCGGCTCCGGCTCCGGTGGTGAGGGCGAGCGGCAGGGTGCCGAAGAAGAAGGCGAGCGAGGTCATGATGACGGGGCGGAGACGGACTCTGATGCCTTCAAGCGTGGCATCGACCAAACCGTGACCCTGATGGAGCCGGTCCTTGATGAACTGGATGATGAGGATGGCGTTTTTGGTCGATAGGCCGACGGTGGTGAGCAGGCCGATCTGGAGGTAGATGTCGTTCGGCAGGCCGCGCAGGGTGACGGCGGTGATGGCTCCGACGAGGCCGAGCGGGATCATCAGCAGGTTGACGAAGGGAATGGTCCAGCTTTCGTAAAGGGCGGCGACGCTGAGGAAGACGACGAGCAGGGAAAGGGCGTAGAGGGCGGGCGCCTGGGCGCCGGCGTTCTTTTCCTCGTAGGACAGTCCGGTCCACTCGAAGCCAATGCCTTCCGGGAGTTTTGATATCATTTTCTCCATTTCGTCCATGGCCTCGCCGGTGCTGACGCCGGGGGCGGCCTGGCCGTTGATCTGGATGGAGGGGATGCCGTTGTAGCGCTCGAGGCGGGGCGATCCGTATTCCCAGTGCGAGCTTGAGAAGGCGGAAAAGGGCACCATTTCGCCGCGGTCGTTGCGGACATGCCAGAGGCCGATGTCCCCGGGCACCATGCGGAAGGGCGCGGCGGACTGGATGAAGACCTTTTTGACGCGGCCGTTGTCGATGAAGTCGTTGACGTAGGTGCTTCCCCAGGCGGTGGCGAGCACGCTGTTGATGTCCGCGATCGAAACGCCGAGCGAGCCGGCGCGGATGTCGTCGATATCAAGTTTGAACTGCGGGGTATCATCCTGGCCGTTGGGGCGGACGGCGATGAGTTTGGGGTTTTGCATGGCCATGCCGAGCAATTGCCCGCGGGCGGCCATGAGTTTCCCGTGGCCGAGTCCGCCGCGGTCCTGGAGCATGAGGTCGAAGCCGTTGGCCTGGCCGAGTTCCATGACGGCGGGCGGGGAGAGGGCGAAGGCCATGCCGTCCCTGATTTGCGAGAAGGCCCCCATCGCGCGGCCGGCGATGGCGGAGGCCTTGTTTTGCGCGCCGGGGCGTTCGCTCCAGTCCTTGAGGCGGACGAACGCGAGTCCCATGTTCTGGCCGCGGCCGGCGAAGCTGAATCCGGCGACGGTGATCACGCTGAGCACGTTGTCCTTTTCCGCGCCGAGGAAATGTTCCTCCATCTGGCGCATGACGGCGATGGTGCGGTTTTCGGTGGCTCCCGGAGGAAGCTGGACAAGGCACATGACAAATCCCTGGTCCTCCTCGGGCAGGAAGGAGGTGGGGAGTTTCACGAAAAGCCAGCCCATGACGGCGACGATGGCGAGATATACCGTGATGTAGCGGACCGGCTTGCGGAACGAGCGGCCGACGATGCCCTCGTATTTGGCGCGGCACCAGTCGAAGAGGCGGTTGAAGGCGTTGAAGAACCCGGCGAACCATCCGGATTGGCCGGCGTGGTGTCCCCTGGCGACGGGTTTGAGCATGGTGGCGCACATGGCGGGGGTGAGCGTCATGGCGACGATCACCGAGAGGATCATGGCGGAGATGATGGTGATGGAGAACTGGCGGTAGATCACTCCGGTGGAGCCGGGGAAGAAGGCCATCGGGACAAACACGGCGGTGAGGACGATGACGATGCCCCACAGCGCGCCGGTGATCTGGCCCATCGACTTGATGGTGGCCTCCTTGGGCGGCAGGCCTTCCTCGGTCATGATGCGTTCGACGTTTTCCACGACCACGATGGCGTCGTCCACCAGCAGGCCGATGACGATGACCAGGGCGAACATGGTGAGCGTGTTGATCGAGAAGCCGGTGGCCGCGAGCACGGCCATGGTTCCCAACAGGACCACGGGCACCGCGATGGTGGGGATGAGCGTGGCGCGGAAGTTCTGGAGGAAGAGATACATGATGACAAACACCAGCACCACCGCCTCCAGCAGGGTTTTCACCACTTCATTGATGGAGATCCTGACGAAGGGTGTGGAGTCGAAGGGATAGACGGTTCTCACGCCGGGAGGGTAGTAGGCGGAGAGTTCCTCCATCTTGGCCTTGATGCGGGTGGCGGTTTCCAGGGCGTTGGCTCCGGAGGCGAGGCGGACGGCCATGGCTCCCACGGGTTTGCCGTTGTAGTAGGATTGGGTGTCGTAGCTCTCGGTGCCGAGTTTGCACTCGGCGACGTCCCCGAGGCGGACGACGGAGCCGTCCGGACGGGTTTTGAGGACGATGGCCCCGAACTCGTCCGGAGTGCGCATGAGGGTGCGCGAGGTGATGGTGGCGTTGAGCTGTTGCCCGGCGTCCGCGGGGGCGGCCCCGAACTGGCCGGCGGAGACCTGCGCGTTCTGCGCCCGGAGGGCGGCGATCACCTCGCCGGTGGTGAGTTGATAGTTGCGCAGTTTGTTGGGATCCAGCCAGACGCGCATGGCGTTCTGGGAGCCGAAGGTTTGCATTTCACCGACTCCTTCGAGGCGGCTGACGATGTCCTGGACGTTTGAGACCAGGTAGTCGGTGAGCATGTTGCGGTCCATCGAGCCGTCCTCGGAGACGAGGCCGACGACGAGGAGGAAGTTGCGGGTGGATTTGGCGACGGAGATGCCCTGGCGCTGGACGGGCTCGGGGAGCTGCGGGATGGCGAGCTGGAGCTTGTTCTGGACCTGGACCTGGGCGACGTTCGGATCGGTGCCGGCCTTGAAGGTGATGTTGATGGCGGCGCCGCCGGCGGAGTCGCTGGTGGACTGCATGTAGAGCAGGTTGTCGATGCCGTTGAGTTTCTGCTCGATGATCTGGGTGACGGTGTCCTGGACGGTTTGCGCGGAGGCGCCGGGATAGTTCGCGTTGATGGTGATCTGCGGCGGGGCGATGTTCGGGTATTGGGAAACGGGCAGGCTGCGGATGGAAAGCAGGCCGGCCAGCATGATCATGATGGCGATCACCCATGCGAAGATCGGGCGGTTGATGAAGAAGCGGGGCATGGAGGAAGAGGGATTCGGGATTGGAAATCGGATATTGGGGAATGGAGCTTCGGGCTTCGGGCCGATTTCCCGTTTCTAATTTCCGGATGCCTTGTCAACAAACGGGACGGTTTTGACCGGGGTGCCGGGCAGGGCTTTCTGAAGGCCTTCGAGGATCACGCGGTCGCCGGATTTCAAACCGTCCTCGACGAGCCAGTCGCTGCCGACGGTGCGCCGGGCGCGGATGGTTTTCAGTTCGACGATGTCATCCTTCCCGACTGTTAGAACCGTGGGATCGCCCGCCGGGTTTCTTGAAACGCCGCGTTGGGGCACGAGGATGCCGTTCGGGCGGACTCCCTCGCGCAGCCTGGCGCGGACGAACATGCCGGGGAGCAGGGTGAGCTTGGGATTGGGGAAGAGCGTGCGGATGGTGACGGAACCGGTTCCCTCATCGACGAAGGCCTCGCTGAATTTCAACCTGCCGGTTTCCGGATAGGAGCTGCCGTCATCGAGGGTGAGTGTGACTTCGGGTTCCTTGTCCGTGCCGCTGATTTCCCCGCTCTCAAGGGAGCGGCGGAGGCGCAGCATGTCGGTGCTGGTCTGGGTGACATCGACGTAAACCGGATCGAGCGTGACGATGGTGGCGAGCGGTGCGGTTTGGTTGGCGGTGACGAGCGCGCCGGTGGTGACGGTGGAGCGGCCGATGCGTCCGGAGATCGGGGCGGTCACCTTGGTGTAGGCGAGATTGATGCGGGCGTTTTCCAGCGCGGCCCTGGCGGCGAGGATTTCGGCCTCGATGAGTTTGAGGGCGGCGTGGGCCTCGTCGTAGTCTTGGATGCTGACGGCGTCGCTTTCCTTGAGTTCCGCGTAACGTTCCGCCTTGAGGCGGGCGGGTGCGAGGTTTGCCTCGGCTTTGGCGAGCGAGGCTTGCGCGCCATCGACCTGGGCCTGCCAGGTGGCGGGGTCGATCCGATAGAGGAGATCTCCCTCCTTGACTTCGGAGCCTTCGGTGAAGAGGCGTTTCTGGATGATGCCGCTGACCTGTGGTCTGACTTCGGCGGTGAGGGAGGCGGCGACGCGGCCGGCGAGTTCGGTGGTGAGTTCGACGGGGCGGGATTCGAGGGTGATGACGGATACTTCGGGAGGCCCCGCCATGATGGGCGGGCCGGCGGGCGAGGTGGACCTGCGTCCGCAGCCGGGAAGCATGCCGCCGGCGAGGAGCAGGCTGGTGATGGAGAGGAAACGGATGGTTTGCATGTTGGCTGGGGATGAATGGGGTGTCACCATTCGCCGCCGAGCGCCTTGACCAGCGATACGGCGAGGGCGAGGCGTTCGGCGCGGATGGCATTGGCGGCGCGTTCGGCATCGAGGCGGGTGCGTTCGGCGTCCACGACGTCGAGGAAGCTGATCAGGCCGGCCTTGTAGCGTTTGGCGGAGAGGTCGAAGGTTTTTCTGGCGGCGACGAGCGCCTTGTCCTGGGCGGCTTGCCGGCGTTCGAGTATGACGGTGCCTTGGAGGGCGTTCTCGACCTCGCGGATGGCGTCGAGGACCGTCTGGCGGTAGTCGGCGCTGGCGGCCTGGTGGGCGGCGATGGTTGCCCGGCGCTGGGCGCGCAGCCATTTCTGACTGGTGAGCGGGGTCATGGCGCTGGCGCCGATGGCCCAGACGAGAGAGTCCGCGCGGAACAGGTCGCCGATGCGGGTGGCGTCGTAGCCGGAGGATGCGCCGAGGGTGACGGTGGGATAGAAGGCGGCGGTGGCGACGCCGATCTCGGCGTTGGCGGCGGCGACGTTGCGCTCGGCGGCACGGATGTCCGGGCGCTGGCGGAGCAGCTCGGATGGCAGGGAAACCGGCACGGATGGCGGCTTGGGCAGTCCGGTTTTCTCCGGGACGGATGAACCGGTGGCGGCGGAACCTGTCAGGACGGCGAGGGCGTTTACGAGTTCGGCGCGGGTTTGGTCGAGCTTCACGCGGTCGCCCTCGGCGGTGGCGACTTCGGTTTCGGCGCGGGCGAGGTCGAGTCCGCTGATGGTTCCGGCGTCGCGGCGTTTGGTGAGGAGATCGAGGGCGCGGCGGCGGACTTCGAGCGTGCGGTCGAGTACGGCGCGGTCGGCATCGACGGCGCGGAGAGCCCAGTAGGTTTGGGCGACATCGCCGGCGATGGTCAGGCGCAGGGCGTTGAGGGTTTCGCCTGCGGCGGCTTCGGAGGCGGTGGCGGATTCCACCTGGCGGCGGATCTTGCCCCAGGCGTCGATTTCATAGCTGAGATCGACGGGGACGGCGAAGGTGTTGGAGATGGACGAGCCGGTGCTGGGGCCGCGAAACAGGATTTTGGAACGTTCGGCGCGGGCTCCGATATCAACGGCGGGGAAAAACAGCGAGCGGGCGGCGTTGCTGAGTTCGCGGGCCTGGCTGAGGCGGGCGGCCGCTCCGGCGATTTCCTGGTTTCTCTCCAAGGAGCGGTCCACCAGCGAGTTGAGAGTGGAATCGCCAAACATCCGCCACCACGCGCGGGGCTGGGGGAGGGTGTCGGGGTTTTGCCGTTTCCAGGTGACTCCGCCTTGGGAAAACGAGGCGGGCAGGGTCATTTCCGGCACCTGATGGTCCGGACCGACCGGAGCGCAGGCCCCCGCAAGGAGTAGCGGCACGAGACCCGGCAGGCAGCGGTGGAAGGAGGCGGATGGCATCGGCGCGGAAATGAAACGGAATTTTGTCTTGCATGCAAGCGGTTACTTGCAGAAATTTCGCGCAGTGAGCGAAACACCATCCAATCAGAGCAAGACGGCGGAGAAGGCGGGCATGAGGCAGCGGCTGATCAATGCGGCGCGCGCGGAATTCGGCGAGCGGGGGATCGAGGCGGCAACGACGCGCGGGATCGCGGATCGGGCCGGCTGCAACGAAGTGACGCTGTTCCGGCATTTCGAGTCGAAGCAGAAGCTGCTGGCGGCGGTGGTGCAGGAGACATCGGAGGAGTTTGCGGCGCTATGCGAGTGTCGTGAGGCATTATCCGGCGATTCGCGCACGGATTTGGGGCGCTTTGCGACGGTTTACACCGCATCGCTGGACCGTTGCATGGGCATGGCGAGGGCCTTGATCGGTGAGGGGAACCGGCGGCCGACCCTGTGCAAGGAGCTGGTGGGCGATGTGATCGAGCCGTTTCACCGGAGCATCGCCTGCTATCTGGACAAGCGGAGGGAAGAGGGGAAGGTGCGCGGCGATCTGGACACATTCGCGTTCGCGGAGGTCTTCACCGCCTCGTTGTTCGGCGGGGAGCTGAGGCGAACGAGCGGATTGAGCGGATTGGATCGCGAAGCCTGGATTCGTGAAACGGTGGACGTTTTCGTGCGTGGCATCGAGGCCAGGTGATCGCAACTCGTTGAGTCCGAGTTTTCCAAACGGTTGTTTCAGAGATCGCCGGAAACCTGATCGCGGACAGGCCGATGGAGACCGGTGGAAAATTTTATTTGCAGCCCGATTTTCATCTGGTAGTCGTTCCTCATGGCTAACTTTGACTTCGGAAGGAGAGGGTTATTCTCCTCCAAAACCCAGCTACTGTGCGGACTCGCGGCTTTCGGATTCTCATTGATCGTTTCCGGGCTCTCGGATGCCAAGACGATCTACGTCAACGCGGCCAGGCCCGAGGGCGGCAATGGCACCTCCTGGGGCAGCGCCTTCAAGTATCTTCAGGAGGCCCTTCGGGTCTCCGTGACCGGCGACAACATCTACATCGCCAAGGGGAAATACTACCCGGACGATTTCAATGCCGACGCGAACGGCCAGAATCTCAATTACGGAGACCGCGAAATCTCCTTCGCGATCAAGGCGGGGGTGAACCTCTACGGCGGTTTCGCGGGGAACGAAGCCGCTCTCGACCAGCGTGACCCGGTGGCGAACGAGACGATTCTTTCCGGTGAAATCTGGGAGGTGGATCCTGCCGACCCGGATACCGCCGGATACCAGCGCTACTGGTCGCTCCATGTGCTTACCCTGGCCGGCAATGCCACTTTCGATGGCCTGATCATCGAAAAAGGCCGGGCCAATGGCGATAATCCGCCCTACAATCAGGGCGGCGGGGTGTATATCCAGGCAGGCACCCTGAATCTGGTGAACTGCACCGTCAGGGAGTGTCTCGCCGCGCAGGACGGCGGTGCCATTTTCGGCAACGTCAACGCGACCGGCTGCACCTTTTCCGACAACCGCGCGGACAACGAGTTCCTGCTGACCGACGCCAAACTAAACGATCCGCTCGGCACCCAGCACGCTTGGATCTACAGCCCTGTTTGCAGCGGGGGGGCCATCAAGGGGAATATTGTCGCCAATAACTGCAAGTTTTTGAACAACACCGTCCGGGTCCGCTCCCTTAGCGGGATCGGCATCACCTCCACCGCCAGCGGTGGCGCGATCTCGGGCAATTCGGTGGTCGTCAGACGCTGCGAATTCGATGGCAACGCGACGGATGCCACCTCGTTATTCATCTCTTCCGATGGCAATTCCGATGCCACGGCCCACGGCGGTGCCATTGAGGCGTCCCTGACGACGGCGGTTGATTGTGTGTTCACGAACAACAGCGCCTACGCGCGCTCCATGGCGCGGCAAACCCCGCCGAATCAGGCAAATAATTATCCTTGGTGGACCTATCCCCACTCCCGCGGTGGTGCCGTATATGGCAGAGTCGGTGCGACGAACTGCGTGTTTGCCGACAACTTGACCACCGGCGAATACATTGACGGGGATAACTACAACCTCCGCTCCTTCGGAGGGGCGGTTTATGCGATGGGTGAATCGGACATCGTGAACAGCGCGTTTGTCGGGAACGAAACCAGATATCTCGAAACCGGGAGCACTAGCGCTCATCTTCCTTGGATCACCAATCTCGCTGGTGGTGGGGCCGTGCGGGCGGCCCCGGGTTCCCGTTTGCCCCTGGCCAGCAGCACCTTTCTTGACAACGAGACCGATATTTCCGGAACGTGCCTTTCGGTCGGTGGCAACGTCAGCATCCTCAGCAACATCTTCTGGGACACCTTCGCCGCTCAGGAAACCCTGATCTGGGTGGACGGCCTCACCAACGAAAGCGCCCGGGCGCGGATCTCCAACCGGTTGTATCCCACTCCTTCGACCGAGACGATCAATATCGTCAAAGGCAGCCTGAATGGAGTGAACATCTTCGGTTCCAACGCGGATCTGGGAGACCCGCCGGGAAGGTCGATTCCGGATTCGGATCCGCTATTCGTCGATGTCACCTCTCCGGCGGGGCCGGACGGTGTGTGGAAAACCGCTGATGACGGGATCCGCCTGACCGGCGCAAGCCCCGCGATCGGCAAGGGACACCCCTTGTTCCTCCCTGTGGACAAGTTCGACCTTGATGAGGACGGAAACACGACGGAGACAACACCGGTTGACAATGCCAACTTCGCCCGCATTCAGAACGCCACCCTTGACTTGGGCGCCTACGAATTCGGTGACATCCTGCTCGCTCCGGAAATCCAGGTCGAAGATCCGGCCGGACTCGTTCTTACCGATGGAGTCGGGACCGTAACCCTTGCGGCAACCGCAGGCGTTCCTGTCACCAGGACCTTCACCATCCGCAATATGGGTACCCTGCCGCTCCGCGATCTCAGGGTCTCCCGGTCAGGCCCGAACAGCGGCGCGTTCACCCTGGCGCAGCCTGCCCTCCAAACGCTGGCCGCAGGCAGGAGCACCACTTTCGCGGTGACTTTCACCCCGAGGGCCGAAGTGGATCTCATCGCGAAACTGTTTGTCTTCAGCAACGATTTGGATGAGAATCCGTTCGATATCGATATCATCGGACGTGCCCGTATTCCGCAAATCACCGTGGAACAACCTAGCGGAACCGCGTTGGTCAGTGGTGTGTCCACCGTCAACTATGGCAATGTCGACAGGATCGTCGGGCTTTCGAGGACTTTTGTCGTCCGCAACTCGGGCGACGGCGACCTGGTCATTTCGAGAATTACCGCCGCAGGGACACATGCCTCCGACTTCGCCGTCAGCGGAGTTCCGGCAAGGGTGGCTCCGAACGCGTTCGGAACCTTCGTGGTGACCTTCAAACCAAAGGCGAACGGAGCAAGGATGGCCACGCTCAATATCGTCAGCAATCAACCGGGTGCCCAATCCACTTTCGTCGTCAACCTGAGGGGGACGGGTGTGTCCGCACCGGAGATTGAGATTTACCAGCCCCCCGGTTCCAGCCTCGTTGCCGGGGGATCCCTGGGCTACGGCACCGTGAAGACCGGATTGGCGTTTACCAAAACATTCACCATCAAGAATGTCGGCTCGGCGAATTTGAACAAGATCGCGGTCTCGATCTCGGGAGCGGCCGTGTTCAAGTTGGTGAAACCCACGGCCGCCAGCCTCGCGACCGGGAAAACCACCAAGTTCACCGTCACCTTCAAGCCCACGGCCAGCGGCCTGAGGACCGCGAAGGTGACCGTTACCAGCAACGATGCCGATGAGAGTCCCTTCGTCATCAAGGTCTCGGGCACGGGCAAGCTTCCCGGCACCACTTCCAAAACCAAGAAAACCACCACCGCGGGGTCCGGTTCCTCCGGCAAGTCCGCTGCCACCGTTGGGACCATGACCGCCGCCAACGGACTCCGCTACCGCACGATCACCGTGGTGAAAACCGCGGATTGGAACCGCTCCGGACGCAAGGTGGAGGTATCTTCGAATCTGGTCGACTGGTTCAGCGGCCGCAAACACACCACGGTTCTGGTCAATGACAAAAAGATTCTGAAGGTGCGTGACAACACGCCCGTCCAGCCGGGCCGGAAGCGTCACATCCGCTTCAAGTAAGCCGGTGCCGGCTCCGGCCGCCCGTTGATTTCAAAGGGAAAGGGGGAAACCGTCAGGTTTCCCCCTTTTTCCTTTTGGCGATTCCTGATGCGGATTCCCGCGTCTGGGTGATATCGTGTAAGACAAATAGTAAAAACCGATTTGCGGATGGAAAGCCCGCCCTTTTTGTTTCCGCTATTGAGCTTCCGGTTCCTCCTGCTTGAATCCCGGTCCGGCCGTGTGGGCCGGAAACCACTCGCCACAGCCATGGGAAGAGCCTTCGAATGCCGCCGCCGTGCCAAGGAATCGCGTTGGGCCACGATGTCCAAGGTGTTCCCGAAACTTGCGAAATCGATCACCCTCGCCGCAAAGGATGGCGGTCCGGACCCGGAGGCGAACGCGCGGCTGCGGGTGGCCATAGCCAACGCCAAGGCGCAGAACCTCTCGCGTGAAAACATCGACGCCGCGATCAGGCGCGCGGCCGGCAAGGACGCCTCGGAGATTTCCGAGGTGACCTACGAGGGGAAGGGGCCGCACGGCTCGCGGTTTTTCATCGAGGTGGCGACGGACAACTCGAACCGCTCGGTCACGAACATCAAGACCGTCTTCAACAAGAACGGCGGCCAGCTTCTCAACTCCGGCTCGCTCGACTTCATGTTTTCGCGCAGGACGGTCATCGAGTTTCCCGCGCCGGAGGGAGGGCGCCTTGAGGAAATCGAGCTGGAACTCATCGACGCCGGACTTGAGGAGATGCATGTGGACGAGGGCATTGTCTCGGTGATCGGGGATTACACCGCCTTCGCCCAGCTATCGCAGGCGGTCGAGGCGCTTGGCATCAGCGCCACCAAATCCGGGCTCCAGCGGGTGCCCAACCAGCCGATCGAGCTGACCGAGGAGCAGATGATCGAGGTCGAGGCCATCGTGGACAGGCTGGAGGACGACGACGACGTGCAGGCGGTCTTCACCAACCTCGCGTGACGGATGAAGCCTCGCGGATGGGGAACCGGTCCGCGTGCCGGTTTTCGAATTCCGAAACGGATGATTGCCCCCGCCGTTGGAATCCGCTTGAAGGAACGGGATGAAAACCGCGCTGCCCCTCTTCCTGCTCGCCTTCGCATCCTTCGTTGCGGCGGAAACCCCCACGACCACTTTAATGAAATCCGCAGCCGAGGGTTTTCTGGCCTCGCTTGACGAAACCAAGCGCGCCAAGGCCACGTTCCCGATGGATGCCGCGGACCGGGAGAATTTCCGTTTCACACCACGCGACCGCAGCGGACTGCCGCTCAAGGAAATGGATGAGGCCCAGCGCAAGGCGGCGACGAAGCTGCTGGAGTCCGCGCTCAGCGACAAGGGCCGGCTCAAGGCGATGCAGGTAATCACGCTCGAAGGCGTATTGGCGGAGATCGAAAAACGTCCCGACTATCGCGATGACGGCCGCTACTTCGTCTCGATCTTCGGCAAGCCGGGCGACGCGGCCGGCTGGGGGTGGAAGTTCGAGGGGCATCACCTTTCCCTCAACTATGCCATCCATGGCGGGAAGGTGGCTGTGACCCCTTCCTTCATGGGCGCGAATCCCGCCGAGGTGCGTGAGGGTGCGCACAAGGGCTTGCGTCCGTTCGGGGCGGAGGAGGATCTCGCCCGCGCGCTGGCGGTAGTCCTGTGGGACGGTGGTAAACGCGAGGTTCTCTTCAGCGAAAAACCTCCCGCCGATATCCTCACCGCCGAGAACCGCGAGGCAACCGCGCTCGAAGCGGTCGGCATCGCCGCCGCGGACATGACCGCCGCGCAGAAAAAGGCGCTGTTCGATCTCGTTTCCGAATACCTTGGCCGCCATCGCAAGGATCTTGCCGATGCGGACATGCGGAAAATCACCGCCGCCGGCATCGGTCATATCCGATTCGGCTGGGCCGGCGGGCTGAAGCGCGGCGAGGCGTTTTACTACCGCGTGCAGGGCTCCACCTTCCTGATGGAGTGCGCCAACACCCAGAACGACGCCAATCACATCCATCTCACCTGGCGGGATTTCGACGGCGACTTCGGCCGTGACCTGATGAAACGACACTACCACCGGCACAAGGCCGATGGCGGCGCGCACTGAAACGGATTGGGAAATCCCGGAGATTCCCCCAGTTTCCGGTCACCGGAAGGCGCGGGTCACGGCGTCCGGCGCGAGTCCTCCGAGGCTTTGATTCGACCGGGGGCGGATCCGCGCCGGTTGAGGTTCCACGCCTTCGGCCCCATCCCGGGATATGTCGCGGCACCTTTCCGGACCGGGCAATGGAATCGCCGTGCCGGGATCCGAAAATCCGGATGCCGCCAGATGCCCTCCGGCCGTCTTTCCGTTAGCCGTTTTTTGGTGAAGCGGATTGACTTCCCGCGCGCGGACCGGTCTGATTCGCCCGTATTTCGCAACTACCGGAGGCGTTGAGGTGTTTCCGGTAATGACATTCGCACTCCCGTCAGTTCACAGATCATGAAAAAATCCATCCGACAGCGGCTGATTCTGCCGTGTATCGCCCTTTTCGCGTTCCTTGCTGCTCCGGTTTCCGCCGCGCCATATGGCGATAAGGGCAGGGTGGTGAATTGGGTCCAGCCCACCGGCGAGAAACTCAAGCTGAGAGTCTTCGGGGACGAATATTTCGCCCGCACCGAGACCACCGACGGATTCACCGTGGTTTACAACAAGGCGGATGGTTTCTACCATTACGCCAAAGTCAGCGGCAACGGCAAGTTGCTGCAACCCAACGGTGTGCGGGCCCACCTCAAGCCCAAGGCCGGACTCGGCAAGGGGGTCGCCCTGTCCGTCGACCGAGCCCGGGAAATCTCCATCTCCAACCGCCTCCGCCTGTCCGGTCTGCGCGACCAGAAGTGGAAAGAGCGCGTCCGGTCCGTGACCGCCGCGCGAGCCGCCGCCGTCGCGGGGCGTCCCGCGCCTCCCTACGCCAAGGACGCGCCCACCATTGGCAACTACCTCGGCCTCACCATCCTCGCCCAGTTTCCCAACGATCCCAGGACTCCCGGGCCGGACCCGGTCAGCTTCCCCACCACCCGTAACAAGATCGTCAACTACTGCAACCAGAGGGGCTACAGTGCGGACGGAAACTCCGGCTCCATCCGTGATTACTTCCTCGACCAATCCCTCGGCTTGTTCAACTACACCCAGAAGGTCACGCCCATCATCACCCTGCCCAACCCGCGGAACTACTACAACTACTCGGACTACCCGACAAACCGCGTTTTCCGTGAGGACGCCGGCCGCGTGCTGCTGACGGATGCCATCGCTGTGCTGAAAGCGCAGAACTACGACTTTTCCGGTCTTAGCACCGATGCCGCAGGCAATGTTCTCGCCACCAACATTTTCTTCGCCGGTCCGGATTCGGGCGTTTGGGCGCAGGGGCTTTGGCCCCACCAGTGGAACCTTGCCGCTCCCATCCAGGTCGGCAGCGGCTCGTCGCCCGCCGCCATTTTCGCCTATCAGATCACCAACATCGAGAACAGCGCGCCCACCATCGGCACTTTCATCCATGAAAACGGCCACCTCATTCTCGATTACCCGGACCTCTACACATACACCGGCCAGGGCGAAGGCATCGGTCGCCACTGCGTGATGGGTTCCGGCAGCTTCCAGAACGACAGCAAAACGCCCGCTCCCCTCAACATCTTCTTCAAGGATATCGTCGGCTGGGCCAACGTCACCGAGCTTCAGGCGTCCGATTACGTGACCCGCACCCTGCCCGCATCCGGAAACGTCGGCTTCCGCATCCGCAGGTTCAACGGATCCGCCGAGTATTTCATCTCCGAAAACCGTGGCAACGGGGACAAATGGGCCACCCACGCCCAGGACAAGGGCATCCTCATCTGGCACATCGACGAGACCAACCCGTACGGAAACGCCTATCCGAATCCCTACTACGGCGTGGCCCTCGAACAGTCGGACGGCCGCAACGATCTGGAGCGCGGCATCAACCGCGGTGACACCACGGACGCTTTCGACATCGCCTCCCCGACCTTCACGAACACCTCCACTCCCAACTCCCGCTGGCTTGATAACAGCCCTTCCGGCGTGCGCATCCGCGTCATGTCCGCCCCGCAGGCAAACATGAGGGTCCAGTTCGGAGAGGTGCCTCCCGACACCATCATCCTTTACACCCCTGCCGGCGGTGAGATCGCCTACCGCCAGTCGAGCCTCCTGATCACCTGGGAGGCCAACATCGTCGGCAACGTCAGGATCGATCTGCACAAGAACGGAGTGCGCCAGTTCACGATCGCCGCCAACGCGCCGAACACCGGCCGCTACACCTGGAGGATCCCCAAGAACTTCCAGACCGGCGACGGTTTCAGCATACGGATCAGCAGTCTCGCCAATCCGGTGCCGACCGCCGTTGCCAGCGCGACCTTCACCATCAGCCCGGACACCTTCCCTCTGGGCAACAAGATGCCCTACGGCTGGCGCAAGCCGGGCGACGCCCACGCGGGCTGGTCGGTCACCAAGTCGCGGAAATTCGAAGGGACCCACTCGATCAGAAGCAACGCGACCCCGGATGGGCGGTTCTCGGGCATCGAATACACATCCAACTTCAAGCAGGGTGCCGTGAGTTTCTACCTGCGGACCTCCACCGAGGTGAATTGCGACCTCGCCCGTTTCTTCATCGACGGCGTTGAGCAGCGCCTCAACCAGTTGGGTGGCAGGCGCGGCCTCTCCGGTGAAAACGCCTGGACCTTCTTTTCCTTCCCCGTGAGCGCGGGCAGCCACACCTTCAGGTGGACCTATCAGAAGGATGACAGCTTGCACTCCGGCGAGGACGGCGTCTGGCTTGACGCCGTTGCGCTGCCTTCCACCACCCAGGAGATCGCGGTCTCCGGCGCGGGCGGCGGCGAGTTCACCAGCGGGAAAAACACCATTTCCATGCCCAACACCCGGATCCGCAACAGCTCCAAGGCCCGAGCCATCACCATCACCAACCGGGGCAGGGCCGACCTCCACGGTATCAGGATCTCGACCTCCGGTGCCCACGCATCGTCCTTCAGGGTGGGCGCACCCGGGAAATCGGCGCTCAAGCCCGGCCAGTCCACAACCTTCAACGTGGTGTTCAGTCCGAAAGCCGTTGGAATGAAGAATGCCCAGATCCAAATCATGAGCAATGACGAGGACGAAAGGCCGTTCATCATCAAGGTGAAGGGAAGGGCGCTGGGTATTCCCAAATACACCGTCAGCCAGCCTGAGAGCCAGCAACTCAAGAGTGGCAAATCCCTGGTTCGCTTCGGCTACCAGACCGTTGGCAAGGGCTCGTTTACCAAGACCTTCACCATCAGGAACACCGGTTCGGTCAATGTCACCGGCATCAAGATCGGCAAGCAGGGACCGGGAAGCCGCGACTTCAAGCTGCGCAATCCGATCCAAAACTCGCTCAAACCGGGTGAGGCCGTCACTTTCAAGGTTACCTTCGCACCCACCGTAAAGAACCTCCGTCAGGCCACCATTCTCGTCAGCAACTCCTACGGCAAGTCCGGCAAGTTCCGAATCAAGGTCGAAGGTGTCGGCGTTCCAAAGGGACTGAGTGGCAAATCCGCCGCGGTGTCCCCGGCCTCCTCCGGCTCGCGTGCCTCGCTCGGCGCCGTTGAGGGATTCGCCACCGTCAATGGCGCGCGTTACCTCTCGCTCACCATCGACAAATCGCGCGTGCCCGCGAACCGGCGGCCGGTCGTGGAGGTTTCCGACAACCTGGTGGACTGGTATAGTGGCGCGCGCCACACCACCGTGGTCGCCGACAACGAATCCACCCTCAGGGTGCGCGACAACGCTCCGCGCGAACCGGGAGTGAAACGCCACATCCGCGTGCGCCTGGTGCGTCGCTGACGGGGCCGCGCCCCACCGCGTCTCCGGGCCGCTCCGCCATCGCGCGAAGCGGCCCTTTTTCGTGAAACGTTCCGGCTGTTAGAAAAAAATCCGCACGGCCTGTTGCCATCCGGAACGGTACCTGCTAGTCAACCCCGCAATGGGCCGCGCGATGCCGCAACTTGAATTCCAATGGACCTCGTGGCTCCGCGTCTTCAAGCCCGCGCCCCCGCTTCCGGTCAAACCGAACCGCGATGACGGCGGCCTCACCGCATGGTGCGGGGAGACTGCCGCCAACCTGCTGCTGCCGGAACTCGCGCGCAAGGTGCGCGTGGTTTGGAACCCTCGCATGCAGACCACCGCGGGCCGCGCCTGGTGGCCGGACCGCGTGATCGAGCTGAACCCGAAGCTCCGCGATTGCGAACCGGACCAGGTTTGGCGCACGCTCAAGCACGAACTCGCCCACCTCATCGCCTACGAACGCTGCGGCCGCCGCCGCCGCATCGATCCGCACGGCCCCGAGTGGCGCGCCGCCTGCGCGGAACTCGGCATCCCCGGCGAGGAACCCTATCACACGCTGCCCTTCAAGCGCCGCCGAATGAAGCGCAATCACGCCTACATTTGCCCGAATTGTTTCTCCGTGATCCACCGTGTGCGGCCGATCAGCCGTGCCGTCGCCTGCTACGCCTGCTGCCGCAAGCACAACGACGGTCACTACCATGACCGCTTCCGGCTCATCAAACACAAGCCGCCGCCAAGCACGCTCCGGGCCGGTGCCTGACGGAGCGCTCCGGCTGTCTCACTTCGCCAGCAGCCACGCCATGTGCGGCGTGTAGAGATCCGGCTCCAGCAGAAACGAATCGTGGCCCTTCTCCGAGTGCACGGTGATGTGCATGACGTCCACCTTCGCCTGCTCAAGGTGTTTCACGAGCTCGGTTTGCTCCTCGGGATAGAAGCAGAAGTCCGAATCGATGGAAAACACCAGCCAGCGCTGCCCGGCCTCGCGCGCCCGCCGGAACAGCTCCGCCGGGCCCTCCGCGTCGCCCTCGGCCGTGGCATCGAAGCGCGACCACAGGTCGATGATTCGCAGATAGGTGTTCGCATCGAAGCGTTTCACGAACTTCTTGCCCTGATGGAGCATGTAACTCTGGAACTGGTCGCGCACGCGATACCAGGCGAGCACGTCATCCGGCTGGATCACATCCTGGCGCGCGCGGCGCTCGATCGAATCGAGGTGCACGAAGGTTTTGTGCGAGATCATGCGTGCCAGCGCCAGTCCGTAAAGCGGCGGCGAGTTGTCGTAATAATCGCCGCCGTTGAAATACGGATCGTTTTCGATCGCGAGGATTTGCTCGAAGAGAATCAGCCGGTTCAGAACGGTGGTTTTGTATCCGGAGGCGATGGCGATCACGTTGCGAACCCGCTCCGGAAGGCGGGTGGCGAAACTCAGCGCGACCAGGCCGCCCACCGACGGCCCCACCACGGCGTGGAGTTTTCCGATCCCGAAGTGATCGATCAGCCGGGCGCAAACCTCCACCTGATCGGCGGCGCAAACCGAGGGAAACCCGGAGCCCCATGGCTTGCCGGTGTCCGGGTTCGGGGAGGCCGGACCGGTGCTGCCGTAGCAGCCGCCGAGATAGTTCGGGCAGATGATGAAATGCCTGTCCGTATCCAGAGCCTTGCCGGGGCCGATCATGTCCTGCCACCAACCGGCGTGCAGTTCCTCCTGCCAAAGGTCCCCCGTGCCCTCGATGCCCGTGTTGCGGCCTGCGGCATGATGGGATCCGGACAGCGCGTGGAATAGCAGGATGGCGTTGGATTTCCCCGCGTTCAGCTCGCCCCAGCTCTCGTAGGCGATGCGCGCTCCCGGCAGGGCTCCCCCGTCGCGCAGCCGCAGGGGGGCCTGCGGGCTGCCGGTATCGAAAAACTGCGTGCGCGTCTCGGCGAACATGGAGCGGAGCCTAACGGCGCCCGCTTGCGGGCGCAAGCCGTGTTGCGGGGACCGTGCCCAGGCTGACCAATTCCGCCCCTCCCTCCGCTTGCGGTTGTCATCCGGCGCAATCCATGACTCCATCCCCGGCGAGCTGTGATACGGCGAGGCTTTTCATGATGACCGCGTTTTTCCCAACCATCGCACGGATCGTGCTATTTGCCCGCCAATGACACGCGAACACGAACGCCTCGCCGAAGACCGGCACCGCTCGCGGAAGTGGCGTCGCTGGGGGCCCTTTCTCAGCGAGCGCCAGTGGGGAACCGTGCGCGAGGACGATTCCGATCATGCCAACAGCTGGGTGGCCTTTCCCCACGACCACTCCCGCCGCCGCGCCTACCGTTGGGGCGAGGACGGTCTCCAGGGATGGACCGACCGCCAGTGCCGCCTCTGTTTCGCGCCCGCCCTCTGGAACGGCCGGGACACCATCCTCAAGGAACGCCTCTTCGGCCTCGGCGGCAACGAGGGAAACCACGGCGAGGACGTCAAGGAGTGCTACTACTACCTCGACTCCACCCCCACCCATTCCTACACCAAGGCGCTCTACAAGTATCCGCAGCGCCGTTTTCCCTACACCGAGATCCGCCTGGAAAACGAGCGCCTCGGCCGCGGCGGTCCCGAGCTGGAACTCGCGGACATGGGCATGTTCGAGCAAAGCCGCTACTTCGATGTCGTCCAGGAAGTCGCCAAGCGCTCGCCCGAGGACATCCTGTGGCGCATCACCATCACCAACCAGGGACCGGTCGCCGCGCCCGTCCACGTTCTCCCCAGCCTCTGGTTCCGCAACACCTGGTCATGGGGAGGGCACCGCGATCACCCTGTTAGAAAACCGGAACTCCGTCTGGAACACGACGGCATTCGAGCCAGTCACGAATCACTCGGCGAGTATCGCTTCGCCACCGATTGCCCGGGCCGCCGCACCCGTGCCAAATGGCTCTTCACCGAAAACGAAACCGACTCCCAAAGCCTCTGGGGCGCGCCCAATACCTCCGCCCACGTCAAGGACGCCTTCCACCGCCTCCTCATCAATGGGGAAACCTCCGCCATCTCGCCCGAACCCCGCGGCACCAAGGCCGCCGCGCACTACCGTTTCAACATCCCGCCCGGAGCCAGCGTCACCATCCGCTGCCGGCTTCACGCGCTGAACGAAACCAACGGCCTCGCGGATTTCGATGGTTTTGACGACACCTTCCGCGAGCGCGTCGCCGAGTGCGACGATTTCTATCAGAATGTCATCCCCGGGGACATTCCCGGCAACGAGCGGCTCATCTGCCGCCAGGGCTACGCCGGCCTCCTCTGGACCAAGCAGTTTTTCCACTACGTCGTCGAGGACTGGCTCAAGGGCGGAGCCACCCGGCCGCCCTCCGCCTCGCGCCTCCACGGGCGGAACTCGGATTGGCCCCACTTCTTCGCCCGGGACATCCTCTCCATGCCTGACAAGTGGGAATACCCATGGTTCGCCGCATGGGACACCGCCTTCCACATGGTGCCCTTCGCCACCATCGATCCCGAGTTCGCCAAAAACCAACTCCTGCTCCTGCTCCGCGAATGGTACATGCACCCCAACGGCCAGCTCCCCGCCTACGAGTGGAACTTCTCCGACGTCAACCCGCCGGTCCACGCATGGGCCGTCTGGCGCGTCTATAAAATCTCCGCCCCAAAGGGACAGCGCGACCTCCTCTTCCTCGAACGCGCCTTCCAGAAACTCCTGCTCAACTTCACCTGGTGGGTCAACCGCAAGGACGTCGAGGGCCGCCACGTCTTCGGCGGAGGTTTCCTCGGGCTCGACAACATCGGCGTCTTCGACCGCTCCCAGGCCCTTCCCGGCGGCGGCCGCCTCCACCAGGCCGACGGCACCGCCTGGATGGCCTTCTTCTGCCTCACCATGCTTTCCATCTCGCTGGAACTCGCCCTCGAAAAACCCGCCTACGAGGACATCGCGTCCAAGTTCTTCGAGCACTTCGTCAACATCTGCGACGCGATCAACTCCCTCGGCGGCGCCGGCCTCTGGGACGACGAGGACGGCTTCTACTATGACCAGCTCATCATCAACCACGAGAACCCCATCCCGCTGCGCATCCGTTCGCTCGTCGGCCTGCTGCCGCTTTGCGCCGTCACCGTGCTCAAGCAGAAAACCATCGATTCGCTCCCCGGTTTCCGCAAACGCATGGACTGGTTCCTCGTCAACCGCCCGGACCTGCTCAAATACATCACCACCCGCCGCGTCCCCGGCGAAAACAACCCCGGCCGCTGCCTCCTTGCCATTCCTTCCGAGAAACGCCTCCGCAAGTGCCTTGCCTACATGCTGGACTCCGCCGAGTTCCTCTCCTCCTTCGGCGTCCGCTCCCTCAGCAAGGCCCACGGCGCAAAACCCTTCGTTTTCGAACACCACGGCCAACGCCACGAAGTCTGCTACACCCCCGGCGAATCCACCTCCGACATGTTCGGAGGAAACTCCAACTGGCGCGGACCCATCTGGTTCCCCACCAACTATCTCATCATCGAGGCCCTCGAAAGATATCATTACTTCTACCGGGATTCCCTAAAGGTCGAGTTCCCCACCGGCTCCGGAAACCTCCTCACCCTTCGCGAGGTCGCCGCCAGCATCCGCGACCGCCTCCTCTCCCTCCTCCTCCCCGGCCGGGACGGATACCGGCCTTGCTTCGGCGACGCGAAACGCTACACCGACTCCCCCGACTGGCGGGACCTCCTCCTCTTCCACGAATATTTCCACGCCGAAACCGGCGAAGGCCTCGGCGCATCACACCAAACCGGCTGGACCTCCCTCGCCGTCCGCCTCGTCCGCGAACGCCGCGAGAAACCCGCAACGACATAGCCCCATGCCGAGCCGGGGAGGCACGACCTTGCCGTCGTGCCTGACAAAACGCCACATCTACCCAGCCAACTCCAATCCTGCCAGGCGCAAGAAACATTCGTAAAAATTATTCGTTAAAATAACAGTCCCTTAATAGCCATCAATTTAACCTTCAAAAACCACACTGCGCGCCTGTCGGTTTTCCCCAGGAAATGGCGCTTTACAGGTAAAGACACCTGCCATTCCGGCACCACGCCCTGTCGAAGCAACCCCATGAAACACCTGTTCCCGCCACTCCTTTGGATCGCCAGCCTCGCACTCGCTCCCTGCGTCGCCGCCACCGATTGGAAACCCAAAGATCCGCCCATGCTCACCCGCTGGGCAGCGGATATCGACCCCGCCGCCCCCCTGCCGGAATACCCGCGACCACAGATGACCCGCAAGGATTGGAAAAATCTCAACGGTTTCTGGAATTACGCCATCACCCCGCAAGACAAACACCCCGCCGAAGGAGCCTGGGACGGCAAAATCCTCGTCCCTTACCCGTTGGAAAGCGCCCTCAGCGGAGTCAAAGGCACCCTGCTTCCCAATCAGCTTCTCACCTACGAACGCGAATTCGAAATCCCCGCCGAATGGGCCGGGAAACGCGTCATTCTGCACTTCGGCGCGGTCGATTACCGCTCGGAGGTGCTCGTCAACGGCGCCAGCGTCGGCCGCCATCAGGGAGGCTACGACCCGTTTTCCTTCGACATCACCGATCAACTCCGCGAGTCCGGCCCGCAGTCGGTCGTCGTGCGCGTCACCGACCCGACCTGGACGGAGGGCCAGCCGCGCGGCAAACAAACCCTCAACCCCGCCGGCATCATGTACACGCCCACCTCGGGCATCTGGCAAACCGTCTGGCTGGAACCGGTGGACGCCGCCGGCATCGAGGATTTCCGCATCGTCGCCGATCCGGCGGATGCCGCGGTGCGCGTCCAAACCCGCCTGCGTGGCAACGCATCCGGTGAGATCACCGTCCGCCTCGCCAACGGCGCTCAAGCCAGCGGCCCGGCCGGCGGCGAGATCCGTGTGCCGGTCGAAAACGCCCGTCTCTGGACACCGGAAAACCCCCACCTCTACGAGATGACCTTGACGTTGCGCCGCGAGGGCACGGTCGTCGATGAGGTCGGTTCCTACTTCGGCATGCGCTCGGTCGGGCTGGAAACCATCGATGGCAAAACGCGGCTCATGCTCAATGGCAAGCCTTGTTTCATGTTCGGTCCGTTAGACCAGGGGTTCTGGCCGGACGGGGTGTACACCGCCCCCACCGACGCCGCGCTGGCCCATGATTTGGAGGTGACCAAGCGGCTCGGCTTCAACACCACACGCAAACATATCAAGGTCGAACCCGCCCGCTGGTATTATCATGCCGACCGCCTCGGCCTGCTGGTTTGGCAGGACATGCCCTCCGCCAATTCCTACGACACACCGCCCGGCGCCCGCCCCGCGGTGGACAAGGTCGCCTATGAAACCGAGATGCGCGCCATGGTGCGACACCTGAAAAACCATCCTTCCATCGTCATGTGGATCGTTTTCAACGAAAGCCAGGGCAAGCATGATACAGGCAAACTGGTCAAGGTCGTCCGCAGTCTCGATTCCACCCGCCTGGTCAACGAGGACAGCGGCTTCCAGGATCACGGTGGAAACTATCAGGGCGTGGGTGATCTCTACGACCTGCACCCCTATCCGGCCCCGCGCCGCTACCAGGCCCCGGCAGGCAAAGCCCTTTCACTCGGCGAATACGGCGGCATCGGCTTCAAGTTCGGCGACAAGAATCCCTGGCAGGCCAAAGGCTGGGGCTACACCACCACCGAAAACAGCCGCGACCTGGAAGACCTCTACGCCCAATACTGCGGCTTGCTGAAGCGGTTCCGCGAGGAAGACGGCCTCACCAGCGCCATCTACACCCAGATCACCGATGTCGAAATCGAAATCAACGGATTGCTCACCTACGACCGCGTGCTGAAGGTGGACCCGGAATGGATCGCCAGGGCGAATCGCTTCGAGTGGCTCGGACCGGTCTACACTCCCATCATCGCGGATTCGCGCAACGAATCGCAGGAATACGAATACACCTTCCAACAACCCGCCCGGGACTGGACCAAGCCAGGTGCCTCCACCGAAGGTTGGCGCAAAGGCCCCGGCGGCTTCGGCACCCGTGAAACCCCGGGCATCGGCCGTCTCGGAACCCGCTGGAACAGCCAGGAAATCTGGCTCCGCCGCAGTTTCGAAATGCCGGAACTCAGCCCGGCCCGGCTCGAAAGACTGGCGTTCCATCTCCATCATGACGAAGACGCGCGCATCTATCTGAATGGAGTGCCCGTCCTGAAAAAAGAGGGTTTTGTTCCAAGTTACACCGCCGTGCCCTTCACCGATCAGGCCAAGCGGGCGCTCAAGCCCGGCGCCACCAACGTGATGGCCATCCACTGCCGGCAAAGCATCGGCGGACAATACATCGATGTCGGCATTGGCGAACTCGATCCCGGCCGCCCGACGCCCTGATCCGCCGGACACTCCCGGGATGCGGCGACATTTGCCAGCCATGAAGCGTGGATTCCCGTTTTCCGCCTCAGGGATAGTAAGGCCGGAGCATCCAGTAGCAGATCGGGCCGGTGATGGCGACGTAGAGCCAGACGGGGAAGACCCACTTGGCGAGGCGGCGGTGGGTGGCGAAGCGGTTGGTGTGGCCGGCGATGAAGGTGAAGAGGATGAAGGGCAGGCTGACTCCGGCGAGGACGATGTGGGAGATGAGCAGGATGAGATAATAGGTGCGGGCGGAGCCAACGGCGGCAAGCTCGGCGGCGTCCACGATGCCGTCCAGGTTGGCATCGCCGAATTTCACCTCGCTGCCGGTGAAATGATAGGCGACGTAGCTGAGCAGGAAAAGCACGGAGAGTCCCATGGCGGCCATGATCATCCTGCGGTGCAGGGCGATGCGGCCGCGGATCACGGCGATGAAGGCGATGATCAGGACCACGGCGGCGAGCGCGTTGACGGCGGCGTGGAAGGGCGGGAGGAAGGAGAGGCTCACGCCGTCGGGCAGCGGGATTTTCACCCGCCGCATCAGCCCTACGAGAACGAGCACGGCGGCGGTGAGGTTCCAGGCGGCGACGCCGAGTTTGCGGGACAGTTCTTCCCGTGGTGCGCGTGAGAGCCAGTCTGCGCGTTCGTTGCTCATGGTTCCTCCGGCGTTTGCCTGTCCAGTTCCATGCGGATGCGGTCGAACATCTCGCGCTTGAGTTGTTCGTAGAGATCCGGATCGCGCTTGCGGGCCTCCGCGGAGCGGGCTTCCGCGAGCGGCCACTTGCCGATGACGCGGAAGTCGCGGTCCACTAACAGAAAGCCGAGGTCGTGTGCGTAGCGGCCGTTGGTTTCGATGTCCACCGGATCGGTGCGCTCGTTGGTGGCGAAGAACTTGAGTTCCTCCTCCAGATACCTGTGGGTGGCCTTGGCGTCGCCGGCGTTGAGGAACCACCAGTTTTCGGGATCGGCGTTGAGGGCTTTCGCGTAGTCGGCGAGCTTCTCCTCCTTGTCTTCCTCCGGGTCCACGGTGATGCAGACGATGTGGAAATCCGGATGCTCGCCGAATTCCCCGCGGATCTTGTGGAGTTCCTCGCCATTGCGGACGGCGCAGTGCGGGCAGACGGCGAAGAACTGGGCGGCCACCCAGACCTTGCCCTTGAGATCGGAGAGGCGCACCTGTTTGCCTTCCTGGTTGACGGCTTCGAGGTCCTTGCCGATTTCAAACCAGCGCCGGGCGTTTTCCCTGCCGGGATTGACGATGGAGGTCATGTCCGGCTCGGGGAGGCGGGAGCGCAGGAAAAACGCGATGGCGAGGATGGCGGCGGAGATCAGCGCCACGACGCCGTAGAAGAGCACGATGGTGGTTTTGCGGTTCATGGGGAGGCGGAGGCTTCGGCGAGCAGGGTATCGATGGTGTTTTCCAGCAGGAGCGCGAGTTGGTCCACGTTGTTGAGATCGGTGCCGGTGAGCACGCCGCGCCCGTCCCATGTGGCGGCTTCGTCGAAGTCGAAGGTGGCGATGTAAGGCCGGCCGCCGCGTTTCTGCGGAACGACCGCGCGGCGCAGGTGGCCCTCGCGGTCGATGAGGACGATGGAGGTGTCGAAGACCCACGCGCCATCGGCCTGGTGCGGGAAGAGGTTGGCCTTGAGTTCCTGCTTGATGAACTTGTGCAGGGTGGGCGCGTCATTGGTGGCGAGCCACCATTGGGGAAACTTCATGCCGCCGTCCTGCGCCGCCTTGTCGAGCGTGGCGACCGTTTCGGCCGTGCCGGGGGGATCGGCGACGAGCGAGACGAGGCAAAAACCGGTGTTGGATTGGTATTTCGCGGCGAGGCGCCTCATGACCTCGCGGCTGCGGAGTCCGACTTCGGGGTTGGCCAGGCTGACAACGTTGACGGCCCAGACCTTGCCGCGGAGATCGAAAAGATCCGCGGTTTTCCCGTCCTGCCTGATCACGCGCAGGTCCCTCTCCTTGCGGATCTGGTGAAACCTGGACGGGCGGGTGTCGGCCGCCTGGCCGCGCGACATTTTCTCGTAGGCCGTTAGAATGAGAAACCCGCCCGCGATCATGATGGCGACGAGTGTCCACGCGGTGCGCCGGAGTTTCTTCGGGTCGCGCGTGGCGGGCTCGAAATCGGCGGGGGAGGTCATCGGCGGCCGAGAGTAAACGAGAAGCCGGGCTTGGCAAGGCGGGCGGGGAGGAAATCAGCGGAGGCCGTCCAGCGCCGGGCGCTCGGGCTCGGCGATGATGCGGTCGATCGGGCTCGCGCCGCCCGGATCTATCAGCCAGCGGCGGTGGAGGTCGGGCAGGGAAGCGTGCAGGGTGAGCCTGGCGTCGCGCTCGAGCCTGCGGAAGATCACCTTGAGGATGGCGAAGGCGGCGTCGCCAAGCTCGCCCTCGTCGCGATTGCGGTGGACGCGCCTGACGAGGTCGGTCTGGGCGATGATCGGGGCGCGGCCGGTCATGGCGAGATCGATGAGGTGGGCGATCTCCACGCCGTAGCCGGTGGGGAAGGACAGGGATTCCAGCAGGCTGCGGCGAGCCGCGTATTCGCCGGAGAGCGGTTGCAGGATTCCGGCAAGCTCCGGATAGAACATGGAGATGAGCGGCCGCACGAGGATCTCGGAAACCCGGCCGCCGCCGGTGACGAGCGGAAAGTCCGCATGGGCCAGCGGTCGCTCGTAGTAGGCCTTCACGTAGCCGATGTGGGGATCGTGCAGCAGCGGACCGACGAGGCCGGTGACAAACCCGGAGTGGAAATTCGAGATATCGCCATCGAGATAACAGATGATGTCTCCGCGTGCGGCGAGCAGGGATTTCCAGAGGTTTTCGCCTTTGCCGGGAATGGAACCGGCGCCCGGCTCGATGTCCCGCGAGAGCAGGACTGTGGCTCCGGCCGCGGCGGCGATGTCCTGGGTGTCGTCGGTGGAATCCGAATCGACAACCAGGATCTCATCGACCAACGGCACCGCTTCCATCAGTTCCGAGCGGACGGTTTCCACGATGGGGCCGATGGTTTCCTCCTCGTTGAGCGTGGGGATGCAAACGGATATCGTGGACGCTCCCTTCATCTCCGATAGGGCCCGGACATCGCCGAACCGGGCGTGATGGAAGCGCTGCATGGACCGACAAAAGACCGCTCCGGGTGTGGATACAAGGCGGAATGGCAGGCGAAACGCGCGGCCTCACAGCGCCCCGATGGCGGCCATGATGCGTTTGGCGATGCGGTCGTAGTCCTCCTTGCCCTTGGCGGCGGCGATCTCCCCGGGCGTGAGGCGGATGGGCGGGCCGACATGGACGGAGATGCGGGCGAAGCGGATTTTCGCGGAGCCTCGTGGCAGGGCCTCGCGCGCGCCGCGGATGCGGACCGGCTGGATGACGGCACCGGATTTCACCGCCACCAGGCCGATCCCGGGTGCCGCCTCGCCGATTTCCCCATCAAGCGTGCGGGATCCTTCCGGAAAAACGAGGACGCGATGCCCTTCCTTCAGCTTGCGGATGATGGTTTTGAGGCTGGCCATGTCCGGGCGGTCCTGATCGACCGGGATGGCGTTCCACTGGGTGTAAAGCCAGCGGGTGATGCCGGTGAAGAGGGTCTTGCGCGCCAGATAGACCATCTCGTCCCGATAGAGATTCCCGATCAGCGGCGGATCCAGATAGCTCTGGTGGTTTGAGGCGACCAGAACGGGCCCCTCGGTGATGAGGTGCTCACGGCCTTCGATCCGCATGCCGAAAAGACTCCGGAACGCCGAGCCGAAGGACATCCATCCGAGCCAGTAGGTCCATTTCATGGCGGAAACACGCACGCCCGGCCATCCGGACCGGACGCGGGGAATCTCCACCGCGGAACGCCGCGGAGGCAACCGGAAAGTTCACACCGGCGCGAATGCGGCGCGCGTTCAGCGGCGGCCGCGTCCCACCTTGCAGACGAAATCGCGCATGGCCGTCTCGTTTTCCTCGATGCGCCCGACGAGCGTCAACTGGGTGCGGCAGCGGTCGAGATTATGGCCGGGCCGGCGGGTCTTGAAGTAGACATCGCCCTCCAGATGATCGGTTAGAAACCGGATGCCCACCTCCAGGGTCATCAGTTTCCCGGAGTCCACAAGGTGCGCGGTCTCGGCGGCGTTCACGAATCCGCCGGCCGCGTCCAGATAGCCTTCGACGAGCGCCTCGAACATCGGCATGCGCATCCGGACTTTTGACAGATCCCGCTCGTCCTCCGCCGCCGGGCTGGTAGCCGAGCGCACCAGATCACCGAAGTCATAAAGCGCGAGGCCGGGCATCACCGTGTCCAGATCGATCACGCAGACGGCCTCGTCGCTTTCGGCGTCGATCATGACGTTGTTGATCTTGGTGTCGTTGTGGGTGACGCGCATCGGGATCTCGCCGGAGGCGGAAAGGTCGGGCAGCAGGCCGGCGAGGGACTCCCTGGCGAGGATGAAGTCGAATTCGGGGCGCACCGCATCGAGCCTGCCGAGTGGATCGGCGGCAGCCACCTCGGTGAGGCGGTGGAGGCGTTTGCGGGTGTCATGGAAATCCGGGATCGTCTCCGAAACCGTGGCGGGATCGAGATCGCTGACCAGATCCTGGAACGATCCGAACGCGCGCGCCGCCTGATAGGCCTGGCGGGTGTTTTCCACCACATCGTAGGTCACGCAGCCCTCGATGAAGTTGTAGCAGCGCCAGACCGCGCCGCCATCATCCTCGATCCAGTTGCCGCCGCCGCGCGCGGGGAACAGGTTGAGCGTCTGGCCGCCGAGGTCCTTCTTGAGCCGCAGCACGCGGTTGTTGATGTGGCGGGTGACGGTTTCCACATTCGCCATCACCGCATGGGGATCCTTGAAAACCCGGCGGTTGATCGACTGGATGATGTAGCGCTGCAAGCCGCCGTTCCTCTCGCGGAAGGTGGCGCGGTAGGTCGAATTGATGTGACCGCTCTGGATCTCCTCGCCCAGCACGAAGAGGCCCTGGATGGCGAACTTGTCGGCGATCGACGCGACAAGCTCCTGAACCCGCGGGTCCGCCGGACGTATGGAGGTGGGGGGTGGGGCCATGGGCGCTGCGGATGTCGTGAACCCGTTCCGGGTATCCGAAGCGCCCGCGCAGGGCAATGAGGAAATCGGGGAGTGCCGCCCCCATCTTCCGCCGATTTGGAAAGCTTTGCAGGTAAAACCCCGGTCATTGCCGAAGCCGGATGCGCCCGAGTGGATCCCGTCAAGGGAACGGTGAGCATGACGGGCATCACCCGGGGGAAACCGGTCTCCCCGCCCATTGGCTGTGGCGCGCCGAAGTCTTTGGGAACTCAATATTCCATTCGTTCTTCGCGGGCCGCGGTTCCCGGAAGATTTTGGAATTTCCTGGCCCGGCTCCAGAAATTTTCCATTTCCGGCTTGCCAGCCCCCCGGCGTCTGCTAAATCACCCGCCCCGCGGGCACTCCGGAGGCATCCGGCGTATTTCCGCGGCCACGCCAACACACGCACACCATGGCCCGCATTCTAGGTATTGAAATCCCCAACGAGAAGCGCAT
Organism: uncultured Luteolibacter sp.; assembly: GCA_964554865.1. Taxonomy (GTDB): domain Bacteria; phylum Verrucomicrobiota; class Verrucomicrobiia; order Verrucomicrobiales; family Akkermansiaceae; genus Luteolibacter. Next base: position 59,532 of record CAZKQK010000001.1, on the reverse strand, counting down.
CGAAGCTTCCCTGCCCTACATGTTTGGCATTGGCCGCCCCACCGCCGCCAAGATCCTCGAGCATGCGGGCATCGACCCCGACATCCGCACCGGTCAGCTCTCCGAAGACCAGCTTGTGCGCATCGCCCAGGTCATCCAAACCGAAAGCATCATGGTGGAGGGCGACCTTCGCCGCGAGCGCCAGGCCCAGCTCAAGCGCCTGACCTCGATCAACTGCTATCGCGGCATCCGCCACAAGCGCGGTCTTCCCGTCCGCGGCCAGCGCACGCGCACCAATGCCCGCACCCGCAAGGGCAAGAAGAAGACGGTGGGCGTGAAGAAATAATCTCCCGAAACGCTCATGTCAGAAGAAACCACCAAAAATTCCGCCGGGGAAACTCCGGCGGTTGAGCCAGCAGCAGCTCCAGCACCCGCAACCCCGCCCGCACCCGAGGCGGCCGCCGCCGAGGCTCCCAAGAAGGAAGCCAAGCGTGACATTTTCGCCGAGATCGGTCTTGGCGGAGACGAGGAAGTCAAGATCCACAAGGCCAAGGGCGCGAAGAACGTCCACCGCGGAGTGGTTCACGTGACGGCCACATTCAACAACACGCTGGTGAGCGTGACCGACGTGAATGGCAATGCCATCGGTTGGTCGAGCGCCGGCAAGATGGGCTTCAAGGGTTCGCGCAAGAGCACGGCCTACGCCGCCCAGGTGGTTTCCCAGGACGCCTGCCGCCAGGCGATGGGCCACGGTCTCAAGGAGGTGGATGTCCGGGTGAAAGGTCCGGGTTCCGGCCGCGAGTCCGCCGTCCGTGCCGTTCAGGGCCTCGGTCTTGAAATCCTCTCGATCCGCGACGTGACGCCGATCCCGCACAATGGTTGCCGCCCGAAGAAGGCGCGCCGCGTTTAATCCATCCCTTCACGCCAACCCTCACGTTTTTCCAACATGGCACGTTATACAGGTCCCCGCGCGAAGATCAGCCGCCGTTTCGGCGTTTCCCTCTTCGGTCCCTCCAAAGCGCTCGAGCGCCGCAACTTCCCGCCCGGCCAGCACGGTGTGCGCGCCGGCCGCAAGAAGAAGAGCGAATACTCGGTGGCGCTTGGTGAAAAGCAGAAGCTCCGTTTCCAATACGGCGTCCTTGAGAAGCAATTCCGCGGATACTACGAGGAAGCCGCCCGCCGCCGCGGTGTGACGGGTGAAATCCTGCTCCAGCTTCTTGAAACCCGTCTCGACAACGTGGTTTACCGCGCCGGCTTCGGCAACACCCGCCAGGCCGCCCGCCAGATTGTCAACCACGGCCACATCCTCGTGAACGGCCGCTGCGTGGACATCCCGAGTTATCAGGTGAAACCCGGTGACATCATCAAGGTCGGCGGCAAGCCCTCATCCCAGCAACTCGTTCTCCGCATGACCGATCTCACCCAGGCAATGCCGGGCGTGGACTGGCTCACGGTGGACAAGGACAAGCTCGAAGCCACCGTTTCCCGCGTGCCCGAGCGCTCCGACATCGACCCGCTCGTCAACGAGCAGCTCATCGTCGAGCTTTACTCCCGCTGAGGCTCATCCCCCATCGTTTGGTTTCTCAAGGCGTCCGGATTCCCGATCCGGGCGCTTTTTGCGTTTTTGGGAAGCGATCATTCCGGAAGGGAGAATGGCAAAACACGGAAGGAACCGATTTCAAGATCCAGGGAGCGCACGCGCCCTCGCGCGTGCTCCCCATGAACGCTTCGCCGCCCCGCCATCCGTCACTTTGATATGATGGAATGCCCGGCCCCGGATCAGGGTGATTTGAAGTGGCCGAAGGTGGCTGCGAGGCCTTCGTCGAGGGTGTGTCCGGGCTTCCAGCCGGCGGCCAACAGTTTTTCGGCGCTGGCGCGGGAGTGTTTCACATCGCCCGCCCGTTCCGGGGCGTGCAGGACTTTGGACGGGGTGCCCGCGTTGGCGATGATTTCGTCGGCGAGCCGGTTGATGGTGATTTGTCCGCCATATCCGGCGTTGAACACACCGGTGACGCCGGGGGTTTCCGCGGCGAAGGCGAGCGCACCGACGATGTCCTTCACATAGATGAAATCGCGGGTTTGTTCGCCGTCTCCGTAAACGGTGATGTCCTCACCCTTCACCGCTTTCTCGATGAAAATCGGCACGGCGGCGGCGTAGGCGCCCCTGGGATCCTGGCGCGGGCCGAAGACATTGAAGAAGCGGATGGCGGCGGTTTCGAGCCGGCCTTCGGCGCGGAACATGTTGAGGTAGTATTCGCCGTCGAGTTTGGTGATGGCGTAGGGGCTTTTCGGCTCCGGAAACATGGTTTCCAGCTTGGGAACCGCCGGGTTGTCGCCATAGATCGCGGCGGAGGAGGCGAAGACGAGTTTCCCCACGCCCGCGGCGGCGGCTTCCTCCAGCACGTTGAGCAGGCCATGGACGTTGATGTCCACGCACTCGCCGGGTTTCGCCATGGATTCCGGCACGCTGACGAGCGCGGCCATGTGGAAGATATAATCAACTCCCCGGACGGCATCTCTAACAAGCTCGCGGTCGGTGATGGAGCCTTCGATGAAGACATGATCGAGCCCGTCGAGGTTCTTCCGGTATCCGGTGCGCAGGTTGTCGAGCACGCGGATTTCCCCCGCCTTGCCCTGATAGTGTTCGACGATGTGGGAGCCGATGAAGCCGGAGCCTCCGGTGACTAGGATTTTCATGAAAAGTGAGAATGGGACTTATGGGACCGATTTCCGAATCACCGATGGCGTTTCAGGATCTCCTCCATCCCGCCCATCTTGTCCTCGATGGCCCTGACGAAGGCGAACTGGTTGCGGCAGCGGTCGATGTTGTGGGCGGGGCGGTTGATCTTGAAATAAACGTCCCCCTGCAGGTAGTCGGTGAGGAAACGGATGCCGCACTCCAGGGTGAGGAGTTTTCCCGCGAAGGCGAGATTGTCGATTTCGTGTTCGTTGAGGAAGGTGGCGGTGGAGAGGTAGCCCTTCACCAGCGCTTCGAAGCGGTCCAGCCGCACGCCGATGTTCGCCGGATCCGGATCGTCCTCGCGGGTGGTGGGAGCGGCGGTGCGCACCATGTCGCCGAAGTCATAAAGCGCGGAGCCGGGCATGGTGGTGTCGAGGTCGATCACGCAGACGCCTTCGGCGGTGACGTCGTCCAACAGCACGTTGTTGAGCTTGGTGTCGTTGTGGGTGACGCGCTCGGGGATTTTGCCGGCGGCGATGAGGTCGGTGATGCGCGCGCAATCGGCGGCGCGGGCGCGGGCGAAAGCGATTTCCGCGGCCGCTTCCGAGGCGCGTCCGGCGCCGCTGTCCGCGGCGATGGCGGCTTCCAGCGCTTCGAGGCGCTTGGGCGTGTTGTGGAAATTCGGAATCGTCTCGTGCAAACGCTCGCCGCCGAGGGTGGCGGCGAGTTTCTGGAATTCCCCGAAGGCGCGGGCGGCCTGATAGGCCTGCTCGTTGGTTTCCAGCTCATCGTATCCGCGGGCGCGGTCGATGAAGGGATAGACGCGCCACACATTGCCTTCCGCATCGGTGGCATAGGGTTTTCCATCGAGGGCGGGAATGCAGGTGAGGGTGCGGCGGTAGGCTTCCCTGCTGCCTTCCGCGCGGAGGGTGGCGAGCGCGTGCCTGGTCACCCGGTCCACGTTTTCCATCAACCGCACGGGCTGCTTGAACACATTGTGGTTGATGCGCTGCACGATGTGGCGGACACGCAGGCCGGCCTGGTCGGACCAGGCGCAGTAGGTGTCGTTGATGTGGCCCGAGCCATAGGCGGAGGCGCAGACGAAGTCGGCCCGCATGTCGAACATCGAGGTGATCGCGCGGATGTCGTGGGTGGGTTTGGTGGATGCCATGGATCGGGTGGGAAGGGAGTTCAGGAGAGTTTTTCCGGATATTCCCCGGAGGTGATGAGCTTGGCGATGGACTCGACCACGAAGGGTTTGTCATCCGGATAGGTGACGCCGAACCACTGGCTGGTGGTTTTCAAAACGGGGCACTGCGAGTGGCCGCCGTGGATGAGGTGGTCCACCACGGTGGGGATGTAGCACTCGGACTTGAGCTGCTCGCCGGACTCCATCATGAAGCGGGTGAAGGCCTCTTCGAGCTGGCCGAAGAAATCCGGACCGAAGGCCCAGAAATTCATCGAAACGAGCGATCCGGCGGGCACGACGTGGCGTTTTCCATCCAGCGCGTTGCCGCGCACGTGACCGTCGTCCTCGCGCTCGATGTCGAGGTATTCCTCGACGTTGGTGAGGAAACCCTGTTCGTCGATCTTGCAGATGCCGCGGTTGACGTGGCCGTGGTCGGAGAGGGTGTTTTCCAGCGGGTAGCCGACCATGGCCATCTCGTTGGTGACGCCTTCCGGCAGGCTGGAAAAGAAGGTGGCGGCGCGCTGATAGGCGTCCGCGCCGTAGAAGTCGTCCGCGTTGATCACGGCGAAGTGCTCCTTGACCGCATGGCGCGCGGCGCGCACGGCGTGGGCGGTGCCCCAGGGTTTCTGGCGGCCTTCGGGGATGCCGAAGCCATCCGGCAGGTCGTCGAGTTTCTGAAACACGCAGTCCACCTCGATGCGGTCCGCGAAACGCGATCCGACGCCTTGTTTGAAGGCCTCCGCGAAGTCCTCGCGGATGATGAAGACCACCTTGCCGAAGCCGGCCCGGATGGCGTCAAAGACGGAATAATCGAGAACGGTTTCACCGTTGGGACCCATGGGGTCCATCTGCTTGAGGCCGCCATATCGGCTGCCCATGCCCGCTGCGAGGACAAGGAGTGTCGGTTTCATGAAAAACGGATGCGAGGAGACAAAAAAGACGCGGGTTTTTAGGGTTCCCGGCCGGGCAGTGCAATGCCAATTCCGGCGCCGGGATGCAACCCCGGATGTGGGAACGGCGGCGGCGGGGGGAGGTGCCGCCCTTGTTCCGGGGTGGCGGTTCAGACTTTCCTGAGGCGATTGAGCAGGACATCCAGCGAGATGCTGATGATGGCGGTGGCCCTGTCGCTCATGGCGTAGGGGAGGATCAGGCGTTTTCCGTGAACGAGGCAGCCGCAGCTGTAAACCACGTTCGGGACGTATCCCTCGCGTTCGTTGCCTTCCGGGGCGACGAGGGGTTCGTTGAGCCTGCCGATGACCTTGGCGGGATCATCGCGATCGAGAAGCGCGGCGCCGATGCAGTATTTGCGCATCGGTCCGACGCCGTGGGTGATGACGAGCCAGCCGGCCTCGGTTTCGACGGGCGATCCGCAGTTGCCGAGTTTGACCGATTCCCAGACTTCGGCCGGGCGCATGAGCAGTTGCGGGTTGTCCCAATGGTGGGGATCGTCGGAGCGCATGAGAAACAGGTTCTCGTCGTCCTGCCGGGAGAGCATGAGGTATTGTCCGTTGACGCGGCGGGGGAACAGGGCCATGCCCTTGTTCTGAACGGCTCTGCCGTTGAGGGTGAGGATGCGGAAATCGAGGAAGTCACGGGTTTCCATCAGCTGGGGGAGGATCGTGCGCCCGTTGTAGGCGGTGTAGGTGGCGTAGTAGGTGACGGAGCCGTCGTCGTCGGTGAAGCGGACGAAGCGGGCGTCCTCGATGCCGTTGCTTTCGTTTGCGGAGACCGGGAAGATGATCCGCTCGCTGATGGCGATGTGAGGCGGGAAGCGGAGTTCGTAGTTGCTGTCCGCCAGCCAGCGGATGCGGTCGAGCGTGCGGTTCAGCTCGGAGGTGTTGGGTTGGATTTCCCGGCGGATGCGGTGGATCGAGTCCTTGAGTTCGCTGAGGGTGAAGGTGTCGCCGAGGCCCTCGAGCACGGCGGCGCAGTAGACGCTTTCCTCGAACATTTCGTGGAGTTTGGCGGCAAAGGGCAGCTTGCGGTAGCGCGGATTGGGAACCACTTCGGGCACGGTGACGAAGCGCGAGACCGGATCGAGGGTGACGCAGCCGTTTCCGCCGATCTCGCCGGAGCGGAACTCGATGGACGAGATGTGGCCCTCGCCGGTGGCGCGGAGGCTCATGACAAAACGCAGCGAGCCGTCCGGCACTCCGGATTGGTCCGGGTGCGGGACGATGGAGGGATTGAACAAGGCGGCGGATTCAAGGGCGTATTCCCCGGAGAAGAGGGCGCCGATGAGCAAGCGCCGCTCGCGGGACAGCGGACGCTCGGTGAAAACATGCCCCTGGATCTTCTGATAGTTCCTGAGCAGCACGTTTTCGATTTCGAAGTGGCGGTTGTCGAACTCCCCGCGCATCCGGGCGAGTTCCTCGATCACCTCGTTTTCCGTCAGGGAGAGAGCGCGGCCGATGATGGTGGCCACCCGCCGGTCGTCGGCGGGGATGAAGGGGCGGATGATCACCCGCGAGCTTTCGGGGAGGAGGAGCAGGTCATGGCGGCACAGGATGGGGGCGCTCATGGTGATGATTGGGCGATGTGATGCTCGGCGGCGGTCATTTCCGCGAGGGCGATCTGGAAGGCGAGGGTGGATTCGGCCCCCTGGTTTTCGTTGGCACGGTGGTGGTGGAGTCCGTCGCGGCAGCCGCCGGAAGTCGGATCGTGAAGCGGGATGCCAAGATCGTTGCGGCCGAGAAACCAGTCGAAGGCGCGCCGCGCCTCGCGTCGCCAGAACGCGTCGCCGGTGGCATCGAAGGCATCCAGGCAGGCGGAGACCATGGCCTGGGCTTCCACCGGCTGCTGGTCGAAGGTGGCGCGTTCACCACCCCGCTGGAGAAAGCCGTTGGTGCCGACGGGCCGGAAGTGGCCGGAGGGTGAAACCTGTTGGTGGGCGAGCCAGCGCAGGGTTTCCAGGCCGATGGAGAGGGCTTGGCTGTCGGGCACGGAACTGCCGGTGAGGATCAGGGCCTGGCAGAGGCGGGCGTTTTCATAGGTCACGCTGTTTTCGAACCAGGGCCAGTCGGAATCCGCGCTGGCACGCCGGGTCTCCAGCAGCCGTGCCGCGAGCAGTCCGCGCATGTCCAGGGATTCCGGATGGTCCGGGTGGGCCTTCAGGTATTGGTGGATGCCCAGCAGGGTGAAGGCCCAGGCGCGTGGCGAGGTGAAGGAGGCGACGGCGGCGAGCCCGCGTTCGAAGCATTCCGCGCAGAGCCTCCGGTGGCCATCGTTGGTGGAGATCGCGGCGCCGGTGCCGGTGGCCCACATGACACGGCCGTGGCTGTCCTCGCTGCCATAATCCTCCAGCCATTTGCGGTCGTGGCTCATGAAGTTGCGGAATCTCCCGGCCGACGGTTGGAACGCCGCCGCGAGAAACGCCAGGTAACGCGTGGCGAGCAGGTCCGCGTTCACCTTTGGCGGCGGGATGGCCGACCGCTCGAGGAGAAGGCAGAGCAGGAAAGCGCGGGCATTGTCATCCGAGCAATAGCCCTCAAGGTGGTTCGGCACGTTGTAAACCGCATGCTGCAGGATGCCGGTACCGTCCGACATGCGTTCGAGATGGGTGAGGATGACCGGCGGCAGCTTGCCCGGGCGCGTGGCATTGCTGCGGCGCGACAGGACGCTCTCCGCCACCGCCCGATGTTCGGACTTCGCCCTGGCGAAGGTTTCCAGATACCGCCGCCCCACGGCGGGCCAAGTGCTTTCCCGGCTTTCCTCGTAGGCTCGGCGGCCCATGCGGTTCATCGCGGCGGGATCATCCAGCAACCCGCAAACGGCCTCCGCGATCGCCTCCGGAGCCCGGAAGGGCACCAGCACCCCGCGGCCCTCGTCCAGCAGCTCCCTCGCGTGCCAGTAGGGGGTGGAGATCACCGCCTTGCCCGCTCCGAACACGTAGGCGAGCGCACCCGAGGTGATCTGGGCCTCGTTCAGATAGGGGGTGAGGTAGATGTCCGCGGCACCGATGAACTGTGAGAGATCCTCGTTGGAAACAAAGCGGTTGAAGAAAACCACATGGTCGGAGACGCCCAGATCGTCCGCAAGGTGTTCGAGAGAGGTCCGGTATTTCTCGCCCTCGCGGGCGACCAGGTGCGGGTGGGTGGCTCCGAGAACAAGGTAAACGGCGTCCGGATGACGCCGGATGATCCCGGGCATCGCGCGGATCGCGTGCTCGATGCCCTTGCCGGGCCCCAGCAGGCCGAAGGTGAGGAGCACCGTGCGGCCCTCCATGCCGAACTGTTTCTTGAAACCCTCCGTACCGGTGAAGGCCACGTCCGGAATCCCGTGCGGAATGACATCCACCTTGGACGGGTCCACACCGTAGGTGTCCCGCAGGATCTCGGCACCCTTGCCCGCCATCACCACGATCCGCCCGCTGCTTTTCGCCAACTCCTCCATCACCCGGCGCTGCGGTTCGTCCGGATCCGGCAGGATGGTGTGCAGCGTGGTGACCACCGGGATCCGCAGCTCCTTCACCAGTCCCAGCAAATGCCCGCCGGCCGGGCCGCCGTAGATGCCGAACTCATGCTGGATGCTCAACACGTCCGCCTTGCTCTGGTTTAACTCGTAGGCCGCGGCACGGTAGTCCTCCGCGTCTTTCTGCTGGATTTCGAAGCGGACTTCCTCCGGATAGTCGTATCCTTCCGGACGGTCGTTCATTGCGATCACGATGCATTTCGCATCCACGGCTTGCCCGCTCACCGCCTCGCAAAGATTGTGGGTGAAGGTGGCGATCCCGCATCTCCTTGGGACGTAATCGCCGAGAAAGGCGATCCGCCGCGATGAAGGGAATAAACTCACTTTGATCGAGGGTGACCGGGGAATCCGGTATGGCAATGAAAAAGATCCCGCGCATCCGCCCCACCCGCGGGCGCGGGCGCGGAACGTGCGGGGATTTGTCACCCGATTCGACGGATTTCCGCGCATCCGCGGATTTTCCACCGCCGGGAAACCGTCCGGGCACCGGTGTATTCCAGCGGATCCCGACCTTTCCCACACTGGACAAACCCCGGTCGCTCTGGCATCCATCCGCCCCCATGTCCGAATTGCCGAAAGCCTATGAACCCCAGGCGGTGGAAGCCAAATGGTACGCCGCGTGGATCGACGGAAAGTGCTTCGAAGCCGATCCTTCGTCCGCGAAAGAGGCGTATTCGATCGTCATTCCGCCGCCGAACGTCACCGGCATCCTGCACCTCGGCCATGTGCTGAACAACGCGCTCCAGGACATCCTCGCCCGTCGCGCCCGCCAGGAGGGCAGGGAGGTGCTCTGGCTCCCCGGCACCGACCACGCCGGCATCGCCACCCAGGCGAAGGTCGAGCGCGAGCTGCGCGAAAACGAGGGCAAAACCCGCCGCGATCTCGGCCGCGACGAGTTCCTCAAGCGGGTGTGGGATTTCAAGAACAGGCACGGCGACATCATCATCAGGCAGCTCAAGCGCCTCGGATGCTCGTGCGACTGGTCGCGCGAGCGCTTCACCATGGACGAGGGCTACACGAAGTGGGTGAGCCATGTGTTTGTGGAACTCTTCAAGGAAGGCCTCATCTATCGGGGCAAACGCATCGTCAACTGGTGCCCGGTTTCCCTGACGGCATTGTCCGACGAGGAAGTCATCATGACCCCGCGGAAGTCGAAGTTGTATTTCATGAAATACGAACTCGCCGACGCGCCCGGCGGGTTTCTTGAAATCTCCACCACCCGCCCGGAGACCTTGATGGGTGACGTGGCCGTGGCCGTGAACCCCAAGGATCCGCGCTTCTCGAAATACATCGGCCGCATGGTGAAACGCCCGTTTCCCCATGCGGAGATTCCCGTCATCGCGGACGAGCACGTGGACATCGAGTTCGGCACCGGCGCGCTGAAAATCACCCCGGCGCATGACAAGGCGGACTTCGAGATCGGCATCCGCCATAACCTGGAGATCATCGATGTTCTCACGCCGGACGCCCGCATCAACTGCCCGGAGTGCCCGGATCTCCACGGGCTGGACCGCTTCGTCGCCCGCAAGAAGGCGGCCGCCATGCTTGAGGAAATGGGCTTGCTCATCAAGGTGGAGGAATATGAGAACAACGTCGGCTACTCCGAGCGCGCCCAGGTGCCGATTGAACCGCGCATCTCGATGCAGTGGTTCCTGAAATACCCGTGCGTGAAGGAGGCCGCCGCCGCCGTGGCGAACGGAGATATCAGATTCCGGCCCGAGCGTTGGGCGAAAACCTACGCCCACTGGATGGAAAACCTCCAGGACTGGTGCATCAGCCGCCAGCTCTGGTGGGGCCACCGGATCCCGGTGTGGTACCGGAAGGACAAACTCGACGCGCTGAAGAACGCCGAGTCGCTCGACATGTCGGACTTCACTTCCGGTGACATCCATGTCGGCATCGAGGCCCCCTCCGATTCCGAAAACTGGGTGCGCGACGAGGACGTGATGGACACCTGGTTTTCCTCGTGGCTCTGGCCATTCGCCACCATGACGGATCTCGGGGAAAACAGCGCCACGCTGGAAAAATTCCATCCCACCACCGATCTCGTCACCGGACCGGATATCATTTTCTTCTGGGTGGCGCGCATGATCATGGCCGGCTTCCGCTTCGCCGGCGAGTTGCCGTTCAGGAACGTGTTCTTCACCTCCATCATCCGCGACCTGCAGGGACGCAAGATGAGCAAGTCCCTCGGCAACTCGCCCGATCCCATCGACCTGATGGAGAAATACGGCGCGGACGGCCTGCGCTTCGGCCTGCTGCGCATCGCGCCCGTCGGCAGCGACCTCCGCTTCGATGAAACCAGCGTCGAGGAAGGCAGGAACTTCGCCAACAAGATCTACAACGCCTGCCGCTTCCGCCAGATGGCGGGCGCGGAGATTTCAGATTCCAAATTTGAGATTTCAAATGGCGAATCCCTCCCGCCTTATCACATCGACATCATGGCGAAGGTTGACGAGCTGGCGGTGAACCTGAGGGCGAGTTATGCCGAATACCGCTTCGGCGAGATCGCGCAACTGCTCTATGATTTCCTCTGGAACGAGTTCTGCGGCAAGTTCCTCGAAGCGGTGAAACTCGATCTGCGCGAAACCGCCACCGCGGAAGCCCGCGACGCCACGCTCGGCACCTTCGATGCGGTGATGGCCCGTTTCCTCCAGCTCCTGAGCCCCTACATGCCGCACATCTCGGAAGAACTCTCGCAAAGAATGGGATATGTGGCCGAGAGCGGGTTTGTGATGCAAAAGGAACTGCCATCGGAGCCGCTCCTTTCCTTCGATGCCTCCGGGGCCAGGGCCCGCGCCGAGGCCGTCTATGAATCCGCCGCGCGCCTGCGCAACCTGAAGATCGAATACAACGCGGCCACCCGCAAGGACGTGCGCTTCGTCGTCAAGGGCGCGGCCGCATGGCTCGCTCCGGAAACCAAGGTGCTCGCCCTGCTTTGCGGCGCGGGACAGATCGATATCGATCCGGCCTACGACGCCCCCAAGGGCACGCCGGTTTCACTCGCTCCCGTCGGCGAGATTTACCTGCCGATGGAAGGTCTCGTCGATGTCGAGGCCGAGCGCGCGCGCCTCGCCAAGGAGATCGGGAAGATCGGAATCGAAGTGAAGAAATGCGAGGGCAAGCTCGGCAATGCCAGCTTTGTGGACCGTGCGCCGCCGGAAGTCGTGGAGCAGGAAAAGGCCCGCCTCGCCGAGTGGCAGGCAAAACTCGTCCAGCTTGGCGACATGCTCGCCGGCCTGTCATGACCGCTTGCCAAGGCGCACCGGCTCACTAGAGTCGCAGTGCGCCCATCCCATTCCACATGGCGGACCTGCTATCCATTCCCGGTTTAGGAAAATCCTCGCTCGAACTGCTCGAAGCGGCCGGATTCCACAATGCCGAATCCCTCTCCAAGGTGGGCGCGGCCGACCTTGCCCGCGAGCTGGAGCGCGCCAACTCCATCCTCAAAATCTCCAAACGCTCGCCGGGGCAAACCGTCGTCGCCAAATGGATCACCGCCGCCCGCGAGCAGGTGGGACTCAAGGAGGAACCCGCGGGCCCCTCGCTCACTCCGGTGGATTACGAGAAAACCCCGCAGGTGGTCTCCATGCTCGCCACCTCCCCCTTCGCCATTCCGCTCCCGGCGCGGCTGCTCTTGGGAAACCGGCTCGGCGTTTCCGACATCCCGGCCGGCATCCTGCTCAACCGCTACTCCGGCGACCTCGACGTGCGGGTGGACGAACGTCTGCCGAAAAACCGCCAGCCCAAGCCTGCCACCGGCTCGGGCTACGTCCAGATCGCCGACAGCGCGCCGCAGCGGCTCGATATCGACAACTCGCGCATCAAGTCGATCAATGACATGGACGACGCCCTGCCGCGGATGGCCGCCGTCAAGACCTCGCCTGCAAACGACCGCGTCGCCCTCATCCGCGCGCCCCGCAGCGAGACCAACCGCGGCAAGGATCCGAACTCCCGCTGGTACATCCGCGGCGTGTTGCACAGCCATCCGGTTTCAATTTACTTCGGCGCGCTCGTCACCCTGCTGCTGATGGTGATGGTGCCGGTATCGATCGTTTCCGCCTTGCTGCTGCTCGCCTCCGCCGAAATGCCCGGGCGCCTCGCTTGGGTCCCGTCCTGGCTGCTGTGGTTCCCCGTGTCCCTGCCGCTCCTCGGCATTGCCTGGGTGATCTGGGGGCTCAACGGCTCGTGCCGCATCTGCGGGCAGAAACTCTTCGCGCACCGCTCCCATCTCAAGAACGCCAAGGCCCACCACGTCCGCGGCCTGGGTTATGTGATTCCCCTTTGTTTCCAGATCCTCCTCTTCCGCTGGTTCCGCTGCACCCACTGCGGCACCCCCGTCCGCCTCAAGGAATAATGCCATGAAACCGCGGTCCGCCTGCCTGATCCTCGCCGTCCCGCTCGTATTGGCGTCCTGCGCCAGGGAACGGAAAATCCAGCAAGCCGCACAACCCAACCCCGTCGGCCCGGCCGGCACGCCGCTCATCCGCCCCCGCAGCGGTGACGACGATGGCAGCCCCCTCGCCGCGGGAGGGGGAGCCCCCCGGCAGCCCGTCGAACTCACGCCGGAAAGTGATATCATTTTCACCGACCCCGACAATCCGGACGCCGAGCTTCCCGAACTCTCCGCCGTGCTCGCCAGCACCCCCAAACGCCGCGGGCCGTGGGACGAAAGCGAAACCATCGCCCGCAGGCGCGCCGGCCGCGAGGGCAAGCCGTTGCTCATCTGGTTCACCGACTCCAAGGCCAGTCCGATGTGCAAGGCGCTCAACCAGGAGCTTTTCAGCCTGCCCGAATTCAGCGAATGGGCCGATGAGAAACTCGTCCGCCTCCGCGTGGACTCGAACTTCTCCGCCAGCGACTACGTGAGGGATCGCGACATCTCGCTCGACGAAAAATACACCCGCGAGGTCGATGCCCGCCGCTACATCACCAAGCTCAAAAAACAATACAAGGTGCTCGGCCAGCCGACGCTCATCATGGTCCACCCGGATGGCAGCGTCATCGGCCGTTACCGCGGCTACCGGCGCGGCCAGGCCGAATACACCTGGGGCCTGCTCAAGCAAGGTGAGACCATCTTCCGCAACTCCCACGAGAAATGGCGCGCCGGCCTCGGGAAAAAAGGCTACCGCGAGTGGAGCGACCGCAACGGCCGCAAGGTCTTTGCCAAACTCACCAACTACTCCGAGGGAAACCTCATCCTCATCGAGCCCGACGGCACCCGCTGCAAAACCGGCGAACGCAAACTCTCCGATGCGGACCAGCAGTGGATCGCCGAGCAGAAAAGACTTCGCGGCCTCTGAGCGAAAAATGAAAACGGCGACCCCTCGGCAGGGTCCCCACACTAGGGGAAGCAGCAGATGGTTTAACCACGGATGTCACGGATTTACACGGATGAAGACTTACGAGTCTGGTTGAATGTGTCATTTTGAGTTCCACCACGGGAAAAATGAATCCAATTCCCGTCATTCCGGCTCTCTTATCCGTGTAAATCCGTGACATCCGTGGTCGAAATATCCTTTTCCCCCACGCGTTCTCCCTAATGTAAGAACCCTGGACCCCTCGGACCGCCGTTTTCCTTGAATGATCGCATCACCCCCCGCTCAGCGCCTGCGGCGGAGCAAGGCCAGCATGCCAAGGCCACCAAGCAACGCGGCGGAGGGCTCGGGGATGACGCTGACGTTGTTGAAGAACACGTCATAGTTGCCGCCGGAACCCAATCCGGTGGGGTCGGCCGAGTAGACGCGGATGCCATCGATCGATGTCAGCGAGTTGGCCAGGGTTCCGCTTCCCGAATAACCGGGGAAACTAAGCGAGTAAGTTCCGGAGCCTGTCAGCTCCACGGAAATGTTGAAGCCGTCACCGGTCCATCCCTTGCCGGAACTCACATTTCCGGTGGAATTCGTGATCTCATAACCGGGACCGCCCTGATTGAGGAATACGGCCAGCGCCACGGTGCCGCCCGATGTGAACTGGACGCCAACTCCGCCGGAATCGACCCAGCCGTTGTCAAAATCAATGCCGAGGGACTGCCCAACCGTCAGGGCTCCGCCGACGAGCGCCCAAGTCGCGGCGGACACTCCGCCGTCATTGGACCACAGGCCCCAGGCGGGATTTCCGGCACCGGCACCCGAACTGCCACCCGCATTGCCCGCGGAGTTTCCTTGGAACCAGTCTCCCGTTCCGGACAGGTCCGGCTCCCAACCGTCGGTACCGGGATTGGCTCCGCCGGAGGCCGACCATGTCGCTACCGTCGCGCCAAAGGCCTGGGCGGCAACCGCGAGCGGAATAATGGCAATCAGGGTTTTCAGTTTCACGGGACTCGGGGGTTTGGTGTGGGTTTCGGAATACCTCGCCAGACAGGAAGCAGCCGGGATGATGATCGAAAACGCGGAGCCGTCAATCAGGCTTTTGCGTATTTTTCCAGAGGGGTTTTTGAAAGGCGTGGACTCAACAGTGCTGATGTGCCCCACCGAATCCCGGTTTGGAAATTTTCCGGAATTTTTCCGCACTCATTCGCCCGCGCTGTCGGGCGGCGGGAGTTTCTGATCTATTTCCGCTACCGGGGTGCTTGCGAAAACGTGGACCCGCGCACCCGCCAATTCCTCCTCCGGCCAGTCCAGCCTGTGCCATTCATTGAAGAGGTATTCGACTTTCCGCCACTCTGAGGCGATGACAGTGGCTCTGGAACCTCCAAAGTCACGGGTGCCCATGGCTTTGCTGCCACTCCGGTTGGTGAGCAGCAGGTGGAACCGGACGATCGTTTCCGAATGAAACGGGCTGATCGGTAAACCCGGCCGATTGCGATCCGGGCGGAACCGGGGAGAAGGAGTGAGTGTCGTGCAAGAAACCGAAAAACCACGCCCATGCCGTGCGGCGGGTTCCAGCACCATGCTGCCGCCGCCTGCCAGTCTCAGGCGCCCCCCCTGATGGAGAGGCACAGAGCCCGAATACTCGACCTTCAGCACGGTCCCGCCCAGCTTCCAGTCGCCGCCGCGGAAAGCCTCCAACGCTTCAGGAACCATCTCACGGCGAAACCTCATGTCGACATCCGGCCAAGCCGAGGCCTCCAGTTGCGGGTGGGACGGCAGCAGCGATGCGAGGAAGGGATGCGGATCGAGCCCGGATGGCGAACCGGAACCACGCCGGTTCCAGTGTGCGAAAGCAATCTGGATTCTCTCTATCGGTCCGGTTGGAAGTTCCTCATGTTTCCCCGGAATCGGCGGCATCACGCACCACATTGCCGCCATTTCATCGTCCCGCAGAGAACCCAGCTCAAGCAAATCATCGTGGCGCAGACGCACATATCCGGTCGCATCCTCCTCCGCCACCGGCTCCGGAACAGTCAGTTTGATCCGCTTCGCGCTCAATTTCGCGGGCGGCAGTCCGTCGCCTTCCGTGCCTGGCAAGGATTCGCCGTCCGGAATCAGAGACAACGTGACTCCCGCGAGAGTACAGGCGGCGAGCGATGGCCACCACAGGGCGCGGCGGGCGGCCAGCCACCAAGCCAGGGCAAAACCCGCCGCAGCCCAGACCACGTTCACGTGGAGATTGGCGGTCCACGACTCGAAGACCAACGCGCCCGGCCACATCCTGCCCCCCTTGGTTTCCACCATCACCACATGCGCCAGCAGGGGCAGGCCGATCACTCCCCAAGCGACAGCGCGGGTGGCGCGCGATTGGCAGAAGGCCAGCATGAAACCGGTGGCCACCGCGAAGGTGAAGAGAAACAGCAGGACGAAAACGATCAGCGCGCCGCCAAGGGCCGCCCGCCACCCGAGGTGGTAATACCAGCCGCGGAAAGCGGCCATAGCGGCCACAGCCATCACGAAACAGATCATCGGCAGGCTCGAACGCAGAAATGCCTTGCGCTTCCCACGCGGGCGGGTGGCATGGAAGGCTCGCTCGTCGAACGCGCCACCGGATCGCACCATTCCCCAAATGGCCGCCGCCCACAGCGAGAGCGCCGCCACCAGCGAGCCGGGCGCGGCCCAGGATCCGGTCCTCATCATGGTGGCGAACACCACCGGGAACGCCATCAAGGCGAGCGCGGCGAGCAGTTTGGTCAGCGGGGAAAGCGGCATGGCATCAGCGGGCTGAGGGGACCGAATAGCGGCGCGTCGCGGGATCGAACACAAACCGCTCAGGATCGACGGACAGGAACCAACCGAGCGCCATCTTGCGCTCCGCAGCCGGGTTTGGGTGCTTGCCGAATTCCGGGAAACGGAAATAACGCTCCGGATTGATGTGGTGAAAACGGGAGAATTCCTCGCGTTCCTCCAGATCCTCCCTCAGCCAGCGGGGGGCCTCCGGTCTTCCACGCGCAAGAGCGAGCCGGATCCACGGCGTGATGGAATGACCTGGGCGGACCCGGAAAGCCGTGAGCATGGCATCCACCTCGGCATCGATCCGCTCCCGCCCGATCACCGTGTCGGCCAGCGCTTCATAGACTTCGGCGTTCGGATTCAACCGGAAAAAGTCCAGCCATTCCTCCCCGGACAATCCGATCTCGCGGGGAACAGCCGTCAAAACCGCAGCGGCCATCGCTGGTTGTCCGGATCTCGCCTTGTCGCGCGCCACCGCCGCCAGATCCGCCGCCCACCCCTTCCCGATAAAAACCCGCACCAGCACGGGATGAAGCGCGAATTCCGGAAACCGCCGGGGCAAATCCCGGGGCAGATGCGCCCGGATAACCGGTTCAATCATCCAACGCGCGCGATCATGCCCGGTCATCCCTCTCAGCATGACTCCGGGGTGGCGGGTCACGAAGGGCGACAATGCCGCGCGCAGTTTTGCCAGGCGTTCGCGGTCGGACACCTGATCATGGTTCGCTTCCAGTCGTTCCTTGAAAGCAGCGAGCCAAATCTCCGCCTCGGCTTGCGGCGCGTCCGCTTCCGGCGGTGGATTCGTTGTGATCCAATCGATGGGATCGATTCCCCTGAGTTCCTCCTTCGCCGGTTGGGTCGACAATGTTGTGAAACTCCATGGCAGACTGATCGGCGCGGGAGATTTCCACGCATGGGCGATTTCCCTTGCGACGGTGGGCCGCAGCACCACGAAACGAGGGGAACGGGAGAAGTCGATGGTCCGCTTGCCGGGTTCGTCGAATGGATTGAATTGCCATGGATCGATCTGACATATCCGGGTTTTGGCGCTACCCGCCAAAGCCGGCCCGAGCCGCAATCCAATGGATATGGCGGTCCCTGTTTCGGTATCGACGACGCAGGCGATGTCATCCCCGGGATACCGATGCCCGCCGGGACGGTGTCCGTCCGGTTTTCCGGATTCGACATGGCGGTTCACGACTTCGAAACCTTCCCCGCCGCGCCATCCGGGACTTCGGCGCATGGCTCTAACAGCCCACACCCCGTCAGGACCGGAAACCGAAGCGCCTTCCTTCAGCGGCATGTCCACCGCCACCTCCCAGCGGAAGTGGGTTTCCACCAATTCGAAATCGATATCATGTTTCCCGTTGCCATCCGCCTGATCCGGAACGATCCCTCTCGGGGAAAAACGATAGGGATCGTTCGCGCGCGGATCCAGGAACACCGGCCCGAAACGGCGGGCGAGGGCGCTCCTGATCTGATGGCTTTCCGGTTTGATCCTGTTGCTGCGGCGCGCCCATGGCCTGACGTCCCTGCCATTGATCCTGAGTCTGGAAAACGACCAGATCACATCGTTGTCGGGCTCACCGGGCATCGTCGGAACAGAGGCGCTGAACCAGCGGTAACCCGCGTCCCGATGGTGGGGTTCATACAGGCTGGCGGAGACGATGGCGGGCTTCCTCGATTCCGCGGCATCCGGCCCTCTCACGAACACTTTCAGGCCGATCCATAGCGAAAGGCAGGCCAGCCCCGCGAAGAAGGGGATGCGGATGGAGTCGCGTCGCTTCGCGAACAGCGGCAGGAACCCGGCGGCGAGAACGGCGAGCGCACCGAGAAATGTCAGAACCAGCGGCACTCCGAATGGAAAACCGAACGTTTCTCCGCCATACGGGTTGCGGTTTCCCGGCAAGCGGGAGAGCAGATGGGCACACGCGACCAGCGAGACAAAGGTGATTCCAAGCGAGGCGAAACCCGTCAACCGGTCGCGCCACCACCACACTGCGGGAAACAGCGCGCAAAGCGCCACGAGAAACATCAGCAGCGTCCGTATTGTTCCCATCCACAGGTGGGTGCCGTGGATGCCCCAGATGGACAAGGTGATGAAATCACCGACGGCGAAAGGCACCACCGCCATTAGAAGAAGCGCGAGGAATTTCGCGCCTGCCAACGGCACAAATCGTTGCGGCCTCGTGGCAAGGAAACGATCCCTCCTCAAGGGGGCGTCACTCCACAAACCGATCACCACCACCACCAGCGCGAGCATCCAGGCGGACCATTCCACCAGAGTGGAAAGTTGATCGGAAACCCGGCCCTCCCAGCGGGTGCGGATGGCGATCATGAAGGCATGACTCCCCAGCAGCCACGGAAGCAGTGGTCTCGCGTGACGGAATTCCGTCACGAAACATGACAGAAAGGATTTCATGGCGCCCCCTCCCTTTGTCCGCGATGTTCCCTGGCGAGCGCCACGAAGATCTCCCTCATGCCCATTGGCCGCGTCTCATGACGGACCATCCGGCCGAAAACCGATCCGCAAACCTCACGGCACCTGGCTTCGTCAAAAGCAGTGTCGGTAAAGCGCACACTGCGGCCGCTGACCCTCATGTCAGCCCATGTCTCCGGCATCGTCTCCGGAGGGACCGCCTCCGCATCCATCACCAACTCCACGGCGCGGAAGCGTTCACGCAAGGGCTCCACGTCCTCCTCCAGGCAAATCCGGCCCCGGTCGATCATCGCCACGCGGTCCGCGAAGCGTTCCACCTCCTCCATGTCATGTGAGGAAATCCACACGGTCCAGCCCTCGGTTTCGGTCAGTTCCAAAAGACCGCTGAGAAACTCCTCGCGCACCAGCGGATCGAGCCCGGCGAAGGGTTCATCCAGAACGACCAGTTGCGGGCGGTAGGCAAGCGAGGACAACAGCGCGGCCTTCATGCGCTGGCCGCGCGACAGCGATGACAGCCGCACGCGCTCCGGAAGGTCGAATTCGCGCAACATCTTCCGCTCGAATTCGCGGTCCCATAGCGCCCCATACATCGGCCGCACGTAGTCGAGCAACCGGGCAACCGTCATCCAGTCCGGCATCCGCTGGTTTTCGGAAACATAGCCGATGCGCCGCCAGTGATCCGGCGAGAGCGCGCCTGGTTTCGCTCCAAGCACCTCGATCATCCCGCCATCGGGGTCCATCAGCCGCATCGCGCACTTGATGGTGGTGGTCTTGCCCGCTCCGTTGGGCCCGATAAAGGCGCTCACCTTGCCGGCCGGCATGTCGAGATTCACACCGCGCAGGGCTTCGATTCCGCGGAAACGTTTGGTCAGGTTCCGGATGGTGATCATGTGCGTTTTCAGGGTTCGGGTTGATGAAGTTGATGCAGCAGTCCCACGATGTCCCCGGGCGCGAGATGCAAGGCCCGCGCCTCCTCCAGAAAACGGCGGGCGGCCGGCTCCAGCAGGGCGAGCCGTTTTTCCAATGGCGGCAGGCTGGGAGCCCTGACCACCATGCCAACCCCCGGCCGGCTTACGAGAAACCCCAGATCCTTCAGCTCCCGCACCACCTTGAACGCCGTCGTCGGCGAGATCCGCAACTCCTGCGCCAGCGCGCGCATCGAGGGAAACAAATCCCCCTCCCTCAACCCTCCGTCCGCCAATGCCCTGTGCGCCGCCCTCACAATCTGGTCGGACACTGGCTCGCCATCGCGGAGCTGGATGGAAAACGGCAACATCAGCTTGGTGAAATAAGTGTTACAGATATCGTGTAACACCGCAAGGGGCTATTTTCCATCACCGAAGTTCCGACCGCGCAGAGTGCCTTTTATCCCCCATCCCCTATCCCTCTTCCGCCTCCATCGGCAGCGCGTCCAGGGCCTCGCGGTAGGCTTTTTCGTCGAATCCGCGCTTTTTCCGCATCATCTCATCCATCCGCTCGCCCAGGCGGATCGCGATCTGGGTTTTGGCCTCGGTTTCCTCCAGCCCGGCCTTTCCCAGCCGCTCCAGCGTCCGGGCCACATACTTCGTCTGCGGCGAGGCCAGCTGCTGCTCCACGGCGGCAAGCAGATCTGGCAGGAGGTCGTCGGACATGGGGAGATGCGGCCTTACTGCCGCATTATTCGGAAGAGCGCGACAATAAAGGTCGCGCCTCCTTGGTCCATGGCTCAAACTCCACCGGAATGGGAGACTCGAAGCGGTGGCGTTTTCCGGTGATCGGGTGATCGAACGAAAGCCGCCACGCGTGGAGCATGAGGCGGTCGGGCAGGGCCGGGTTTTTGACGGGCTTGCCGTAGATGGGATCGCCCGACAGCGGTGTGCCCTTGTGGTGGAGGTGGACGCGGATCTGGTGGGTGCGGCCGGTGTGGAGGTGGCAGAGGAGCAGGGCTGTTAGAGTGGCGGCGTCGGTGGCGAGGATTTCGTAATCGGTGATGGCGGGTTTGCCGCCGGGCGGGTTGACGACGGCCATTTTCTGGCGGTTCACCGGATGTCGGCCGATGTGGGTGAAGATGCTGTCCTTCTCCGGCTTCGGGATGCCGGTGGTGACGGCGAGGTAGAGTTTCTCCATGGTGGAGCGCCCGGAGAACTGGGTGACGAGCGATTGGTGGGCGGGGTCGGATTTGGCAACGACGAGGCAGCCGGAGGTGTCCTTGTCGAGGCGGTGGACGATGCCGGGGCGCTCGACTCCGCCGATGCCGGAGAGCTTGCCCTTGCAGTGGTGGAGCAGGGCGTTGACCAGGGTGCCGTCCGGGTTTCCGGGAGCGGGGTGGACAACCATGCCGGGCGCCTTGTTGAGGACGAGGAGGTCGTCGTCCTCGTAGAGGATGTCGAGCGGGATGTCCTGGGGCGCGGCCTCGGCGGGCACGGCTTCGGGCAGTGCGATCTGGATGATGGCTCCGGGTTTCACCGTGTCGCGGGGCTTGGCCGGTTGGCCATTGACGATGATGAACTGCCCGCGGATGAGCGCCTGGATGCGCGAGCGCGAGAGGTCCGGCAGCTTCGCCGCCAGAAACGCGTCCAGCCTTTCGGCCGCGGCACCGGCCACGATTTCCACGCCCGGAGTGAACCCGCGGGAAAAATCCGGCGCAAGATTCAAGTTTGCACGCGCAGGCGCCGTATCGTTAGTCTCAGCGCATGACCGAACCGCAGGAAACCATCGCCTACTGCCATTCCTGTGGCGCGGCGATGGATGTCACGGCGGTGGCCCCCTTCACCAACGTGGAATGCCCGCAGTGCGGCAAGCACACGCGGGTGAAACGCGAGTTCGGCCCCTACACGCTGGTGCGGCGCCACGCCGTCGGCGGCATGAGCATGGTCTTCGCCGCGCACGACAACACGCTCGACCGCGAGGTGGCGCTCAAGATCCTTTCCGAGGAGTTTTCCGCCGACGAGCGCCGCATCGCCGCCTTCGAGGAGGAGGCGCGGCTGACCGCCTCGTTTTCGCATCCGAATGTCGTGCGCGTGCTGACGACCGGCCGGGCATTCGGGCGGTTTTACATCGCCATGGAACTGGTCCCCGGCGGCCACTTCGAGCACCAGATCCGCGAGCGCGGGAAAATCCCCGAAGTCGAAATGCTGCCGCTGGCCATCGAGGTGGCCCAGGGCCTCAAGGCTGCCCACGCCGCCGGACTGATCCACCGCGACGTGAAGCCGGGAAACATTCTTCTCGATGCCGAAGGGCATGCGAAGCTGGTGGATTTCGGCCTGGCCCTGGTCACCCACGGCGGCAAGGCCCAGGCCAGGGAACTCTGGGCCACGCCGTATTACGTGCCGCCGGAAACCGTCGATGGCCGGCCCGAGGACTTCCGCTCGGATGTCTATGCCTTCGGTGCCACCCTCTACCACTCGCTCGCGGGAAAGCCGTCCTGCGACCAGGAATCGATGGCCACAGACGTGCTTCGCGAGGCGAAGAAACGCGTCGTGCCACTCAGCCTGACCGAGCCGTCCGTATCGGCGGAAACCAGCGGCATCGTCGAAAAGGCGATGGCCTATGATCCGAAGGACCGTTACTCGTCATACGACGAAATGATCGCCTCTCTGGCGGTGGCGCTCAGCCACGTGAAATCCGGCAGGTCCGAGTCCAACGCCTCCGCCTCAAAGCGCCGAGCCATCAAGAAGAAGCGTGAAATGCGGCGTTTGCTCGCCGTTTCCGCAGCCTTGCTCGTGGCGGCGGGTATGGGCGTGTTTCTTCTTACCCGCCCCGGGCCGGAGAAAGAGTCCACGCTCGTCCCGCCGGTGGAAACCGCTCCACCTCCGGTCGTGACGGACAACCCGACCGATATCGCCCGCAGCTATCGCGAGGCCCGCGCGGCCATCGAGGAATACGACTACGAAAATGCGGCCGCCGGGTTCATCGCGCTGCTTCGCAATCACATGGTCCAGGAACCCACCCGCTCGTGGGCCGGGGTGGAGGCGGTGCTCGCCACTTACCTTGACGGCCGTCCCGCCGATGCCGGCAAGCAGGCCCGCGAACTGATCGGGCATATCGACGGATTGCCGGCGGACAGCGTCCGCATCGGGGGAGAACTCACGTCGGTGCTCGGTCGGCTGGGTGGCTTCAAGCCGCTCGCCGCGCCGTCGGCAGGTTCGGGCGGCGGGGCTTCGCTGGTCGTTTCCTCCATGCTTGCGGGCCTCAAGAACTGGGAACAGGGCATGATCGAACTCGCGGCCCCATGTTTTCGGGCAGCCATCGAGGCGAAACTTTCGGACGACGACTCCTGGGCCGCGATCTATCAGAAACGCGCCGCCGACTATCTTGCCGACCACGCCGCGCTCACTTCACCCGCATTCGCGCGCCCGCCGGCGGACAAGGCCGCCTGTGAGGCGGCCATTAACGAACTCGATGCCGTGCTCGCCACGCTGAAGACAAGAGGCCGCGCCCGTTTCAATGTCCGCGCGTGGCAGCTCGACATCACCCGGCACGCGAAGTTAATCCATGAGTCCGCCGGGCGGGGTCCCGCCTCCAAACCCGCCGATCCACCGGCCGATGTGACCGGCTCGCCGGATATCGACCCGGCGATCGCGAGGATCACCGGATTCTGCGGAGACTTCCGATTCGCCGAGGCTTCCACCTATCTCAAATCCCTGCCCGCCGATCCCCGGGACGGCACACGTGAATCCCTGCTCGCGCTCACCGAATCGGCTTCCGCATTCCTCTCGGACATCGAGGATGATCTCGCGGGCGGGCCGGCCACGGCCGAACTCCCGCTCAGGTCCGGCGAATCCGCCACCCGGATCGCCGTCAGTGGCGAGGGGGCGATCACCATTGTCACCGCCGATGGCAAGACGCGGCCCTGCGAGTGGAGCGACTTCACGCCGGACGCGCTCATCAACCTTCACCGGCTGCTGGTGAAAAACCCGAAGAGCGAACTCGAACGCCTGCGCCGCCACGAATGCGCCATCGCCTTCGAATGGCTCGCCGGCAACCGCGAGCGCGCCGTCAACGCCGCCAACGTCCTCGCCCAGGGAAACACCACATTCAGGCAACGGTGGAACAGCATCGCCGCGGGCCTGCCGAAATAGCGCGGGCGGATTCCACCCGGGTATTCGGACGTTCAACGCATGGAGTCGTGGCGTTGGCTTCGGATCCCGAGCAGGCCCTCCACCACGTCCGCAAGTTCGATGCCGAAGCATTCCATCGCCGCCGGTTTCCCGGCGTTTCCATCGTCCGCCGACCGGACGAAGCGGCCGATGGATTCGGGGGTCGAGAGCGGGGCGATGGCGTGAAACAGATAACGCGCGAGATGATAACTCAGGCCCTGTCCCTCGTCCGGGGAAAAGAAGGAATCACCGGTCCAGAACGCGTCAAGGCGCTCGTCGCTCCAGTATTCCCTGTGCTTGCGCACGATGTCGCGGTCCATGAAATACGGGTTTTCACCCGTGACATGATGCTCCACTTCGGCGGTGATGGCTTCGTCCAGCCAGAGGGGCAGGTTGAAACCCGATAGCAGGGAATGGCATAACTCGTGGCAAAGCGTCGCCCGGTAATGGTCGAGATTTTCCGAAGGCATGGCAATGTGCCCGTAGCCTTCGTTGATGAAAACCCCGCCCGCCGTGGCGGATTCGTCGTCGTCGTCGTCGTCGCGGAGCGCCCCAAGGTAATGGTAGAAGTCCAGCTCGTCGCCGAAGACGATCACCGGCAGATAACCCGGCAGTTCGGACGGATCGACGAAGGGAAGCTCGGCAAGGATCCGTTTCTCGCAGTCGTGGAGGAAACGCAGGATTTCCCTGACCCGGTGCTCCGCCGCGCGGGTGACGAGCAGGATGTCACCGGAGTGGTGAACCTTGTAATCGGGACCGAGCGCGGCGGAGAATGCGACCATCCATTCGACGGCAACCCGCTCCCAGGCCTTGCCGGGATCGTCGCCGTGTCGATCGATCCTTTCCTCGATGGCGGCCCAGTCGGGCCGCGGAAACCGGTCGGGACGGGAGAACAACAGGTCGTTCACGGATAGGCCGGGTTGCTTGGGGACGCGCATCAGAAACCCGGTGCGGCGACGGTGGTTTTCTCCCGTTCCTCGATGCGGACGCGGAGGATGCGGTCCGCCACCTCGCGGGTCATCTCGGCCAGCAGCAGCCAGAGGTGCGAGCCCTCGCGGTAGTCGGCCGGAGCGATGTGTTTCACCCGTCCGGCGTGGGTTGAGAGTTGATAGCATTTGCGGAAGGAGCGCCCGCTGGGATCCTCCGGATTATAGACGGCGATGCCATGGCCGCCGTTGCGGTTCATGACGGTGAAGCAGGGCACGTCGGTGGGGCCGTCTCCCACGTAGACCATGTTTTCGAAAGGAATCGGCCGCTGCTCCGCGGGCATGTGGTCGTTCACGTCCTGATCGTAGCGGAGCATGCCCTTGTTGATGCGGAAGAGAAACTGGGTCTTGGTGGTGTGGGAGATGACACGTTTTGGAAAACTGATGCGCCCTTCCGCGTCCTCACCGAATTCGCAGCCGAACATCGCCTTGACGCAGGGTTGCAGGCGCGAGCCGTCCAGCAGCGCCTTGAGGCCGGAGGAGATGATATAGTGCTCCACCTTGATGCCGGCGAGTTCGTGTTCCGGGGTGAGCACCGATCGCGGGAGGCTCCCGAAGAGTTCGGGGAGCCCCGGGAAGAAACGCAGGCCGCGGCCGAGTTCGGTGAGCCTGGCGTTGGTGACGTTGTCCATGCCGAGGTAGTCGAGCAGGCACTTCATGTAGGCCAGCTCGCCGTCCCAGCGCTGCCCGTGCACGAGGGTGTTGCATTTTTTCCAGAACTGTTCCGGATCGATTCCGAATTCGGGAAACAGCACATCGTCCTGCATGTAGCGCGGGCTGAGCGTCTGGTCGTAATCGTAAACCAGGGCGATGGTGTTTTGCGGAGCGGCCATGTCGGGGCGGTCAGGGTCGCATCCGCCGCCGGGCGCGACAAGGCGGAAATCCGGCTCAGCGGGTGGCCGGGCTCACCCGGATGAAGCGTTTCCTCCCCGGATGCAGCGGGGTGTTGTCGCGCACCCTGAGAACGCGCTTGTTGTCGGCAAGCACGGTGGTGTGGCGCTTGCCGCTGAACCATTTGACGAGGTCCGAAGACACCTCGACGACCGGTTTTTTGCCCTTGCCGGAGGCGGGCTTGGGGATGGTGAGAGTGAGGTACCCGGTACCGTTGATATTGACGGTTTCCCGCACCGGGCGAGCTGCCGCGCCGCCTTTGGTGAGGGAGCCGGAGGTTTTGCCCACGGCGGCCTTGCCGGCTTTGGAGGCCGTGCGGGAATTGGCGGAGAGCGCCTTCCGTTTCGCCTTTTTCGGGGCTTTCACCTGGATGCGGATCTTGGCGACGGTCGAGGTGAGCAGGCCGTCATGGACCCGGAAGGTGAACATGTCGGATCCGGTGAAGCCGACTCTCGGTCTATAAACGAAGTTGGGGAAAGTGCCGGTCAGTTTGCCTTTGGCGGGTTGTTTCAGAATCCGGCAGGTGAGCGGATTGCCGTCCGGATCGGAGGCGCGCGGGGTGAGGCTGATTTTTTTGTTTTTCGGGGTGGAAACCACGCGGGACGCGGCGGTGGGGCGGCGGTTCGGCGGGGGGCCGGAGAGCACGTTGAGTTCGGCGATCGAGCAATGGAGGTTTCCGTAGGCCTCGGTGAGGCTGACCAGGCGTATGTAGCGGCCGTATTTCGAGCTGCCGACCACGGTTTTCTCGGTGGAGTTGCCGTCGAATGCGCCGGTGGCGGTCGGGTTTCCCCAGTTGGTGCCGTCGGCGCTCACATAAAAGGCGTAGCGGCCGATGGCGCCGACCTTGAAACCGTCCTGCCGCGGCAGGTAGCGGAAGCCCTTGATGTGACGGGCTGAGCCGAGATCAAGCTCGATGTGGTGGGGTGGGGGCGTGGAGCTGCTGATCCAGCTTGTGTGCCAGAAGGTCTTCGGATTGCCATCGAATGCCCGGGTGGCGGCGTAGCCCACGGCTTCCTCGCTGTTCACGTGGCGCAGCGTCCATCCCCCGCGGGAGGTGTTCGCCCACGCGGGGATTACGGTGATGACGCGGCTGGCTGGTGTGGGATCGGCGAGGCCTGCGCCATCAATGGCGGTGGCGGTGACACGGTAAACCCCGGGGACGCCGAAGCGGACGCCGGCCGTGGGGGAGGTAATGTCGGAAAGCCCGGAGCCGGAGCCGAAATTCCAACGAATGGACGGTTTGCCGCCATCCGGGTCCGTGGCTGTGGCGGAGAAAAGCACCGGGTGTCCGGTGACCACCGTCCCACCGGTATTGGGTGCCAGGATCCGGGTATCCGGTGCCCGGTTCACCCGGACGGGTGGTGTGGCATGGGTGATTTCGGCCGTGTACGGGCTGCGCAGGCCGGCGCGGTTGTAGGCCCTGATCGCTATGAAATAGGTGGTATTCGGCGCGAGCCCGGAAAGCGTCCAGCGGGTGTTGGCGCCGACATTCACAATGGCGGAGCGGGTGTTGTTACCGGTCCGGTATCGCAATTCGTATCCGGCGACGTTCGCCTCCGGATTGCGATTCCAAGCCAAATTCACCTTGCCGAAGCCGTTTCCGAAGGCGTTTCCGGGCAGAAACAGCACCGTCATGACTCCCATCAGGCACCTGCCGAAGCGCCATGCCGCCTTTGCCGTTCCTGGGCGGGGAGCGGTGAGATGTCGTGTAAGAAACTGCATTTAAACGAGTTGGGTGAACAGAGTGAGAGCGGATGAAGCAGCCAGAGGGCCAGTTCCGAAAGCGCGTGCCTCATGCCCGAATTGGAAAAGCGATGCAATGTAAAAGTCCCTAACAATTAAGGAATCTTAAAATTTTTCCGCTTATCGGGTCAAGTGTGCCGGATTCCCGGCAAGGCATTCCCGAACTGGTCCGGTCTTCGGAAAATCAAGGAAAAATTGGTTACAATTTCGTATTTTTGATCGACCTCGCGTTTTGGGTGGATAACCTGCGCCCCGTTTTCAGAAACAGTGGACGCCACCCAGGATCGCCGCGAATTCAAGTTTCTCCTCCCGGCTGCGGAGGGGGAGGCTTTCCGTGGGTTCATTTCCGGCAGAATCCCCGTGGATCGCGGGGCGGAAGGAGGGTATCCGGTGATTTCGGAGTATTACGACACTGCGGACCGCCACAGCTATTGGCAGAAAATCTGGGGTAGCGGCAATCGCCGGCGCGTGAGGGCGCGGGTATACGGCCGTCCGGACGGGCTGATCCCTCCCGCGGGCTTCATCGAGATCAAGCACAAGCTCGACGGAGTGGGGGTGAAACGCCGCGCCGCCTTGCCCATTCTTTCCCTTTCCGAGCTGTCAGGGGGCCGGATCCCCGCGGATCTGCTCAGGCCGAACCGCTCGCGTGCGGACCGGCGTGTGGTCGCCGAGCTTCGGGATCTCGTGGTCGATGGTGGTGCCCGGCCGGTGGTGCAGGTGCGTTACGACCGGATGGCTTACGACAGCGGCAAGGATGGCACCATCCGGGTGACTTTCGACACCGGACTGCGCTGCCGGTTTGATCTCAGGCCGCTGGAGCCCGACGACAAGAACTTCCCTCTGCCCGTGGTCCAGGATGAAATCGCGGTGGTCGAGGTGAAAACCATCGGTCCGGTGCCGATCTGGCTGCGTGACGCGGCGGGCGAATTCAAGCTCCACGCGCGCAGTTTGAGCAAATATTGCCAATCCCTCGAACGTTTTGATCCCGCGGTGGCAAAAGCGCCCATCGATCCAGCCGAGATCCTCGCCTGATTTTTCCATTAATCCAAACCCACAATGCCCGAGTTCCTGACCGCCGCCCAAGAATACCTGAGTGCCGACATGCCCCAGCCGCTGGAAGTGGTCGGAGCCCTGCTCCTGAGTTTCACCCTCAACCTGTTCATCGCCTTCCTTTACCGCAGCACCTACAAGGGCACGCGCTACTCGCAGGATTTCGTGCAGACCCTGATCATGATCGGCTCGATCACCACGATCCTGATCATGGTCGTCAGCGGAAACGCCGGCATCGCATTCGGCATGTTCGCCGCGTTTTCGATGATCCGCTTCCGCCGCAATCTCGGTCAGGCGCGGGATCTGGGATTCGTGTTCTTCGCGATGGCGGTGGGCATGGTGGTCGGTGCGCGGCTGTATCTGGAGTCGATCATCGTCACTCCGCTGGTGGCCGCGCTGCTTTACGGAATCGCCAGGAAGGATGCCTTCGCCCCGCGACGGGCCTCCCACCTCCTCACGATGCGCATGACCAGCGACATGAGCTTCGAGGAAAGGCTCAACCCGATTTGGGACGAATTCGCCGACCGGGCGCAGCTTCAGAGCGTGCGTTCCGCCCAGGCCGGCATGATGACCGAACTCCGCTACGGTCTGCAATTGAAAGCCGGCGTGCAAGTTTCCGACCTCATGGAACGTCTACAGATAGCTTGCGGCAACAACCGCATCGTCCTTACCCCCACCGGTAGCGAACTTGAAGTATGAGAAAAACCCGAGGATTCACCCTAATCGAAGTGCTGATCGTGGTGGCTGTCGTCGTCGCGCTGGCGGCCATCGGCCTCAGCCTGTTCAAGTCTTCCAAACAGAAGGCGAACCAATCGGCGGCCCTCCACAAGATGAAATCCCTCGGCGCGGCCTTCGCCACCTACACGGTGGATCGCAACGGCCTGCTTCCCTTCGAGGACGCCGCCGGCACCGACGATTGGACCAACGCGGCGAGGCCCGAAAACCAGGAGGCGTGGTACAACGCCCTGCCCAAACTCATGGGAGCCCTGAGCGTCGGCGAACTGGGAGCCACGAATCCCGCGGGATTCTACCACGAGTCCTATCCGCTCTACATCCCGGGCGCCTCGTATCCCGGACCGAACAAAAGGCTGGGCACCCCCGCGTTTGCCGTGGGCATGAACAGCCGGCTGCAACGCAAGGATGATGACGGCATCAAGAAACAGGGCCGCTTCGAGCAGATTCTGGAACCATCCAAAACCGTCGTGCTTCTGGAGCGCGGACTCCCCAACGACAAGAAAACCATACCTGCCCAGCGCGGCTACGATGGCTCGCCGAAAGCCAACGCCCGCGCGTTCGCCGCGCGCCACAACCAGAAGGGCTGTCTGATTTTCGCCGATGGCCACGCGGAACTCCGACTGGCCTCGGAGCTGATGGACGCCGGCGGCGGCATCATCGTTCCGCAGCGGTCCATCGTTTGGACTCTGAACCCCGATGCGGATCCCAACTGAGACCTGGCGCCACGCGGCATTCGGGCTTGCCGCTTCCGTTGCCGGCATGGAATCTCCGGCTCACCAGTGAAGCAGTTTCTCCCCTTCTACCGGCACCTGCGCCCCGTCAAATGGCAGTTCCTGCTGGGCGTGGCATTCGGCCTGATTTACTCGGCCGCCAGCGGCGCGGGACTTCCCCTGCTCACGAAAATCGTGTTTCCCGTGCTTTTCGACAAGGGTTCGCAGATCGGCCAAGGCTATGAGAGCTGGATCCACGGGATCATCGGGGAGGTTTCGCGCGACCGCCTGCTGCTCATCACCTGCCTCTGGATTCCCTTCATCTTCATCACCCGCGCCCTCGCCGGATACGCAAACAGCTACCTGATCCACTATGCCGGGCTGCGGGCGGTCGAATCGATCCGCGTGGGCCTGTTTACCAAACTCCAGTCCCTGCCGCTCTCCTTCTTCAGGAAAAACCGCAGCGGTGACCTGCTGGCCAGGCTCATGGGTGATACCGAGGTGCTCAGACAGGTGCTCGCCCAGTCCTCCAGCGATCTCATCAAGCAGCCTGCCACCCTGGTTTTCGCCATGGTCACGCTCGTTTACCTCGCGATCCGGGACAGCAGCTTCTTCATCGCCCTGATCGCGCTGGTCAGCGTGCCCCTTTGCGTCACCGTGATCCGCACGGCGGGCAAGCGTCTCACCTCCAAGGCGCGCAGCTTGCAAATCCACAGCGGCGATCTCACCGCCGCCCTCTCCGAAAGCCTCCAGTCCTCTCTGGAAATCCGTGCCTACAACCTCGAGGATCGCCAGATCATGCGGTTTCGCGAGCGCATCGCCGCCATGATTCGCGTCTCGATGAAGGTCATCAAGTATCGCCAGGCCATTTCCCCGTCCATCGAAGTGGTCGCATCCACCGGATTCGCCGCGGCGCTGTTCTTCGGCGTGCGCGCCGGCATGACCCTGGAGGGCTTCCTGACCCTCGGGGTCGCCCTCTACATGTCCTACGAGCCGGTGAAAAAGCTCGGTGCCATCCATTCCCAGTTCCGCCAGGGCGAGGCTGCCATCGAGCGACTCAACTTCATCCTCCTCGAACCCGACACGCTCCCCGATCCCGCTTCCGCCAAACCCTGCCCCGCGCCCCGGGAGGCGATCCGGTTTGAGAACCTGGCCTTCGCCTATGATGGGGAGGAGGTGCTGAGCCATGTGAATGTCGAAATCCCGATCGGCAAGGTCATCGCGCTTGTCGGTCCGAGCGGCGCCGGCAAATCCACCTTTGCCAGCCTCATCCCCCGTTTCCACGATCCGAAAGCGGGCCGCATCACCATCGACGGCACCGACCTGCGCGACTTCGCCAAGAAGGACCTCCGTTCCAGGATCGCCGTGGTGCCGCAAATGCCGTCGCTTTTCGCCGGCACCATCGCGGAAAACATCCGCGTCGGCCGCCTCGACGCCACCGACGCGGAAGTGGAGGAAGCCGCCCGCCGCGCCCATGCGGATGAGTTCATCCGGACACTCGCCGACGGCTATCGCACCCAGGTCGGCGAGCGCGGCGACCAATTGTCCGGCGGCCAGCGCCAGCGCATCGCCATCGCCCGCGCCTTCCTGCGCAATGCCCCCATCCTCATCCTGGACGAGGCCACCAGCGCCCTCGACGCCGAAAGCGAATCGATGGTCCAGCAGGCCCTCGCCGATCTCGTGAAAGGCCGGACCACATTCATCATCGCCCACCGTTTCTCCACCATCGCCATCGCCGACCGCATCCTCGTCTTCCAGAATGGCCGCATCGCGGCGGACGGCACTCACGAGCAACTCCGCGAAACCAACGCCATCTACCAGTCCATGGTTGGCGGCCAACTGCTGGTCTGAGGCCTCCGCCCCGTTACAGAATGTCAGACAAATTATCGAATAACCACTTGCGGTTTCCTCCTCTTTCGACTTCGGCCTTAAGGCAATAAGACAGACAAATTATCAAAATTCGCTTACGCTCGCCGGGAAGCCGGGCCGGGACTCTGGATTCGGGATTGCGAAAACGGCGGCTGCGATCACCATTCGGGCGGATGGTTCGATTGCCCGATTGGTTGGAGCGTTACCGGCTTTTGCCCAGGTGTGTGATCCTTTTCGCGGTGGGGCAGTTCCTGATCAGCCTGATCACCTCCGCCCAGTTTCTCCTGCTCAACCTGTTTCTGAAACAGAAAGGCCTGGAGGATCCGGAAATCGCGGCGCTTTCGTCGCAACGCTTTGTGGCGACGTTCTTTCTGGCTCTTCCCGCGGGTCTCTGGCTGCGTGGCAAGCCGCTGCGGATGCCCTTGCTGATCGGCTCGATCCTGTTTCCGCTGACCGCGCTTGCGTCGCTGGAAACGGTGCGCCTGGGGATGACCGATGCGGCCTCGTGGTGTTTCCTGGCGATGGGATTTTCCGGACTGCTTCTCAACGTGGCGGGACTGCCGATGGCGCTGCGCCTATCGCCGAAAGACGCCACCAGTGAAACCCTCAGCCTCTTGTTCGCCACATGGGCCGCGGCCAGCATCTGCGGCGGCCTGCTTTCCACCGCGCTGCAAGGGATCGGGTCGGTGGGCGTTGGCGGCATGAAGGTGGTATTCGATGAATACACCACGCTGCTGGTTCTCACCTTGGTTGCCTGCGCCGCGCCGGTATTTCACGCCCGTTTGCCGGATCCGGTGCCGGAGGGTGGCGAGGTGCGGCATTGGCTGCACATCCGCCGCGAGGACCGGCCGGTGCTGATGCGCGCGCTTCTGCCAACGCTGTGCATCGCCACCGGAGCGGGGCTGAGCATCCAGTTTCTCAATCTGTTTTTCAGCCACGTCCACCACCTTGGTTCCGCCTCGTATTCGGCCTATGGCACGGTGAGCAACGTGTTGGTTCTGATTGCCGGGCTCGTGGTTCCGGAAGTGAAACGCCGGCTTGGCTGGCGTGGTGCGATTCTCGGCGTCCAGACCGTTGCCGTGGTTCTGCTGGTGGCCATGGGGCTCACCGAGCTATGGCAAACCGCCGCCTGGGCCCTGCCCCTTGCGGTGGTGTGCTTCATTTTGCGCCAACCGCTGATGAGCATGGCGGGACCGGCCACCAGCGACCTGACGATGCACTACGTCGGCGAGCGGAACCGCGAATTGGTGAGCGCGTGCAACGGCGCGATCTGGAGCGGCGCCTGGTGGCTCGCCGCGCGGACCTTCGAGCTTCTTCGCTCGCATCATCTGCCGTATTGGCAGGTGTTTGTCGCCACCGCCATCCTTTATCTCGTCGGGACCTATTCGTATCTGATGATCATCCGCAGCGTGGAATCCGGCAAGCAGGCGGCGGACGGCGTGTCGGCAGGGGGGGCGCCGGTCAGCGCCTTCGGCGAAACCAAACCCGATTGAGGAGGAGTCCGGCAAATGTTCGGCGCACAAACGCAAATCCCTTGCGTTTGTGGCGATTCCGCTTCAGTTTTCCGCCGTGAAGACTTTGCTTGGCTCCGCCCTCTGCATGATCGCCGCCTGTTTCCAGGGATTGGCGGCCCCGATGCAGGTCACCGCGTTGCACCCGTTGATGGCCGACCTCGCCCGGCAGGTTGGAGGAAACCGCGTGCAGGTGTTCGATCTCGTCGGCGAGGGAGGAAACCCGCACCGTTTCGAACCCCGGCCGGCGGATTTGAGGAAAATGCGGTCTTCGGCGCTCATCCTTGCCGGCGGCAAGGGCCTGGAGCCCTATCTTGACCGGATCAAGGGCGCGATCGGAGAGGGCAAGGTGGTCGAGGTCGGCCGCACGATCCCGTCTCTAACAGTCGGCAAGGACGCGGTTTACACCTGCTGCCCCCATCATGGCGCGGGCTCGCTTGATCCCCACT
Source organism: uncultured Luteolibacter sp. (assembly GCA_964554865.1). Taxonomy (GTDB): domain Bacteria; phylum Verrucomicrobiota; class Verrucomicrobiia; order Verrucomicrobiales; family Akkermansiaceae; genus Luteolibacter. The sequence goes on along the minus strand of CAZKQK010000001.1, from coordinate 25,647 downwards.
GGTGGCATGGGACCGAGAACATGCGCCGTGCGTCGCGGGTCGTCGCGCAGGCGCTGGCCGAGAGGGACCCCTCGGGCAAGGACGCTTACATGGCCAACGCGTCGGCCTATTCCGGACGCCTCGGAGAGTTGAAAAAATGGGCGAAGGGGGAGCTTGGCAAGGTGCCCCGCGGCCAGCGGAAGCTGGTCACCGCACACAATGCTTTCGGATACTTCGCGAAGGAGTTCGGCTTCGAGGTCATCGCCGTGGCGGGACTCAACAAGGAGCAGAACACCACGCCCGGGGAGCAGGCGAAAACCATCGGGTCTGTTAGAAAAGCCGGCGTCAGGGCGGTGTTTCCCGAATTCGGCGCCAGCGCCAAGGCGGTGAAGGCAATCGCCGCCGCCACCGGCGCCACGGTCGCAACTCCCCTCATCTCGGACGGCAATGGGGCCGGAGCGGAAGCGGGCTTCGAGGGCATGATCCGCCACAACGTCAACGCCATTACCAGCGCCCTCGCCAAGCCATGAGTTTCACCCGCTGGCATGCCTCGCCGCTTGCGGGAACCGTGGGGGTTCTTGCGGCACTGGCTTTTCTGGCCATTCCGCTGCGGGAGCTTACCGGGCGTCCGCGGGCGGGCGCCTCATCCGGCTCGGTTTCCACCGGCGCGGAGGAAAACATGACACCCGCCGTCCTCCGGCTCAAGCTGCTGGACCCGGTGGGGAAACTCGTCATCCGCGGCGCGGACGGCGGTCTTCTGCTGGAGTCCGGTCCCATGCCCGCGGGCGAGAGCGAGCATGACGTTCGCATCCCGCTTGCGGACGGTGTTTGCGAGCTTGTTCTAACAGCCGGGACCGGCGATGGGGAAACCGCCGTGTTTCTCACCGTGATGCCGGACGGGTTGCCCGATGAAACGAGATACATGACTGGCTCCGGAACCCTGGACGAGACGCTGCGTTTCGAGTGGCACATGCACTGAAGTCCGATGACCGCCGCCACTCACGAGTCCTGCGCCCATTGCGCCCACCACCACGAGCTGGTGGTCGAGGGGCTGAGCGTGCGCTATCGCCGGATCGAGGCGCTGCGCGATGTTTCCATGGCCACCTCCTGCGGCTCCTGCGTCGCGCTGGTCGGTCCCAATGGCGCGGGCAAGAGCACGCTGCTCAAGGCCATCGCCGGCCTGTTGCCCGTCGCCGGCGGGCGCATCCTGTGGCGCGGCACCAAGGTGGCGCGCTGGAGCCGTGAGATCGCCTATCTGCCGCAGCGCGAAAACGTGGATTGGCAGTTTCCCATCACCGTCGAGCGCGTGGTCCGCATGGGCCGCTTTCCCCAGGCCGGTTGGTGGCGGCCGTTCTCGGCGGAGGACGAGTCGGCCATCCGCCGCGCGATCGGATTGATGGACCTCGGCGCTCTCGCGAAACGCCAGATCAGCGAGCTGAGCGGCGGCCAGCAGCAGCGGGTTTTCCTTGCCCGCGCGCTGGCGCAGGAGGCCCATGTTCTTCTATTGGACGAACCCTTTACCGGCCTCGACCGCAACTCGAAGGCTGCGCTCTCCGCCACCTTGCGCGAGATCGCCGCGGAAGGCCGGCTGGTCATCGCTTCGCATCACGACATGGACACCGTGCGCGACATCTACGACGAGGTGCTCATGCTCCGCCGCCGCACCATCGCCTTCGGTCCGGTGGCCGAGGTGTTCAACGAGGCGATGCTAGAGGAGACATTCGGTGGAAGGGAGGAGGCATGCCCGACTGGCTGACCGAACCGCTGCGCCATCCCTTCAACCAGCGCGCGCTCATCGCCGCCCTGCTCATCGGCAGCACCAACGGCTATGCCAGCGCCTTCGTGGTGCTGAAAAAATCGGCGCTCAAGGTCGGCTCGCTGTCGCACGCGCTGCTGCCCGGCATCGCCGCGGCCATCCTGGTGGCGGGACTTCACGATTGGAGCGCGTTTCTCGGCAGCCTCTTCGCGGCCCTGCTCATCGGGCTCGGCTCGCTCGCGGTTTCCCGTGGCACCCGGCTGGACCAGGACTCCGCGCTGGCCATCCTCTACACCGCCGCCTTCAGCGGAGGCATCATCCTGCTGCGGCGGCTCGGCGTGACCCAGGAAATGGACGAGTGGTTGTTCGGAAACATCATGGGCCTGCGCGACAGCGACCTGTGGACGAACTACTGGATCTCCTTCGGCGCGCTCGGCATCCTCACCGCGCTGCATCGTCCGCTGCTCATGACCCTGTTCGACGCCGAAGTGGCCGCCACGCTCGGCGTGCCCGTGCGATCGCTCAACTACCTGCTGCTGGCCATCCTCATCATCGTGCTCATCTCCTCGCTCCAGGCCGTCGGCTGCATGCTGGCGCTCGGACTGCTGGTCACTCCCGCCGCCACCGTTTATCTTCTGACGGATTCCACCGGCGCGTTGTTCTGGGGCGGAGCGCTGATCGGCGGAATCGGATCCGCGCTGGCGGTTCTGTTAGGCTGGTGGCTGGACATCGAGCAAGGCCCGGCCATCGTGCTTGTGCTGGGGGCGCTGTTCCTCCTGGCCTTCCTCTTCAGCCCCAAATACGGCCTGCTCGCGGGCGGCGGCCGCGGCGGAGCGGGCAGGGTGTGAAGCGGTGATCCGGATTCAGGCGATGGGCGCAAGCAGGTGGGACAGCGTTTCCGGATCGATGCGCAGGCTGGTGGTTTCCTCGGAGAGCAGGGCCTGGACGAGGGCGGACTTGTGTTTCTGGAGATCGAGGATGCGGTCCTCGATGGTGCCGCGGCAGACGAGCTTGTGGACGAAGACCGGCTTGTTCTGGCCGATGCGGTGGGCGCGGTCCGTCGCCTGGTTTTCGGCGGCGGGGTTCCACCACGGGTCGTAATGGATGACGGTGTCCGCGGCGGTTAGATTGAGGCCGGTGCCGCCGGCCTTGAGCGAGATGAGGAAAACGGGGACTTCGCCGGTTTGGAATCGTTTGACGAGGGTGGCGCGGTCCTTGGTCCGGCCGGTGAGCTTCAGATGGGGGATGGACCCGTTGACCAGGTGGTCTTCGATGAGTTCGAGCATCGAGGTGAACTGCGAGAACAGGAGGATGCGCCGGCCCTCCTCCAGCAGTTGCGGAAGCAGCTCGTCTGTTAGAAACGCGAGTTTGGCGGACTCATGGATCCTGGCGGCGGCGGGAATCGGGAGCAGCGCGGGATGGCAGCAGATCTGGCGGAGCTTGAGCAGGGCGTCGAGCACGATGATCTGTGACTTGGCGAGGCCCTTGGCGGCGATGGCATCGCGCACACGCTTGTCCATCGAGGCGCGCACGGATTCGTAGAGATCGACCTGTTTTTTCGTCAGATCGATGTGATGGATGAGTTCGGTCTTCGGCGGCAGGTCGGTGGCCACCTGGTCCTTGGTGCGGCGGAGAATGAGCGGGGAAACGCGGCGGTTGAGGGCGGTCTGGGCTTCGTTGGAACGGTCGCGCTCGATCGGTTTGCGGATGGCGGAGTTGAATGTTTTTTCATCCGGGAGATAGCCGGGCATGAGGAAACGCATCAGGCTCCAAAGCTCGCCGAGATGGTTTTCCATCGGTGTGCCGGAGAGACAGATGCGGTGCGATGCCTTCAGCGCGCAGGCGGCCTTTGCGGTGACCGCCTTGGGGTTTTTGATATGTTGCGCCTCGTCGAGGATGACGCAGTGCCAGGTGGTTTTCACCAGCGCGTCGATGTCCCGGTGAAGCAGCGGGTAGGAGGTGATGACCAGATCGGCCGATGAAAACTCCCGCAGCAGGGAGAGGCGCGGCAGGCCGTGGTATTCCACCACTCGCAGGCCCGGCGTGAAGCGCGCGGCCTCGGCCGCCCAGTTGTGCACCACCGAGGTGGGGGCGACGACCAGCGAGGGCTGGCCGGGTTTGAGCGCGTGTTCGGCGGCGAGGTGGGTGAGCGTTTGCAGGGTTTTGCCGAGGCCCATGTCGTCGGCGAGGATGCCGTTGAGGTGGTGCTTCGCCAGAAAGCGCAGCCAGCGGAATCCCTCCTGCTGATAGGGGCGCAGCGTGGCGCTGACGTTTTCCGGAACGTCCTCGTGTGGCAGTTCGCGGATGTCCTTGAGCGAGCGGCCCAGTTCGGCGAGCGCGCGGGCGGTGGCGGTGCCGGCGATTGAAAATCCGTCGGCAATGCCCGCCGCGGCCAGGCGGTCGAGCTTGATCGGACCATCGCCGATCTCGCGTCCGAGGAACAGGTGGCGCACCTGATCGACGATTTCGAGAAACCTGCGCGCGGGCAGCCGGATGAAACCATCGGCCGGATCCTCGCAGGGAACCGTGATCCACTCGGGAAGATCCGGAGTGGTGGCGGGCGGGAAATCCTTTTCGATCGCCTGCGCGATGAGCGGGATGAGCGAACGTTTCACGCCGCCGATCTCGAACGAGACATCGAAGCGGAACCAATCGACACCATGCCCGGTATCCGCCTCCATGGCGGGGAGGAACCCGCCGACGTCATGGGCTGTTAGACCGGCCCCAGGATCCACGATGATGGTCCAGCCTTGTCCGCGCAGCGCGGGTGCCTCGGTTTCCAGCCAGCGGAGCCAGGCCAGCGTGGGTGAGGGGCGCGGGTCTTCCGTCACCAGCGCGTTTGCAAACGCGGAAGGCAGCACGCCCGGCCCGATCAATCCGGTCATGAAGGCAAGCCCGCTGTTTTCGAGATGCAGGACCATGCGCTGCTCCTCGGCGGGGCGGCGTTTCCAGATGATGCGCTTGCCGCCGCGGATCCCGGTGTGCCCGGCGGGCGTGGACATGCCTTCGATGGCGGGCAGCGGCGGGCTGTCCGCATACTGGAAGCTGGCAAGGGCGTGGACGCACTCGATGACGTCGTCCCCGATATCGATTTCCTCGCGGCGGATGTGGAGAGTGGCCGTGAAGGGGCCGTCGGCGCGGATCTCCGTCTCGATCGGGACCGGCGCGGGAAGCGAGGCGGATTTGAGGGACTCGAAGCGGTCTGTTAGAGCGAGGGCCGCCTCCGCCGGGACGGCGGGACCGCGCTGCCAGAGGTCGAGAAGCGTGTCGCTCACATGGCTCCTGAGCACCCCCATGACGCCGGTGGCGGGATCGATGTAATGCTGGGGCTGCGAGCGAACCAACAGATGTCCCTCAGGCAGGCCCTCGATGACGGGTTTCACCCCACCGGAAGCTTCCGTTGACCAACCGGGCCGGACCTCGACCGGTTCGCCGCGGGAAACCCGCATATAACCGGATGACGGGCGGTAGCCCGATGACTCCCTGCCTACGAACAAGCGGCCGGTGGCGAGCGCCAGATCGAGCAGTCGCGCGGCTTCCGGGCCTTCGAGTTCGATTTTTCCCCAGCCTGGTTGTTTCCGGACCATCTGATGATAGGCAAGCGCCACCGGCAGGTCCTCCTCGACCATGTATTTGGTCGGCCGTGTGGGATCGGCCTGGGCGATCCGGGGTTCCACCGTGACGCTGCCCGACTTGTTCAGGGTGGCGGGGTGCAGGGTGAGGCGGACGGTGGAGTGGCCGTGGGGTGGAAGCTCGATGCAGTAGGCGAGGAATTTCTGATTGGGCGGCTTGGGTTTTTCGGCGGCCGGGACGGCTTCGGCCGCCCGCCGGATGGATTTGAGCCATTGCTCGACCGGGCGTGGAAGCGCGTCGCGTGGCGAAGCGACGGAAGGCGGAGCGTTGCGGATGATTTCCGCGAGCCGGATCATCACGGCGGCGGAGTGCTTGCATGAAAAACCGACCGGGCAGGAACAGGAGGCGTCGAAAAGCCAGCCGCCGGTCACCATGTCGCCGTAGAATTCGATGATGACCTTGTAGGGAGAGCGGCGGGTGCCCTGGACATTGGCGCGCACCGTGATGTTTCCGTCGTCCGACTCCTTGGCCCGCAGATCGGTGGTGATGCTCGGTGAAAGATACATCTGCGCCCGCCGCAGCGATTCGCCGGGAAACTCGCCGGACAGATCCACATGGGTGATCGTGCGGGCGAGGGAAGGATCCTCCTGCAGGATGGAAAGCGAGGGGTGCATGGCAAGTCCCGGCGGAGGTTCCCGATGATGGCGCCGTCACCCGGCCACGATGTTGAGCAGCTTGCGGGGGACGAAGATGATCTTGCGGATCGTCTTGCCATCGGTGTGCTCCCTGACCTTGGGACTTTCGAACGCGGCGGCCCTGGCGGCCTCCTCGTCGGCGTCCTTTGAGAGCATGAGGCGGTCGCGCAGCTTGCCGTTTACCTGGATGATGAACTCGGTCTCGCTGCGGACGAGCGCGGATTCGTCGTAGGACGGCCAGGGAGTTTCCGATAGAAGAGGGGCCTGGCGGTTGAAACCCGCCGCCACGCGCTCGTGGATCTCCTCGCTGAGGTGAGGGGCGAAGGGGTTGAGCGCGGCGAGGAACCGGATGAACTCCCTCAGGGGCACCACGGCGGCCTGGGTGAAGGCGTTGGTGCAGATCATCATCTGCGAGATGGCGGTGTTGAAGTTGAGTTTCCCGATGTCCTCGCCGACCTTTTTGATGGTTTCATGCACGACCCGGAGCAGCTCCTTGTCGGTGCAGGGAACGTCCCGGATCTTCGGAGAGATGGTGAACGAGCCGTCCTGCGCTTCTTCAAACGCCACGCGCCAGACGCGGGCGAGGAAACGGGAAACACCCTCCACTCCCTTCATCTGCCAGGGCTTCACCTGTTCGAGCGGGCCCATGAACATTTCATAGAGGCGGAGAGCGTCGGCTCCGTATTCTCTAACAACATCGTCCGGATTGACGACGTTGCCGCGGGACTTGGACATCTTCTGTCCGTCCCCGCCGAGGATGAGACCCTGGTTGACGAGTTTCTGGAACGGCTCGGGCGTGGTGACGTGGTCGAGGTCGAACAGCACCTTGTGCCAGAAGCGGGCGTAGAGCAGGTGCAATACGGCGTGCTCGGTGCCGCCGACGTAGAGATCGACGCTTTTCCAGTAGCTTTCCGCTTCGGTGGAAATGAACCGTTCGTTGTTCTTCGGATTGCAGTAGCGGAGGTAGTACCAGCAGGAGCCGGCCCATTGGGGCATGGTGTTGGTTTCGCGGGTGGAGCCGTCGGGAAGGTTGACCCAATCGGTGGCTTTGCTGAGCAGAGGATCGGGCGTGCCGCTGGGTTGGTAGTCGTCGAGCGGCGGAGCGAGCAGCGGGAGTTCGCTTTCGGCAATGGCGTGGTGGTGGCCGTCTTTCCAAATGATCGGGAAAGGTTCGCCCCAGTAACGCTGGCGGGAGAAGAGCCAGTCGCGCAGTTTGTATTGGATGCGGCGCTTGCCTTTGCCGTTGGATTCCAGCCAGTCGATCATCCTCGCCTTGGCCTCGGCGGTGGGCAGGCCGTCGAGGAAGCCGGAGTTGATGGCGGTGCCGGGGTCGCATGTCGCGGTTTGTGGCGGTCTGTGACCGTTGCCGGTTTCCTCGGAATTCGTGCGACGGTCACAGACCGCGGCCACAACCTCCTTGATCTCCAAACCGAACTTCACCGCAAACCCGAAATCCCGCTCGTCATGCGCGGGCACGGCCATGATTGCGCCGGTGCCGTAGCCCATCATCACGTAGTCGGCGATCCAGACGGGGATTTGTTCGCCGTTCACCGGGTTGATGGCGAAAGCGCCGGTGAAGACGCCGGACTTGTCCTTGTTGAGATCGCCGCGGTCGAGGTCGGATTTGGACGAGCAGGCTTTCTGATAGGCTTCGACGGCTTCCTTGTGTTCGGCGGTGGTGATTTCCGGAACGAGGGGATGTTCGGGAGCGAGCACCATGTAGGTCGCGCCGAAGAGGGTGTCGGGGCGGGTGGTGAAGATCTCGATTTCAGATTTAAAGTTGGCAATTTCAAATCGGACCGACGCGCCCTCGCTGCGGCCGATCCAGTTTTTCTGCAGCAGCTTGATGCCCTCCGGCCAGTCGAGCGTGTCGAGTTCATCGATCAGGCGCTGGGCGTATTTCGTGATGCGCAGCATCCATTGGCGCAGCGGGCGGCGTTCGACGGTGTGGCCTTTGGATTTCCACTCCTCGACTTCCTCGTTGGCGAGCACGGTGCCGAGGTCCGGCGACCACCAGACGGGGGTGTCGGCGACGTAGGCGAGTCTGACGGAATCGATCCGCTCGCGGCTCCAGCCTTTGGCTTCGAGTTCGGAAACCGGGCGTGCCCTGTTGGTTTCCTCGCAGAAATACGAGTTATAGATTTGCAGGAAGATCCATTGGGTCCAGCGGACGTATTCGGGATCGGTGGTGGCGATTTCGCGGTCCCAATCGTAGCCGAAGCCGAGGGCCTTGAGCTGGCGGCGGAAGTTCTCGATGTTGGCGGCGGTGGTGATGGCCGGGTGCTGGCCGGTTTTGATCGCGTATTGCTCGGCTGGCAGGCCGAACGAGTCGTAGCCCATGGGGTGGAGCACGTTGAAGCCGTTCATCCGCTTGTAGCGGCCGAGGATGTCGGTGGCGGTGTAGCCTTCCGGGTGGCCCACGTGCAGGCCCGCGCCGCTCGGGTAGGGGAACATGTCGAGCACGTAGTATTTCGGCTTGGCGGGATCGAATCCCTCGTCACCCGGGCCGGGCGTGCGGAAGGTTTTTTCGGTTTCCCAGCGCTGCTGCCATTTGGGCTCGAATTCGCGGAACGGGAATGGTTTGCGGGCGTCGGACATGGTCGTGAAAGGCCGGGGACTGTGGGGAAAGGGGCCGGGCTTGAAAAGGAAAACCCCGTCAGGCGGGAGGGCGGGGAAAAATCCGGGCGTGCGGAATCCGGCGGAGAGGTCAGGATGGAGGGGTGAGCGGGATGCGTGAGATCGCCGAGCGGGTGTTGTTCGCGGAGACGCTGGAGGAGAAACTCCGGCTCGGGCCGCTGACGGCGTCGGATGACGAGGCGGGGCGCGCCATCGCGCTGCCGGACGCGCCGGGTCGGCCGCGGGAACTGCGGGTGAGGGGTGATGGCGTGCGCGCTGATTTCCCGGGGACGAACCGCCTCGACGACGAGCGCGAGCGCGGGGTGATGCTGCATTTCCTGGCCAACCATGAGTTGCTGGCTGCCGAGCTGATGGCGCTCGTGTTGCTGCGATTCCCGGACGCGCCGAAGGAATACCGCGCCGGAGTCTATGAGGCGATGCGCGAGGAGCAGGCGCACGCGATGATGTATGTGCGGCGGATGCGCGGGTGCGGCATCCACTTCGGCGAGCTGCCGGTGAACGACCACTTCTGGCGCATCGTCGCGCCGATGGAGACGCCGCTGGATTTTGTCACGCGGCTCAACCTGACTTTCGAACAGGCGAATCTGGATTTCTCGAAACATTACGCCGGATTGTTCCGACAGGTGGGTGATACGGCGACGGCTGCGGTGTTGGAAAAGATCCATCTGGATGAGATCGGCCATGTGGGCCATGGGCTGAAGTGGTTCCGGCGCTGGAAGGAGCGTGGTGAATCGGACTGGGATGGATTCCGGCGATGCCTTTCGTTTCCGCTCACCCCGGCGCGGGCGAAGGGGCTTGCGCCGTTCAACCCGGAGAGCCGGCGGATCATCGGCTTTGATGAGGATTTCATCCGTCGGCTTGAAGTATGCGAAGTCTCGCGAGGCCGCACGCCTGTGGTGCATTGGTTCAATCCGAACGCCGAGTCCCACGCGCGCGCCGCGTTTGTTGGAAAACCGTGGCGGCCGGACAAGATCGCGCTTGCGCTCGAACGGGATCTTGAATCGCTGATGCTCGGATGTTGCCGCCGCGATGACGCGTTGTTGATGCGTGGCGAGCCTCCGGTGGAGCATCTTTCGCGATTGCGAAAAGCGGGTTACGAGCTGCCGGAAATCCTGTGTGGCGATGTTTCTCCCGGCCGCAAGCTCGGCGGGCTGAGGCCCTGGGCGTGGTCGCCGGATGCGGTCGAGCGGCTGCGCTTTTGCGCCGAGGATGTCTCGCCGGGCATGCCTCTGGGATTTCGCGAAGCGTTACCGGCGGAGTGGTTTTCCAAGGAAATCGGACTGCGGCTCGAGGCGATGCTCGGCGAGGTTCCGGAAACCGGAAAGCGGCATCGTGATCCGGCTGCGGCGCTGGAGGATATCGAGGCGCATCTCGCATCCGGCCAAGCCTTGCTCAAGGCGCCGTTCGCTTGTGCGGGACGCGGGCACTTGCGGGTGAACCGCCAAAGCCTGCCGGAGAAAACCCGTGGCTGGATAGATAATACCATCGCCGCCCATGGCGCGGTGGTGGTCGAACCATGGCTGGACCGCGTGCTGGATTTCTCCGCGCTCTACGAGGCGATGCCCGATGGCGCGGTGAGGCATCTCGGCTTCACCGTGATGGAGAACGACGCGGCCGGGCGTTTCCTCGGAATCCGTGTGGCGAAAAAATGGGGAAACCTGATGCTTCCGGAGATCGCGGAGTTCCTGTTCCGCGATGCCGGTGCGCTCGCTCTCTATCAGCAACGCCTGCCGCCATTCATCGCGGAGTTGTTACGAGGTTACCGCGGCCCCCTGTGCGTGGACGCGATGGTTCACCGCCGCGCCGACGGATCGACCGCGCTCAAACCGGTGGTGGAGATGAACGTCCGCATGACCATGGGCCGCATCGCGCGGGAATGGGCGAGGCGCGGCCCCGGCGATGGCAAAGGATTCCTGCGCATCCTCCGCAAGCAATCTCTGACAAACGCGGAGATCGCCGCCCTGGTCGCAGGGCCGGGGATTTTCCTCAACGATCCGGCATCGGCGGCCACGTTTCTCGCGCATTGGCATGTGTGATATCTTTCAAGGAAGCTCGCGGATGCGCAGCTTGCGGAAATGGATGGGCGAGCCCTCGCTTTCCAGGCAGAGATAGCCTTGCGCGGGATCGCAGTTGGTGCCGCCCGACACCTCCTCGCCGTTCACCCAGAGACGGACTTCGCCGTTGATGGCGCGGACATGGTAATGGTTCCACTCGCCATGGCCTTTCGCCAGGCGCTTGCGGGGGAAACTGCGGCTTCCGTCCGGGGAAAGCGGTGGGAAGGGCGTCATTTTCACTCCCACGGCGAAGACATCGCCATTGGTGCCGAACCAATCGGTCGGCTTGCCGGCGGCCTTGATCTTTTCGGTGTAACCGTGATCGAGCATCTGCACTTCGATGCCGGACGGTAGCCCGGGTTTGCCCTCGTTTGTCAGACGCCCGACGGACTCCGGCGTGACCCAGACGAATAGTCCCGAGTTGCCCGCCGCCTGCTGGTGGGACCACTCGACGACCATCTCGAAGTTCCGGTATTCCTTCACGGTCCGCATCACGGACAAGGGCTGGCCGGTGCATACCAGCATGCCATCACGCCATTGCCAGGTGTCGTCGGCGCTGTTGACCTTGGCGAAGTCCGCCGCGGTCAGCTCGCGGAAGCCGGGCGCGGTGTCATCAATGAAGGGGCGGATGGTTTCGGCGGGCGGCCCGGTTTTTTCACCTGATGTGATTCGTTTGATATAAGCCGGCATGATATCAGCCGCGCCATTGGCCACGGTGCCGTGATCAAGTCCCGCAAGTTCGTGAAACTCGACGTCCGGATGGCCGAGGCGTTTCAGCGTGGCGGCCAGCAGTTCGTTTTCCTCCACCCGGCAGGGCCACTCGATCCGGCGGTCGCCGAGGATGAGGCAGATCGGCGGCAGGTCGCGTGACACATGGGCGAGCGGCGCGAAGGAATCGATCACCGGCACCAGCGGATCCGTCTTGATGCCCCGCAGTTCCTTGATGTGGAAATGCGAGGTGGCCTGCGCGCTTGCCGGGATGATGCCGGCGAGTTGTTTGTTGGAAAATCCGTGGGCGGCAAGCCACTTCGGCTCCATGCCGATCATCGCGGCGAGCCATCCGCCGGCCGAGTGACCGCCGACGAAGACCTTCTTCGCGTCCCCGCCGCGGCCCGCGATCCCGCGCAATGTCCATGCGACTGCCGCCGCCGCGTCTGTTAGAAAATCCTCCGGCTTCGCCTGGGGTGAGAGGCGGTATCCCGCGCCAACGAGCGCCACGTTTTCACCGGCAAACGCGGGAAACTCCCTCGCGCCACCGGTCAGGCCGCCGCCGTGGAACCAGACAAGCGTGGCGAATCCGTTCCGCTCCGCCGGCAGGCGCAGGTCGAGGAGACAGCGATTCCGCGGATCATCGACGGGCCTGTCAGCGGAGTGATAGGCGATGTCCCTGATGACTTCCGGTTCGGCCGCAAGGGCGGCGGGGGCGATGAGGAAAACGAGGGCGGCCAGCGGTTTGACAAACGGATTCACCCAAGCCCATACGCGGGCGGAGCGGCCGCGCTTACTTTTTCTGTTTCTCCAGCAGCTCCTTGAGCTTGGCGATGTAGCCGTCCACGCCGCCTTCGATCTCGCCGAGATCCCCGGAGAGCTTGTTGCCCTCGGCATCGAGCAGCCAGATCGTCGGATAACCACCGGCGAGGTATTTCTTTTTCAACGCGGCGTTCTGTTCTTTCAGTTCGGCCGCCTGTTCCTTCTGCCTCGGGTAGTCCGCCTCCATGAGGACGAAGTGTTCCTTGGCGAAATCCATGAAGGCTTCCTTGGAAATGACCTCCTTTTCGAGTTTCTTGCACCATCCGCACCAGTCGGAGCCGGTCATGTAGATGAGGATCGGTTTCTTTTCCTCCTTCGAGCGGGCCTTGGCGGCCTCCCAGTTGTCAGTCCAGCCTTCGGTGGCGGAGAGGGCGAAGGCGGTGGTGGCGGCGAAAACGGCGAGGCCGCGTAACAGGTTTTTCATGGTTGGTGTGGAGGTGGGTGGTTCGATCAGTCGAGTTCCTTGTGCTCAAGCGCGGTGTCGAGGCGCCTTAGGAAATCTTCCGTCTTCGGATATTTCGACGCGACAAAGCGGGAGAACTCCTTGCCTGCGGAATCGAAGAGAATGACGGTGGGGAAACCATCGACACGGTATTTCCCGAGGTGTTGCTGGTTCTTCTTCTTGAGTTCAGGATCGCTGTTCGGGAAGTCGAGTTCGACGAGGATGAAGCTTTTGGAGGCCCTCTCGATGAACTCCTTCTTGGTGAAGACATTCTTGCGCATGGCGATGCAGGGCGGGCACCAGTCCGATCCGGTGAACTCGACAAGCAGGTTCTTGTTTTCCCTTTTCGCCTCCTCGAAGGCTTTCTCCAGGTCCGCGGACCATCCTTCGGGTGTGGTGGCGAATGCCGAGGCGGTGAGGGCGGCGGCTCCCACGGTGAGGGAGGCCAGCCAGGTGATCGCTTTCATCATGCGCTTTAGCGTCATCGGTGGCCGGATTATTCGAAAAACTTGGCGGCCGGGAGTTTTTCCGGCATTTCCAGCCGCATGCATCCAGCGCCCCGCCTGATCGTCGCCACCCGGAATTCCCACAAGACCGCGGAAATCCGCGCGATGCTGGGCGACCGCTTCGAGGTGCTGGATTCGAATGATTTTCCGGACACTCCCCGGATCGAGGAAACGGGCACCACATTTCTTGAAAACGCGCGCCTGAAGGCGGAGGGCGTCAGCCGCGTGGTCGGGGGTTGGGTGCTTTCCGATGATTCCGGGCTGGAAGTGGACGCGCTCGGCGGCGCGCCGGGCGTGTGGTCGTCGAGTTTCGGCGGGATCGAGGGCGACCACGGCCGCAACAACGAACGCCTGCTCCGCGAAATGGATGGGAAAACGGATCGCCGGGCCCGGTTCCGCTGCACCATGGTGCTTGCCCGGGATGGCAGGGCGGTGGCGGATTTCCCGGGCACGGTGGAGGGCCGGATCATCGATACCCTGCGGGGTGGCGCGGGATTTGGTTACGATCCGCTCTTCATCCCGGACGGTTATGACAAGACCTTCGCCGAACTGGGCGAGGACGTGAAAAACACCTTCAGCCACCGCTCGCGGGCCCTGGCCGGGGTGATCGCCTTCCTGAGCCAGGCGGAATAAATTTTATTTTGATTTTCTTAAATTTTTACATATCCTCGACGCCGTGAAAACCGCCCTCGTTATCTGTCTCGCGCTGCTGCCGTTTTGCGGCGGTCTGGTTTCCTGTTCGAGCCAGGTGAAGGCGAAACGTCCGGTTTCCTACCAGTTCCAGCACGGCCGCTCCGCCATGCTCCGGAACGGAGTGGCGATCGCCCCGCGCAATGCGCCGCCCGCCGTCAAGAAGGCCATCGCCGCCGGCAACCGCCTGCAGAACAAGCCCTACAAATGGGGCGGCGGCCACGCCCGGCACAACGACAGCGGCTATGACTGCTCCGGCACCGTCTCCTACGTGCTGCGGGAGGCGGGGCTGCTCAAGGGTTCCATGCCATCGAGCGGATACTTCAACTACGGCAAAAAGGGCTACGGCAGGTGGATCACCGTTTACACCCGCCGCGGCCACGTCTTCATGACCGTGGCCGGCCTGCGGCTCGATACCGGCTGGGGCGCGGACCGCTCCGGCCCGCGGTGGCACACCCGCACCCGCCCTGCCTCGGGGACCGTGGTCAGGCATCCGGCGGGTTTGTGAGCGGCCGACCGCGACTACCCGGATATCCGGCTTGCGAGGTGATTTAGGCCCCTTCTTTCCCCCTGCTGGAAATCCACCCGGTGCCACTCCTCTTCCGAGTGGTTTGGTGATGTGTTTTTTGACGCCACTTTGTTGCCGGGCGCGTTGTCCAGGTGGACGCGCCCTCCAGCTCAAAGTCATGCCCGCAAGACGAAATCCAATTATTTCTGTCTCTTGATATTTTTGGCCTTTGGGCTGGGCTATTGGCGGTGGACGGCGATGGGTTGGCTGTGCAGCCAGCGTCGGATGACTCTGCGGTCCGCGGTGAGGTTTCCGAGCATGCGCCATTTGGATTGCTTGAGGACCACGGCCTGATCGGGGGATTCGTCGACGACGCTCCAAGGGCTGGATCCGGAGGAGTGGATGAAGCGGATGTTTCCCTGCCCGTGGCCGCCGTGCCGGCTGATGACGATGAAGGCGACATGGGTATCGAGCCCGGTCAGGTAGACGCCCGGCTGGCGCGCGGAGGTGGCGGCGATGAAGGCGTCGTAGGGCTGGCCGACGGTGAGTTCGCAGCCTTCCTTGGGAAGAAAGGAGCGCAGGATGTTGGATGAGGGCTGCTGGGCGAGTCGATAGCGGTCCACCCGGAAGCCGGCGTCCATGAGGACGGTGGAAACGAAGTAGCCGCATGCGATTTTGCCCGAACCCGGCTTGGCGGCGGTGCCGTTGAAGTCCCACGGGGTGCCGAGCCAGCAGCGCATCATTTCCGGCAGCGCGGTTTCCAACAGGATTCGGGCGTCGTGTTCGGCTGCCTCGCGTTCCGAGTCATTGCGGGCGGAGCGGTGAGTGGCGGCGAGTTTTTCCCGCCAGTGTTTGAGGTCGGCGGTGAGGCGGGAGTAGGTTTGGGGATCGGGCCGGGGAGCGCCGTTGAAGGTTTGGTCCGGCTGCGCCTGAAGGGATTGCCATGTTTCCGCGATTTCGGCGTGAAACCACCATGCCGCACCGCCGGTGAGGATGACGGCGAGCGGCGGAAGGGTGAGAAAAAGGATTTTCCGCATGGGGTTCCGGGGCGAGGAATCCTGCCATCGTCCGGCGGCGGTGGAAACTCCCGATTGAACCCGGAAAAACAGCCGGAAACGGGAGCCTGGCGGATCATTTCAGAGACCCCAGGCGCCGGCTTCGGCGCGTTTGGCCGCGGATTCGAGTTCGCGCAGGTGTTGTTTGTGGCGTGAGGCAGGGGTGCCGTCGGGGAGGTCGGCGGCTTTGGTGAGGATGCGGGCGAGGCCCTGCTCGACGAGCAACTCGTGCAGCCAGCGGTTTTTTCCGTCCGGTTTCACCTTGATGAAGGCGTGATAGCGCTCGTTCTGATAGGGGCTGTCCCACTCGGTGTGGAGGGTGAAGGGTGCGCGGCCGAGGAGCCCGAGGGTGAGGGATTTGGCTTTTTTGCCGATTCCGACCGCTTGTTCGGGGGCGATGCCGCCGAGGTCTGCGGCCTGTTGGCGGATACGGGCGTGGTTGTTGCCACCGCCGCGGTAGGTTTTGAAGGCGCTTTCGGGAGTATCGACGAAGTAGAGCCTGAATTCAGCCACCCGGCCGTCCGGGAGGCGGACCTTGAAGCTGTCGCCATCGTTGTTGCGGTATTCGGCGAGGGTGCAGCCGCGGTGGGTTTCGTAGCGGCCGGTTTTTTCCGCCTTGGTTTGCGGGCGGGCGGGTTCGGGGCGGGCGGGAGTTTTCCTTTCGCGGGAAACCCCGCAGGCGGGAGCGGGCTGTGATTTTTCGAAAATCCCGCGGTTTTCGAGGATCCATACGGCGAGCGCCGCGACGACGAGCAGCACGGTGAACCAGGTGCCTTTGGCTGGTGCGCGGCCTTTCATTCCCGTCACAGGCCTTTCGCGCCATTGAAATCCCTGTAGGTGCCGGTGGGCACGGGCACGGGACGCCACTCGCGGTTGAGCTTGCGGTATTTGTTGATGAACTGGGTGGGATCCGCCCAGTTGACAAGGTCCGAGGGCACGCCGTTGCGATGCAGGCCGATGTGGATGTTGTGCCGGATCTCGAAGTGAAGATGGGCGGGATACATGCCGAAGTTGGTGCCGATGGTGCCGATCTGCTGGCCGCGTTTGATCATCTGGCCGGTGCGCACCATGATCTTGTCGAGGTGGCCGTTGAGGGTGTCGATGTACTTCACCTGGCCGGACGCGGGATCACGGAGGGCATGGCGGGTGAGCACCACGTTTCCCCAACCGAGGCGGACGTTTGCGGACAAGGTGACGACGCCGTCGGCAATGGCGTAAACGGGATCGCCGAGATCGGAATCCCCGCCGCCGCGGCCGTTCCAGTCCTCGCCGAAGTGCTGGGGCGAGCGCAGGCGGAGTCCGCGCGATTTGTAGTAGCCATCGGCATTGGGTTTTCCGACCGGGAAATCGAATCCATCGGCGAGGTTCACCCGCGCCTGTTGGGCGGATGCGGAGGTGCCTGCCGCCACGAACGAGAAAGTCAGAAGCAGCGCGATGATGGATTGGAAGCGTTCGCGCGCGGGTCGCATGACCGGGAGTCCAACGATGGGGGAAACATCCCGCAAGCGGAAAAAGGCCAGCGGATTCTGATGATCAGGAGTTGCTGAATAACGGATATCAAAGGCCCGTATCGCGGTGGCTTCCTCTAACAGGATCGTTTCCGCAGACGATGCAGTGATCGAGAACGGCATTCCCAGTCACGTGCGCCCCGGGCCAGACGACTGATTCCCGGACGATGGCGCCGCTTTCAATCACGGCTCCGGGGCCGATGACGGATGCGGTCACATCCGCGCCGGCTTCGATGGTGGCCAGGGGATGGATCCGCAGGGCGAGCCGGAGTCCGCGGTGGGCGGAGAGATAGGAATCGCGGTCGCCGAGGTCGAGCCACTCGCCCTCATCCAACAGCACCGCGCCGAGGCGGCCCTGGCGGGCGAGTTCGAGAAACGCGGGGATGACCGAGATGACGGAGCCGGTGGGAATGAGATCGAGGAAATCCGGGTTTACGCAGTAGATTCCGCTGAAGACGTGGGTGTCTTTGGCGATGCCGAGTTCGTTGCGCACGTCGATGGCGAGGCCGCTGGCGGGATCGAAGGCGACGCGCCGGTCCGCGCCGCCGGAGCGCAGGGCGAGGGTGACGGGGTGGCTGCCGGATCGGTGGGCGGCGATGAGTTTCTCCAGAGGCAGGCTGGAGTGGATGTCGCCGTTGTGGACGAGGGTTGGCCGGTCGCCCATCCACTCGCGGATGTTTTTGAGGCCGCCGCCGGTATCGAGCAGGATTGGCTCGTGGAAAAACCGGACGTCCTCGGGATCGAGTCCGGCCGCCTCGGGAAAGTCGTCCCAATGCTCCGGAAGGTGGTGGGTGTTGATGGCGAAGCGGCTGATGCCCGCGCGTCGGCAGGCGTCCACGGTCCACGCCGCCAGCGGCCGGTGGAACAAGGGAACCAGCGGCTTGGGAAGATGGTTGGTGAGCGGACGCAAGCGGGTGCCGAGACCCGCGCCGAGGATGAATGCCTGATGCACGGGGCTGCTTTGACGCGGGAAGGCGGGCAAAACAAGCCAACACCCCGGAAAAACGGGGTGGCCGGGGAGGATGGGCGCTGGACAAGCGGGGCATCCGGCGCGATGGACAGCGGCGGGAAATGAATGTCAGCTGCCACGAGCGATCCCAGCTCTGCGACTCGCACCGTGAGGAGGTCGCCAGTCTGGTCACCCACGCGCTGGGTGTCGTTTTCTCGGTGGCGGCGCTTGTCGTAATGCTGGTGTTGGCTGCGGACGATCCGCTGGAGGTGGTCTCGGCCGCGGTGTTCGGCGCTTCGCTGGTGGCGATGTATGCCTGCTCGACGCTGTATCATTTCTTCACCTCGCCGGGGTGGAAGGCGAGGTTCCAGACGATCGATCACATTTGCATCTATCTGCTGATCGCCGGATCCTACACGCCCTTCGCGTTGGTGACGCTGAAGGGGCCTTGGGGTTGGTCGATCTTCGGGACGGTGTGGTTGATGGCGCTGGGCGGCGTGTTGGTGAAAACGCTGTGGGGAGGGCGCAAGGACCACTGGATGTCCACCGCCCTGTATCTGCTGATGGGCTGGCTGATCGTGATCGCGCTGGCCCCCCTCTGGCGGAACCTCGCCGCGGGCGGGCTGGCGCTGCTGGCGGCGGGCGGTTTGGCATACTCGCTGGGCGTCGTGTTTTTCGCATGGCACAGGCTTCCCTTCAATCACGCGATCTGGCACCTGTTTGTCCTGGCCGGCAGCGTTTGCCATGTATGCGCCGCGAGCCTGTTTGTTTTCCGTTAGATAACATGTCATGCCTGAACTACCCGAAGTGGAAACCACCCGCGCGGGCATCGAGCCCCATGTGACGGGCGCGGTGGCGCGCGAGGTGATCATCCGCCGCCACGACCTGCGGCAGCCGGTTTCAAGGGATCTGCCGGACATCGGCGGGCGGCGGATCGTTTCCGTGAAACGGCGGTCGAAGTATCTGATCCTGGCGATTGATGACGGCAGCGCGGTGCTGATTCATCTCGGCATGTCCGGGAGCCTGCGGGCGATCTCACCGGGCGATGCGTGGAAGACGCACGATCATGTGGGCATCACGCTTTCGAACGGGAAACAACTGCGTTTCCATGATCCGCGGCGCTTCGGTGTTTTCCTCCGCCTGCATGGAGATCCGGCGGCACATCCGTTGCTGGCGGGTCTGGGACCGGAGCCCTTGGAGGAGGGTTTCACGGTGGATTGCCTGCATGCGGCCTGCGCGAGGCGGTCCGCCGCGATCAAGCCGGTGATCATGGACGCCAAGGTGGTGGTGGGCGTGGGAAACATTTATGCTTCCGAGGCCTTGTTCCGCGCGGGCATCCTTCCGAAGACGCGGGCGAACCGGCTGTCCCGGCCGAGGCTGGCGAGGTTGGTCGAGGCGATCCGGGAGGTGTTGTCCGACGCGATCCGCGAGGGTGGCACGACCCTGAGGGATTTCCTGAAGTCCGATGGCGAGCCCGGTTATTTCCGCCAGCGGCTTTCGGTTTACGAACGGAGCGGCGGGCCGTGCCGCGTGTGTGGCACGGTGATACGGCACACCACGCTCGGCCAGCGCTCGACATATTGGTGCCCGAGGTGCCAGAGGTGAGACAGGGACCGGGTGGGGCTCAGCGTGGGGACGGCTGCGGCATTTTCTCAAGCCGCTCCCTGAGGCGCACGACCACTTTCGGATGCCTGGCGGCGTGATTGCGGGTCTCCCACGGGTCATCCTTGTAGTCGTAGAGTTCCTCGTCGAGCGCCTTCGCGCCGCGGATGGTCAGCCGCCAGCGGTCGTCGCGGATGGAGCGGCGGTTTCCCCAGAACGAGACGGCGGGTTTCTCCGATGCGGCGGAGGGGTTCTCGATCTGCGGGCGCAGGCTGCGGCCGTCGGCATCCGCGGGAGTGGCGAGACCGCACCAATCGGCGAGGGTTGGCATGATGTCAACGGTTTCCACGACCGCACGGCTGGTGGTTCCCGGCGCGCGTTGTCCCGGGACGCGGATGATGAGCGGACAAAGGAGCGCCCGCTCGAAGAGGCAGTGTTTTCCCCAGATGCCGTGCTCTCCTAACAGGTATCCGTGATCGCTCCAAACGACGACCATGGTGTTGCGGTGCAGACCGGTCCGTTGCAGGGCGTCAAGCACGCGGCCGAGTTGGGCGTCCATATAACTGGTGGCGGCGGCGTAGGCCTGGCGGAGTTTCGCGGCCTGGGCGTCATCGGGGGATTTTCCCGTGGGCGAGGCGTAGTTTCCCAGCAGTTCCCTGCTGCCGTGCCAGCTTGAGGGCCAAGTGGGTTTCGCGAGGGCTTTGGCGGGCGGAGCGGGTATTCCGGCGGCGTGGAGACCGAACCACCGGGACGGCGCGGCGAAGGGCAGGTGCGGCTTGAAGAAACCGACGGCGAAAAACCAGGGGCGGTCCGAATCCGCGAGTTCGCCGAGGGTTTTCACCGCCTCGTTGGCCACCCATGCGTCCGGATAGGCGGTGTCCGGTCCGTCGTGCGCCTCCCACGCGGGTGTTTTGCCCGGGATCCGCGGCGCGCCGTTGGCGTATCCGTGCATCATCGCCCTGGGGTTTTTCCATGGGGATTCGGGAACCCAGGAGCGATCCCAGGCACCGGGCAGTTCGGGCGAACCGTCT
Organism: uncultured Luteolibacter sp.; assembly: GCA_964554865.1. Taxonomy (GTDB): domain Bacteria; phylum Verrucomicrobiota; class Verrucomicrobiia; order Verrucomicrobiales; family Akkermansiaceae; genus Luteolibacter. The sequence goes on along the minus strand of CAZKQK010000001.1, from coordinate 5,132 downwards.
GCCCAGTCGCGACCGGTGAGCCCTCCGGGGTAATGGGTGATCTTTCCGAGCGCGAGAGTGCGGTATCCGCCTTGGCGAAACAGGGCGGGGAGGCTGCGTCGCGCCCATGCGGACCGGGTGGACTTCATCGCGTCATTGTCCAGAAACGCCGGCTTGTCCGGATAGCGGCCGCGCAGCAGCGCGCACCGCGATGCGCCGCAGGTGGGCACATTGACGTAGTGGTTGGAGAAAATCCGCGCCGTTGCCGCGAAGGAGTCGAGCGATGGGGTCTTCGCATGCGGGGCTCCCAGCGCGCCGAGGTCGTTGCGCAGGTCATCGATGGTGATGAGCAGCACATTCGGCCGCTCCGCCGCCACGGCGGATGCGGTCAGGGCGATGGCCGCCAAAAGCATGCGCGCGGTGCCCGTCATTTGCCGTCCTTTACCCTTACCTTGTAGTCGCCGATCGCCCACTGGATGCCGGCGAGGTAGTGGCGCAGCACGGTGGGATGCCAATACATGTCATGGTTGTGGCCGAGGGAGCAGTAAAACACGCGCCCCTTCTCCCAATGGCGCGCCCATGCCACGCCGAAGTCCTTGTCGGTGCGCTTGATGCCGTTGAGGGTCATGTTGGTTCTTTCCGTGTCCAGCCGCAGCAGCATGTGGACGGCTTTCGAATCGTAGGGATCCTTGAGTTGATAGATCTCCTCCTTGAACTCGACGTTTCCGCCCTCGAACATGGCCACCAGCGGGTGTTTCTCCTGTCCGGGCTCCACCTTGATGCTCACCGGCGTGTCGGCATTCCACGGGTGGCCGTCGAAGAAACCGTTTATCATTTTGCCATATTCGGCCCACTCGTAACAGGTGTCCGTGGCGGCGTGGATGCCGACGAATCCGCGGCCGGCCTTCACGAATTTCATGAGGTTTTCCTTGAGCCGCTTCTCGCGTTCGAAGGCGGCGTTCCTGTCATCCTCGGACATCGATTTCAGATCGTTCGGATTCGGCTGGAAGACGTTCATCGTGGTGCTCAGGAAACAAACGGCGTCGTAGGTTCTGAGCTTGTCCACTTCGAAGTCGGCGAGGTCTTCGCTGATGACCGCCTCGAAGGCCCCGGTTTTGCGGCCCATCTCGGCGAAGGCGACCTTGCCGGTGGCGATGGACGCGTGGCGGAAACCGTTGGTCTTGGAGAAAACGAGGAGTTTTCGCGGCTTGGCCGGCCTGGCATAGGCCTCGGCGGGCAATGCCGCTGCGATCTTTTCAGCGGCTCCCGGGGGGGGCTGCTCGCCCGAGGGGCTCTGGGCCACGATGAAAATCGCGGCCGCTCCGGTCAATGTGCATGGAATCAGTGCTTTCATCGGATCGTTGGTGTTGGATTGGATGGGTTTCCTCGCAGGAACCGGCCTACCATTCAACCGCGTTCTTTCTTTCAACGCGGCGTTTCGGGGTTGAGTCTTTTCCGGGATTCCGCGAGAACCGCCGCGGATGAGAATTCTGGTCGTAGGAAAAGGCGGGCGCGAACACGCGCTGGTTCGCGCGTTGGCGGATTCCCCGGGGAATCCCGAACTGTTTTGCTTTCCGGGGAGCGACGCGATATTCGGCATCGCGAAACCGGTCGCCGCGGACGGCATCGAGAGCCTCATCTCATGGATGACGGCCAATTCCATCGACCTTTGCGTCGCCGGCGAGGAAAGCTACCTCGTCGCCGGCGAAGGCCTGGCAAACCTCTGCGAATCCGCAGGCATCCCCTGTTGGGGACCGCCGAAACAGTCCGCCCAACTGGAGGCCAGCAAGGAGTTCGCGAAGGACTTTCTTGTTGGAAACGGAATCCCCACCGCTCGCGCGACGGCGGTCGGCACACTCGAAGAAGCCGTTTCCGCCATCGGCGGCGAGTATCCCACCGTGCTCAAGTTCGATGGTCTGGCCGCTGGCAAGGGCGTGGCGGTCTGTCCGGACGAACCCTCGGCCATGGGGTTTCTTGACGAGGTTTTCGGCCGCAGGCGCTTCGGTGAGGGACGCGTGCTCGTCGAGCAATGCCTGACTGGTCCCGAGGTTTCGGTTTTTGCCGCCATCGTGGACGACACCTATCAGGTCTTCACTCCGGCCCGTGACTACAAACGCGCGCTCGACGGCGACCACGGCCCAAACACCGGCGGCATGGGAGCCGTGGCCAGCCGCAATCTCATACCGAAGGAAACACTCGACCGCATCGAGATCGAAATCGTCCGCCCCACCGTCGATGGCCTGCGCCGGGAAGGCCTGCCCTATCGCGGTTTCCTTTACTTCGGGCTCATGCTCACGCCCACCGGTCCGCAGGTGATTGAATACAACTGCCGCTTCGGCGATCCCGAGTGCCAGGCGGTGATGCCGCTGGTGAATGGCGATCTGGCCGGATTCTGCCTTGCGGGAGCAAAAGGCGAACTGAAACCCGATCTCATCTCCTTCGATGACGGATGGAGCGTCTGCGTTGTCCTCGCCTCGGCGGGCTACCCGGAAAGCTCGCACTCCGGTGATACAATCGTCGGCCTTGAAACGTCCGGCGATTTCCGGGTTTACCACTCCGGCACCAGGAAAAACACCAACGGGCAGTGGGAAACCGACGGCGGACGCGTTCTCGCCGTGGTTTCCGGAGGTGCAAGCCGTATGGAGGCGGTCACCAAGACCCACGCCGCCGCAGACCTCATATCCTTCGACGGCTTGCAACGCCGCCGTGACATCGGCATCCTCAACTTCGATTGAACCATGGACGAGCAGATACTCACCGCCGATGACATCGCCGCCGGCGTCGAACGCCTGGCCAATGACATCCGGTCCCGCACGGCCGGCGCGCCCATCGCCCTCGTCGGCATCCGCTCGCGCGGAGACGAGGTGGCCGAGCGCGTCCTCAACCAACTCTCCCAGGACGACCGCGAACTCGCATTCGGCATCCTCGACATCTCCCTCTATCGGGACGACTTCGAGCATCTGCACGAAAACCCGGCGATTCAGGAAACCGACATTCCGTTTCCTGTCGAGGGCGCCCACATCATTCTGGTGGACGACGTGCTCTTCACCGGCCGCACCATCCGCGCCGCACTTGACGCCCTCTCCGACTACGGCCGCCCGGGAAAGGTGGAACTCGCCGTCCTCATCGATCGCGGCCACCGCGAAATGCCCATTCAGCCAGATTACGTAGGCATCTCTCTGGACACACTCCGCCTCGATCATGTATTGGTCTCGCTCGAAGGGACGGACGGCCGCGACGAAGTGCGTGTCGTCCGCAAGGAAACCCCATGAGCCCGCTTCCCCAGCGCAAGAAATCACCCGAGGAGATCGCCCGGCTCCGCGAATCCCTCGGCGTCGCGCCCGGCGCTCTTCCCCACGGTCTCCCCGCCGCCGACTCTCCTTCGGAAACCCTCGGTTCCCATATCCACAAGACGGATCTCGCCCATGACGCCGGCACGGCGACGCTCGAACCGATGCCTGGGCCCAAGGCCGTGCATTCCCTCAGGCGCTCCGAACGTCTATCTGCCCCTCCATCATCTCCCGTCGAACCGCGGAGCGCGCCCACACCAGCGCTCGAGCCCGAGCCTCCCCCCAAAAAACTCGATCCGAAACCCGTTCGCTCGTTGAGAAAATCCGAGCAAATCCCCCTCGCCCCACGTCCGGAAACCGACGAACGCGGAAAGATCCCCTATCGTCGGCACAGCGATGAGGAAATGAACGAAATCCGCCGCCGTGAAGCCCTGGCCTTGCTCAATACCGCGCCTCCTGACCCAAAGCTTCTTCCCGCCCATCCCGCGCTGATCGCTCCCGGGTATGTCATGGCCGCGTCCGGAGCAGCCTGCTTCATCTTCGAGGACTATCCGCTCGCCGCCACCGTCGGCTGTGTGACCGCGGCCCTGCTGATCGCCGCCGCCATTGTCATGCGCCGCCCGCTCTCACGCCACCACGCGGCTTTCATCCTCATCATCGCGTTGTTTGTCATCGTTTTCGGCGCCCTCCACTACTTCCCACAACTCAGGCATGCCGCGTAAAGACCTGCTGGATATCGTCTCGCTTGAACGGAGTGAAATCGACCACCTCCTCGATCAATCCGTTCCCTTCAAGGACCTCTTCACCCGCTCGGTGAAAAAAGTGCCGGCCCTGAAAGGCAAATCGGTGCTCATGCTCTTCTACGAGCCCTCCACCCGCACCCACTCGTCCTTCGAGGTCGCCGCCAAACGGCTTTCGGCCGACGTCACCAACTTCGATGTCGCCCAATCCTCCATCACAAAGGGCGAATCCGTCAGGGAAACCATCGAAACCCTCCAGGCCATGCGGACCGATTACGTCATCGTCCGCCACAAGGCCTCGGGCCTGCCGGGCGCGATCGCCCGCCTCACCCGCGCCTCGGTCATCAACGCCGGCGACGGAGCCCACGCCCATCCCACCCAGGCCCTGCTTGACGCATTCACCATCAAGGAGAAATTTCCAGATCCCACGGGCAGGAAAGTCCTCATCATCGGCGACATCCTCCACTCCCGCGTCGCGCGCTCCACCAGCGCCATCCTCAGGAAAATCGGTCTCCATGTCGCCTACCTCGGCCCCGGCACCCTCGTCCCGCGCAGCGGTCCGGAAAACGTCCGCCGCCTCACTTCCTACAAGGAGGCGATGAACTGGCAACCGGACATCATCTATCTGCTCCGCGTCCAAATGGAACGGCAGGACGTCCAGTTCTTCCCCAGCCTGCGCGAGTATCACAAACTTTACGGCGTCACCGACGAGCGCCTCGACGAAATCCGCAAACGCGGACTTTATATCATGCACCCCGGACCGGTGAACCGCGGCGTCGAACTCTGCGACGCCGTCATGGACTACGAACGCTCGCTCATCAACGACCAGGTGGAAAACGGCATCGCCGTCCGCATGGCCGTGCTCTACTGGCTCAAACCCGGCGCATCGGAGCCGTCATGATCACGATAGCGCGCGACACGTCACAAACAGACGGTCACCCCCGCAAATCCCGCGCACTCCAAAGCACGCCTGCCGCCGCAGCACCATTTCCACGCATCTTCCGCGCGCCGTCCTTGCGCCTCGCGCTGAACCGTTCCCGCGCCGCCTCGAAAAAACCGTTCACAAAACCACGGCTCCCGATCACCGCTCCGTCCGTGAAATATCTCACGCGGAAACGCAGCA